>QJZQ01000107.1 GCA_003246675.1 Nitrospirota bacterium | reverse complement strand
GATTGGTGGTTGAGAATTCTTCGGTCAGGATACGGAATTTTTCCTGAACGCTACCATGATTCCTGAGTAGACAGTTTCACTGGAGAGAAGCGTATTCAATATTAGTCCCACCAGGTTGAACGCCAAACTAGCGATAGGCATGATGATCAGTCCCGCGGAATAATAAAAATATGTTCCAGCACTGCTGGAAAGCAGCTTCTCGTAGATTACGTTTTGCAGGTTTTGCATTAACACGGTTCCCGTTCCTCCCAGCTTTTTAATCATCTCCGCCTCAAAGGCAATTCCCTCCATTTGCGCCAATTGGATCAACCCATCGGGTGTGAATCGCCGGTAGTCCATGGGGTCCTTATGCTCTAGAAACAGAAATGGCATGGTCACGATCAGGAATCCCCCTGGCTTGAGGACTCTTTCGATTTCCTTTAGTAGACGGGAAGGGTGATCGGCATGCTCCAGCACTTCGGTGAGAAGGATGAAATCGATGGTGTTGGCATCGATGGGGAGCTGGTGTGCGTCTGCGGCGCAATCCGGGCTGGGGGCATTTTCTTTTCTGGTCTCGGGAGTAAAGGGTTCGATGCCAAAATACAGGGCTCCTTGGCGCGTGAAATATTCCCGGTACGGCTGCCGTCCGCAGCCTATATCCAGAACGCGGGCCCGGTCAGGCAGAAGTTCCAGTGCATCTATAATGGCCTGGTTCAGGTGGCTGCTGTGAAGGTAGTTGGGGTTCAAGATGTTGCATTTTGGGGGGACGCCCGTTATGACGGTGAACCAACTTTTCAGGAGAGGTTTTAGAATCTTCTTGATGTGTGAGCCGCTGCTACTTATGGCGGGGTGAGTCATGATATTTGATTTCCTTGTCGATGATTTTGTAGAGGGCCTGGCATCGGGTGGCTAATGAAAAGCGGTCTAGAATTCTGATGCGAGCTCTTTTACCGTTCAGCAGGAGAGCTTGTTCCACACCCGACAAAATTTCCATGGAGTCTCGCTGTTGGATGATGATCCCCGTATCACCAATAATTTCCGGGATGGCGCTCACATCATAGCCCACGGGGACGCATTCGCATAACATGGCTTCCGACAGGACATTGGGCATGCCGCCGGTCAGGGAGAGGCACATGAAAACTTTTGCGGCCTGATATTCCTTGAGCAGTGCTTCATGGTTTAATTTGTTGACCAAACGCAGGTTTTCAGGGAGAGGCCCAGCCCATTGCCGAAGGTCTGAGTCTTTGGCTCCGACAATTGTAAATGGCAATGCAGGCTTTTGCCGGGCGATATCAATGAAAACGTCGATGCCTTTAAGGATAAAATCCTTTTTATTGCGGATCGAGGCCACCGTGAGAACACCGGGGATCTTTTTTGTCGTAGGATCGGGACAGAAAAATTCGGTGCGGTAACCGTTGGGGATGACGTGTATTTTGGCCGCATCGACTTCGGGGTATAAAAGTTTTATGCCCTCGATGCGGTGTTTAAGACCGAATCCGTTCTTCGGACTCGCTACGAGTGACTTGCTGACTGGAAGAATTTTTGTCGCAGTCTGTAAGCTGTAACGCGTGAAGAAGCGAGACCTTTTGTTGTGATAGGTTCCGTAGCCCCACTCGGGAATCCATGTTGCCTCAAACCCACCCACAACGATGAAGAGCTTTTTGCGAAAGATCTTGGCGAAAATTGCGAAAAAAAACGCGTACACGTCTGCAAATCGTATGAACAGGGCATCGCAGGTCCAAATATTCTTTAAAAGCCACCATACGGTACGGGCATAGAAAATGAGAGCTGTAAGCCGGGAGTCATAAGCTATGAGATCAAATGCCTTCACCTCGTAACGCAATTTGAGGACCTCTCTGTCCTGCCGAATGAAAGGAGGCGGAGCGGACATGAAAAGAATTTTTGGTTTCATTGAATCGCTGTGTATGGATTTATCAAAAGACACGAAGATTTCTCATGTTTATATGTGTGATGGCATTGTAGATTCATGCCAGGAAATGGGCTGAGGAGTGTCCCGATTGCAGTAGCAATCCGCCAGGTATCGCAATTGGAAATGGGAGTGCTGGTTGGTTTCTTTTGTTGTCTGGGCCACAGATTATTCGCCATGTTTGAAACTCTTGATGTATTGCGTGGGATGCGCCCTAATCGATTTTGTTTTGCTTTTCCATCCACAGGCAATAATTCAGGATTCGCCAGGGCAGGAAGCTGAAGGGTTTCTCTCCCCGGCGGATGGCCAGCACCTCGGCAAGGGCTTCGGGGATGTTCAAGTGACCCGCCTGGCGGGCCGCCGGGGAGTTAAGGATTTCCCGGATGGAGCCCTCGGGCAGGCTGCGGAGCCATTTCTCCTCGGGAGTCACGAACCCCATTTTATCTTTTCGCAGACGGATTTTTTCCGGGATAAGATTTTTAAAGGACTGCCGGAGGATGGCTTTGGTCCATCCATCGCGGATCTTTTCTTCGGCCGGTAGGGAGAATAAAAAATCCACCAGGCGGTGATCGAGGAAGGGCAGGCGCGCCTCGACGGAATGCGCCATGGAGGAGCGGTCCTCAAAGCGCAGCAAGGCGGATAAGTTATACCTGAGCAGGAGGCCGAGGAAGTGGTTCAGCGGCTTTGCCGCGAAACGGGGCGCCTGATTTGCCCGGCTTTGTTTGACGGAGCTGTAAAAACCATCAGCCATCCAGGCCGGGCGCGGGCGAAGAAAACCCAGATGCATGCCAAAAAGATCGATCGCGAGGCTGGAAATAATAAAGCGGACAATCGCTGCCGCCTTGTAGCCGTGGTGTTTCTGGCAGCGCCTCACCTCGCCGAACAGGAAGCCCCATTTCAGTGCGCGCGCCAGTTCAAGAAAGTAGGCGCCGTAGCAGGAATGATACCCGGCGAGAATTTCGTCGGCCCCCTGGCCATCGAGAACCACTTTGACGCCGTTGCTCTTTATGGTGGAAAACAGGTGCCATTGTGAATACTGGCTGGTGGAACCCCAGGGTTCATCATGGTGGGCGAGCATTATCCGGGCATCGTCAATCACCCGGTCGAGGTCCGGAAAGGTTTCGATGCTCCTGGCGCGGGTCAGACGAATCACTTCCTGAACGTGCTCTCTTTCGTCGAACTTTTTGTCGTTGAAGCAGGAGGTGAAGGTGACCTGGCTTGCGCCGGAAGCGCCTTTCAGAAGCGCATGAACGCTGCAAACGATGCTGCTTGAATCGAGCCCGCCGCTCAGGCAGCTCCCCACGGTTACATCGCTGCGCAGGTGTTGCTTTACCGATTGACTGAACAGTTCCTTGAAATATTCCGCGTGCGATGCGGCGGTGGCCGGGGCAGCGGTTTGCTTGCCGGGCTGGTAGTAAGTCACGATCCGCAAGGGTGATCCTTGTCTGAGGATGAGACATTGTCCGGGCTCAAGCTGGCGGACGTCCTTGAACATCGTTTCATTGGAATGATCGGTGAAGCCGTGCCTCAGGTAGTCGTAAACGAGCCGGTCGTTCGTTTCCTGGGTGGTGGGCCTGTGGAGGAAGAGCTGCTTGATTTCGGAGCCGAACAGAAAAGTGCTGGCGCTCAGGGAATAATAAAAGGGCTTCATGCCGAAGCGGTCGCGGGCGCAAAAGAGCTGCTTTTTCTCCTGGTCCCAAATGGCAAACGCAAACATGCCCGACAAGTGTTCCAGGCAACCCTCGCCCCATTCCTCGTACGCCTGGAGGACCACCTCGGTATCGGAATGGGATGAAAAGGCGTGCCCCCGGGCCTCAAGTTCTCCGCGCAGCTCGATGTGGTTGTATATCTCTCCGTTGTAGGTGAGCCAGGCCGTTCCGCTGCGGCTCTGCATGGGTTGCGCGGCGAGGTCGCTCAGGTCGATGATGGAGAGCCGGCGATGGCCGAACCCGATGTCGAAACGATCGCGCTCCATTGCGGGCTGGAGTGTCTCGATGGGCCGATTGTGTGCGGTGAATGAACCGCCGCTGGCGGTGGCGATGCCGGTGAACCCGAAACCGTCGGGGCCCCGGTGCCGGACGGCCTGGGTCATCGCTTCCAGCGTTGCAAGCTCGACGGGTTTCTGGTCGAGGTGAAGGATGCCGGCTATTCCGCACATGGCAGGGCCGGGGAGGTTGGCTTCGCTCCCATTGGTACGAAAAAGACTGCAAATGTAAATTTGGTGAGTCGGGTGCTTCGAAACATGGGACTGACCAGGATTTGATGGGAAGAGAGGGGAGCCCGCGTGGGGCCGAGCCGCGAGCCTCGGAAAAGCCGAAAACGTGCCGAAAACCTATTCGTTCTTATTCTGTTTGTTGGCGAGGAAGTAAGATTCCAGCAGTTCCTGGTAACTTTTCGCTTTTGGGTCGGTATTTTCCTCGGGATTTTTCATGTTCACGGGTTCAAAAATTTTTTTTTCCTGCGGAGTAGAGGTGTCGCCGTTGGTGGCGCTGTTTTCGGCCTCATCGGTCCCCAGGGCAGCCATTCTTTTTTCCAGTTGATCCTGAAATTTAAGCAGTCGATCCATGAGATCTTTGGAGTTGCGGGCGGGTTTTGCGGACTGAACGCTTTGCGGCTCCGCCGTGGCTGCCGCGGCTGTCTGATGTTCTTCCCCAGGGATGCCGTTTTCGGGGGCTGTGGCGAGCTCAGGCTCCAGCGAATGCCCTTCCAGGGACTCTTCCTCCGCAACCATGGGGAAGAATTCGTCGCTGTCCTCCATGACCACCGATTCCAATTCCACCGCGTCTTCTTCCACCGCCTCGGCGGTTTCCACTGAAGCATCGGAGGTAAGCGGCTCGTCGGCATTGGCTTCCAGGATCATCGAGTCCACCCCGATACTTTCTTCCACGGGCTCGATATCCGCTTCCTCCGGATAACCCAGGTCGACGAGATCTTCGCTCGGGGCTTCGAGGGATGTTTCCGTGCCGGGGTTCTTCTGTTGCTGAATTTCTTCCAGGGTGCCTTCGATCGCGGAGATGGCCTCCTCGATTTCCGACGAAAGGTCGATTTCCTCAATGCTGGAGGAAAAATCGAGGATTTTATCGAGTTCGTCTTCGGCCGAGCCTGTGGTGTCCAGAGCGGACTCCGTCCGTGCGATAGTGTCGGCGTCGTTTTCAGCGCCCGCTGTTTCGTGCAGTTGGATTTCCCGGGTGCCGTTGGTGGAAGGTTCGAGGTCCATCTCCTCATCGATAAACGGCGGTTCGGTCAGGCTGCCAAAATCCTTGTGGAGCGGTGCGGAAGAGGGGGAGAGATCGTCCTTGTTCCACAGCTCCGGGTTTTCCCGGCCGGCGGTTTTATTGTTGTCCAGCTCAGGCAACAGGTCGCCGGAAAATTCCTTGCCCAGGAAGCTGTTCATCGAGATAAAGTCGGTATCGCCATCGTCCTGAGGCGGCTGCATTTCGTCGGCGAACAGGGGTTTGGAGCCTGCATCTCCCTCCAGCTCCCCCATGAGCTGATCCATGCGTTTTTCCTTGCCGGCCTGGGCTTTGCGGGACTGGTAAAGACCGATGGGTATGCCAATCAGTATCACCACGGCGCCCAGCAGAATGACAGGGTTTTCGAGCGCCATGTTCCATAGCCGCTGGAGGGCAAGAAAACTATCGGAATTTTCCAGGTCGAACCGGAGGTTGAGCTGGAACCAGAATTTCTCAATCGATTCGATCATGCCTTCGAAGATGACATCTATCATTGCGGTCCCTGTACGTTGGGGATGAATTTTTCGGGCTCACCGGAAGAAAAAATTCCGCCGTGCCGGTTTTTAAATCGCTCCACTTCCCCCACATTCTTTATTATCCGAGACTTATATTAACACAATCTTTTTTTGCCTGGGAAATATAATCCTAGACAAAATCGAAAGAGAGGCAATAAAGTAGTACCGTCTACGGGGTTCAAGGGAACTTCCGGCATCGGCCCGAGGATGTCCCGGTTGTTCGAGATGCGGTAAACCCGGCGGAGTCTCGTTCCGCCTTATTCCTGCAAACGTATGGAAAAAATTAGCGTTACCATCATCACGTTTAACGAAGAAAAGAACATCGAAAGGTGCCTGAAGAGCCTTCGGTGGGCGGATGAAGTCGTCGTGGTCGACTCTTTCAGCAGCGATGCCACCGTGGAAATCTGCCGGCGCTATACGGACAAGGTTTTTCAGGAAAAGTGGAGAGGCTATGGCCGTCAGAAGAATTTTTGCGCCGAAAAGGCCAGCCACCGCTGGATCCTGAATGTGGACGCCGACGAAGAGATCCCCCCCGCGACGGTCGAGGCGATCCGCAAGATTCTCGGCGGCCAGCCGTCCCACGCCGTGTATCAGCTGACGCGCAAGAATTTCATCGGCGACCGCTGGGTTCGCTACGGCGGCTGGTTCCCCGACCGGATCGCCCGCCTGTATGATAAGGAAAGGGCGTCCTTTTCCCACTACCCGGTGCATTGCCGGCTGGAAGGGCCGGAGCCGGGCATGGGCACGATCAACGAGCCTTTCCTGCATTATTCCTACAGCGACCTGGACGACTATGTTGCCCGGCAGAACCGGTATTCGACCCTGTTCGCCACCGAAAAGATCGAGCAGGGGTGGCGGGCGGGCTGGACGTACGTCTATTTCAGGCCACTCTGGGCCTTTATCAGGACCTACTTCCTGCGCCAGGGGTTCCGGGATGGTTTCCTGGGCTTTTTCCTCGCCGTTGGCGCCGCGCATTACACCCTCATGAAGTACGCCAAGACCCGGTGGCCGTGAGGCCCGCGCCATTCGGCGGACCCGGGAAAGCATTGTGAAAAGCCGGCGATATGAGCTAAAATCAAGGGAGAGCCCGGACCCGTCCAGCCGGTTCCCGAGGGGCCAGGGGGCGGCGGGTTCATGCCCGAATAACCATTGTCCGTTGCCGCACCAGCCTGTCCGCGAACACCCGCGAATATCCGGTTAATCCCCGTTTCTTCTGACTGCGCAACTTTGAGGTCTTCTTGGATTCCACCGTTTTGCTATCCATGCTGCTCATCGGGGTGATTATTCTCTCCCTGACCGTGCACGAATACAGCCACGGGCGAGTGGCCCTCCAACTGGGGGATGACACGGCCCAGAGGCTCGGCCGGCTCACCCTGAACCCGCTTCGCCATCTCGACCCGCTGGGCGCCGTCAGCTTTTATTTTCTCGGCTTCGGCTGGGCCAAGCCCGTTCCAGTCGATCCGCGAAACCTGGGCAACCCCAGGCGCGACATGATGTTCGTGGCTCTGGCGGGCCCGTTGTCGAATGTGGCGCTGGCGGTGGTGTGCAGTTTCTTTCTGCGCATCCTTTCCGCCGATGCCACGCCGATGCTTTTCGTATTTTTCAGCATCGGCGTTTACATCAATGTGGTGCTGGCGATCTTTAACCTTCTTCCTGTTTTTCCGCTGGATGGCGGCAGCGTGCTCAAGGGCCTGGTGTCGCACGAAACGGCGGCGAAGATAGGGCAGTACGACCGCTACGGAGCGGTGGTTATTCTCGCCGTTATCCTGCTCGATAATTTCGCCGGAACGCACATTCTTTCTTTTGTCCTGTGGAAGCCCATCATGTACACTACCGAACTGCTGACGCAGGAGATGTTTCCGCTGCTCAGGCAGGTTTTGATGATTTTGCCCCGATAGACGCTGATCTGAAAGGTGACGAACGGTCGATGAAACGCAAGCGAATTCTGAGCGGCATGCAGCCCTCGGGCCCCCTCCATCTCGGTAATTATCATGGCGCCCTCAAAAACTGGATCTCCCTGCAGGAGGACTACGACTGCTTTTATTTTATAGCCGACTGGCACGCGCTGACCACGCTCTACGAGAAGCCGCACCTTATCGCCGAGTACAGTTTCGAGGTGGCGATCGACTGGTTGAGCTCCGGGCTGGACCCGGAAAAATGCACTCTGTTCGTGCAGTCGAGCATTCCCGAACACGCCGAGCTGCACCTGATTCTTTCCATGATCGTTCCCGTGCCGTGGCTGGAGCGCAACCCCACCTATAAGGAAAAGCAGGTCGAAGTGGAGGGTGTGGACATGAGTTCCTACGGTTTCCTCGGCTATCCGGTTCTGCAGACGGCGGACGTTGTTCTCTACAAGGCCGATTTCGTCCCCGTGGGCATCGACCAGGCGCCGCACCTGGAGCTTTCGCGCGAGATCGTGCGCCGATTCAACGGCCTGTACCGGAAAAAGGTTTTCGTCGAGCCCCTGGCGAAAATCTCCGAGGTGCCCAAGGTCAAGGGTCTGGATGGCCGCAAGATGAGCAAGAGTTACAACAACGCCATTTTTTTCGCCGACACGGAAAAAGTGGTGCGGAAGAAAGTGCAGTCGATGCTAACCGACCCGCAGCGCGCGCGCCGGGACGACCCGGGCGACCCCGACGTGTGCAACCTGTATCCCTTTCATAAGCTTTATTCGCCGCCGGAAATGCAGAAGGAGATTGATGCCGATTGCCGCAGCGCGAGCATCGGCTGCGGCGACTGTAAGCTGAAGCTGGCCGACACCCTTCTCGAAGGCATACGTCCGATCATGGAGCAGCGCAGGCAGTGGGCGAACAGGCCCGGCGATGTGCGGGAAATCCTCGATGCAGGTACCCGGCGCGCACAGACTGTGGCCAGAAAAACGCTTGAGGAGGCCAAGGCCTCGATGCGCCTTGACAGAAAAAGATGATTGATGAGGGCAAGACCTCGATGAGGCTGTGACAGGAAATCGGTAGAGGAGGCTAGGGCCTCGATGAAGCGAATATAGAAATAACCTGAAGGGGTCGCCTTACTCCCCCCTGGAACCGAGAAATTTTCTAGAGAGACCATGGATTACAAAGAAACCCTCAATCTTCCCGAAACCAAGTTCCCGATGAAGGCGAGCCTCACCCAGCTCGAGCCCCAATTGCTGAAAAAATGGGAGGGGCTGTACGAGGCCCTACGCGAACATTCGCGCGGCCGTCCCAAATTCGTTTTTCACGATGGTCCGCCGTACGCCAACGGCCATATCCACATCGGCCATGCCCTGAACAAGATTCTCAAGGATTTCATTGTCCGCATCATGACCATGAAGGGCATGGATGCCACCTTCATTCCCGGCTGGGATTGCCACGGGCTGCCCATCGAACACCAGGTGGGGAAAAAGCAGCGGGAAAAAAAGCTGACGCCGGACAAGAACCAGATCCGTAAATTGTGCCGCGAATACGCCAGCGGGTTCGTGGAGATCCAGAAGGAGGAGTTCAAGCGCCTCGGCATTTCGGCGGACTGGGAGCGGCCCTACCTGACCATGGACTACGCCTACGAAGCGGCCATCGTGCGCGAGTTTGGCCGGTTCGTGCAGTCGGGTTCGGTTTACAAGGGGCTCAAGCCGGTGCATTGGTGCACCTCGTGCAAGACCGCGCTCGCCGAGGCCGAGGTGGAATACGCGGACCACGCGTCGCCCTCGATCTACGTCAAGTTTCCGCTGAAAAGCGGGTTGCCGCCGGGCCTTGAAGGTTGCGACCCGGAGCGGACCCACGTCGTCATCTGGACGACGACCCCCTGGACCCTGCCCGCCAACCTCGGCATTTCCCTGCATCCGGATTTCGATTACGCCGCCGTCGCCGTCGATGGCGAGTGCCTGATCGTTGCCGAGGAGCGTCTTCCGGCGCTGGTTCTTGAATGGGAGATCACAGATTACAAGGTCCTCGGCCGCTTCAAGGGCCGGGCCATGGACCGGGCGGTGTGCCGCCACCCCTTCCTCGACCGGGACTCCCTGGTGATCCTGGGAGAACACGTGACGCTGGAGCAGGGGACGGGCTGCGTCCACACGGCCCCCGGCCATGGACAGGAGGACTACGTCGTCGGGCAGAAGTACGGGCTGGAAACCTACAACCCGGTGGATGACGGCGGCGTGTTTCATGCCGATGTCGAGCTGGTCGGCGGCCAGTTTGTCACACGGGCCAACCCTGTGATCACCGCGCGGCTGAAAGAAGACGGACGGTTGATCCGCGAGGAAACCGTTCGCCATTCCTACCCGCATTGCTGGCGCTGCCACCAGCCGATTATTTTCCGCGCCACCAACCAGTGGTTCATTTCCATGGAGGAAAACGGTCTGCGGGAGAAGGCTCTTGAGGCCATCGGCCAGGTGCGCTGGATGCCGGGCTGGGGGCGTGAGCGGATTTACAATATGATTGAGAACCGGCCGGACTGGTGCGTTTCCCGGCAGCGCGCCTGGGGCGTGCCCATCGCCGTGTTCAGTTGCGCCGCCTGCGGCGTGGTGGTGCGTTCCCCGGAAGTGTTCGAGCACGTGGCCGCCCTCGTTGAAGAGCACGGCGCGGATTATTGGTTCGAGAAGGACGCCGCCGAGCTTCTGCCCCCCGGTTTCCGCTGCACTTGCGGGCACGATACGTTCAGCAAGGAAGACGATATTCTCGATGTCTGGTTTGACTCCGGCGTGAGCCACGCGGCGGTGCTGGAAAACAACCCCGGCGAGGGCTGGCCGGCCGACCTGTACCTGGAAGGCAGCGACCAGCACCGGGGCTGGTTCCACAGCTCGCTCCTCGAGGCGGTCGGCACGCGCGGGCAGGCACCCTATAAGTCGGTGGTGACTCACGGCTACGTGGTGGACGGCAAGGGCAAGAAGATGTCCAAGTCGGCCGGCAACGTCATCGCGCCGCAGAAAATTATCGATCAGTTCGGCGCCGAGATCCTGCGCCTGTGGGTGGCGTCGGAGAATTATCGCGAGGACATCCGCATCTCGCAGGAAATCCTGAAGCGGCTCACCGAGGCCTACCGCAAGATCCGCAACACCTTCCGTTTTCTGCTTGGCAACACGAGCGATTTCGACCCCGAGGTCGATGCGCTGGAGTACGACGAGTTGTTCGAGATCGACCGCTACATCCTGCATCGGTTTCGCCTGCTGTCGGAGAAGATCGAACGCGCTTTTCTGGCTTATGAATTCCATGTGTTCTACCACGCGTTCTACAACTTCTGCGTGGTGGACCTGAGCTCGTTCTACCTGGATATCCTGAAGGACCGCATCTACACCTATCCGAAGAAATCGCGCGAGCGGCGTTCCGGGCAAACCGCGCTCCACCACCTGCTCACGGGCATGGCGCGGTTGATGGCCCCCGTGCTTTCTTTCACCGCCGACGAAGTGTGGAGCCACATTTCAGGGAAGGGCGACGGGACCAGCGTTCACCTCAGCGAATTCGCCGATGTTTCGGGCTACCGGGTGGATGATGCGCTGGTTAAAAAATGGGAAACTCTGACGCAGCTTAAAGGCGAGGTGAGCCGGGCCCTCGAGCACAGCCGCCGGGAAAAGGTGATCGGCCATTCGCTGGATGCCGAAGTCCGCCTCGTGCTGCCGAAGGACATCCTGGGCGCCATCGGGTGCGATTTCGCCGAACTCAAATACATCTTCATCGTCTCCGACGTCCAGGTGGTGGAAAACCTGGACGGGGTGGAAGGGGTCATCGTCAGTGAGGACATCCCCGGCCTCCAGATCGCTTCGCGGCCGAGCCCGGGGGTGAAGTGCGATCGCTGCTGGAATTATTTCATCGAAACGGAGGAAGGCCGGGAGCAAACGCCGCTTTGCCCCCGCTGCGATGAAAACCTGCGGGCCGCCGGATCGTGAGGGCGCATGCGGAATAAGTATTTTTACCTCCTGGTTCTGTCCAATGTCTTCATCGTCCTTGACCAGGTGACCAAATACATGGTGGCGAGCCACATTCCGCTGTATTATTCTATCAAGGTGATCGACGGATTCCTGAACCTCACCCACATCCGGAACGCCGGAGTGGCTTTCGGGCTGTTCGCCGAGCAACCGCTGGAATATAAATCCCTGGTGTTCGTCGCGGTATCCACCATCGCCTCCGGGGCCATTCTCTTCATCTTTCACCAGAGCCCGGCCGAGCGCCGGTGGGTCAATTCCGGCCTTATCCTGATTTTTTCCGGCGCCATCGGCAACATGATCGACCGCATCGTGCATAAAGAGGTGATCGACTTTATCGACGTCTATTTCGGGAACTTCCACTGGCCCGCGTTCAATGTGGCGGATTCCTGTATCACCATTGGCGTTGCCATCATGATCGTCGACCTGTTCAGGCACCCGCATGAGCCTCCTCCGCCGGTGGGGCCCCCGGGCGAGTCCACGACCTCCTGAGCGGCCGAGCGCCGCAGGAAACCATGCATCCCGTTCTCATCGAATTTGGTTTTGTCAAAATTTTCACTTACGGCCTGCTCGTCGCGGGAGGGTTCCTCATGGGTATCTTCCTCGCCTCGCGGCTTGCCCGGCGGGAAGGGCAGGACCCGGAGCGCATCGTCGACCTCTCCTTTTATGTTCTGGTGGCGTCGCTCCTTGGCGCGCGGCTGCTGTATGTTTTGATCGAGTACAAATACTTTATCGACAACCCGCTCGAAGCGTTCAAGATATGGAAGGGCGGGCTGGTGTTCTACGGCGGGATGATAGCGGCCATGGCGGCGGGCCTCATTTATATCCGCAAGCACGATATGCCGCTTTGGCGGGTGGGGGACATCGTCGCGCCTTCGCTGGCGATCGGCCAGGCGATAGGGCGCTGGGGCTGCTTCTTCGCCGGCTGCTGCTACGGGGTTAAGACCGATGTTCCCTGGGCCATCACTTTCACCAACCCCAAGTCCCTCGCGCCGCTCGACATTCCGCTGCACCCGACGCAGATCTATCTTTCCCTGAACGCCCTGGTGATCTTCGGCATCCTCATGTGGCTTCTCAAGCGCAAGTCCTTCGACGGCCAGGTGCTTTGGACCTATGGCATCCTGTATTCCATCGGCCGTTTCATCATCGAGTATTTTCGCGGGGATGACCGGGGTTACGCCCTGGACGACCTGTTCTCCACCTCCCAATTCATCGGCCTGTTTTTCTTTGCCTTGTCGGTGTTCATGTGGTTTTACCTGAAGCACAAGGCCGGCCGCCCCACGCAGGTGAGACGCCATGCCTGACCCGGACAAACCCCTGCCCCCCAACACGGTGTACATCCGCCGTGGCTCCAATATCGCCCAGGGCTTTCCCGTGAAGCTGCTGATTCCCTATATCGAGTGCAAAAAGCTTTTGGGAAGCGATGAAATTTCCGGTGACGGCGCACGCTGGATGCGGCTCGACAGGCACAAGGTGCTTGCGCGTTATTTCGGCAGTTCCGCCCAATGGGTTCCCGAGGCGCCTTCGCCATTTTCCGAACAACCGGTGGCAGAAGAGCCTGGCCCCGCAATCCGCGGAGACGAGCCCGAGGGGCCCGGGGCTCCACCGCCGGGGCTGGAGGGGCAATTGTCCTCGCTGGCCAAAATGCTGCGCGATCTCAACCGCTAGCCTCAGGAGCGCTCAGGCTTTCGGCAGCTTGGCGGCGAACAGGTCGTATTCGTTGAACTCCAGCGGTTTGATGGCTTCGGGGTACACGGCTTGAACGAAACGGGCGGATGCGGGAGACTGCTGGTGGGCCGCCAGCGCGGCTTCGTTCTCGAAAATCAACAGATGCTGAAAGCTCATGGGGTCGAGGATGTCCTGCTGGGCCAGGTAAAGGGTGGTTCCCGGTTCGTGCGAGTTGACGTATTCGACCAGTTCCCGGATGACGCGCTTGCACTCCTCAACAAAATGCGGGCGCACCCGGTAGCGCGCGGTCATGCATATGGGCATTTGGGGCTCCTGCTATGCGTTCATTAAGCGGTTGATCTTGGTTTGGAGGTTTTCTTTGTCGACGGGCTTGGTGATATAACTTCTCACCCCGGCGCTGATGGCCTCGGTAATTTTATGCTTCCGCCCCTCGGACGTCGTCATTAAAAAGGGGATGTCTTTCCAGGCGGGCCGGGCCTTGAGGGCCTTAAAAAATTCGATGCCGGTCATCGACGGCATGTAGTGGTCGGAAATTATCAGGTCGAAGCTCTCATTATTCAGGAGGCAGAGCGCCTCCTCGGGGTCCCCGGTTTTGGAGATATTCGTATATCCGATTTCCTTGAGGTAGTGTAGAAGCAGGGTCATGGAATCGGTGTCGTCTTCCACCACGAGTATCCTGATATTCGAATTCATTCAGGTTTCCCTTTGAAAGTTTGAAAAGAATTCGGGCTTCCGAATCTCTTTCATTTTAACGGGGCCGGGCGCTGCCTGCAAGAACCACCTTGCGGCCAAGGACGCGGATGGATTGTTTTGCCCTTTCGGTTGCCGTATAAAGAGGGGATAAGAGGTCCCCTGAAACAGCCGGGAGGCGCCATTGGCCGTTCAGCCGCAAATTCTTCTGATTCTTCCCAAAAACCAGTACTGCGAGGGCGAGCTTGCCGGTGTCCTTGAGGCTTTGGCGGAAGCTGGCCTGAGCTGGGTGGCCCTGTCAAAATCGGGCCGCGAGGCGTCGGGGCTTGCGGGTGGCCGGTTTCAGCCGGGTGGGGTGATCGTTGACTGGGACAGGCAGCCGGGGTTCGCTGGAAAATACGAGGCGGTGATTCTGATAGGTGGCCGGGGCGCGAAAAAGTTCCTCTGGGACGATCCGATCGTGCCGCAGATTTTGACCGACCACCACCGCGCCGGAAAGCTCATCGCCGCGTGCGGGCTTGCCGTGGCGGTGCTCGCGCGGGCGGGTTTTCTCGCCGGTGAGGCCTCGGGGCCGGACGATGACCCTGCGTTTCTGGAGGAGATGGCGCGGGCGGGGGCGGCCCTGGCGGCGGAGCCGGTGACGCGCTCGGGAAATATTGTTACCGGCCGGGGGGCCTCGGCCGCGGGCGACTTTGGCCGGTGCATCGTTCGTGGGCTCATGGACCCCGCCGGGGGATGAGGGCAGGGCGAATAAAAGGCGCGTATTTCGCGGGCGCGTGAAGAGCGTGGCCGGGCGACGTTTCTTCCGGTGTATGAAAAATTGACAGCGGGTGGCGAATAGCCTAAATTAGGTTGAACCTAACCCGA
Source organism: Nitrospirota bacterium (assembly GCA_003246675.1). Taxonomy (GTDB): domain Bacteria; phylum Nitrospinota; class Nitrospinia; order Nitrospinales; family VA-1; genus SZUA-259. Next base: position 4,020 of record QJZQ01000107.1, on the reverse strand, counting down.
GAATATTGCTGGAAAATAGTGCGGTGCAGATGAGGCTGAGCCGCCGGTAAAGGTCGCGACATGAAAAAAATCGTTTTTGGCGTTCTGGTCCTTCTCCTTGCCCCGTCGCCGGGGGGGGCGTTCATCGTTGGCGGCAGCAATTTCGGCTCCTTCATCTATCCCGCCCACACCTGCGGCATCAAACCCATCCTGCCTTCCAAGCCCTTTGCGTTCTCATCGCAGCAGGACATCGATGACTATAACGAGAAGATCAAGGCCTATAACAAGACGATTAAGGAGTATTCCTCCTGCATCAACGAATACCTCGACAACGCCAACCGCGATATGCAGAGAATCCGTGAAAAAGCCAAGGACGCGGTCGATGAGATGAACCGCAGCTACTGACGGCCGGCGTTTTAGTCCGCCTCGCTTTCCCGCCTTTTTGCCAGAAATTCCCGCAGGCTGATATAGCCCAGGATCACCGCCCAGCCGATAGCGATGTGAGTGAGGCTGGTGAGGAAGTCGCCGTCGAGCGCTCCGATGAGTACCCAGAAAATGGATCCGACGATCCAGAAAATGGTGAAGATGGCGCGCAGCCCCCTGTTGCCCCGCGGTTTCATGGCAGAGGGGTCGGGGCGTGGCAGGCGGCGCGCCGCTGTGCTGGAGGCGGCGTTTCTTTGTGGACAACCTCCACGATCATTTGGTCTGGTTCTCGCTGGCGGCAAAGGGTTCCACCGCGTTGCACAGCCGGACGAAGGCCCTCAGAATGTCCGTCGCCGTAATGATGCCCACCAGTTTGTCCTTGTGCACCACCGGCAGGGCGCCGATTTTCTTTTTGGCCATGATGGCCGCAGCATCGGCGGCCCTCTGCTCGGGCTCGATGGTGACGGGTTTTCTCTTCAACAGGGTCCTTACCTTGCGAGAGGAGATGACGAAGCTCGACCCGTCCGGTTTTTCGATGGTCTTCTTCGGCGATCCCAGCACTTTTTTTAAGTCCCGGTCGGAAACGATGCCCACCAGCCGGCCCTTTTCCACCACCGGAAGATGGCGAATGTTCTCAAAATTGAAAAGGAAGAACACCCGGTCCATTTTGTCGTCCGGTGAAACCGTTAGCACCTCCTGGGTCATCAGATCCTTGACTTTCATCGAACCCACCTCCGGAAAATGATTGGCAAAGCACGGATTATAGCAGGAGTTCGGCGGGTTGGAAGGCCAAGAATGCACCGTTATGCAATGGAAGACATGTTCCAGCGGGCAAAAAAATTGACAAAAATTCACTATCCGGATAAATTATAAGAATGGAGATATTGATTAATCTCTTTAATAACAAGAGATTAGCTGAGTAATTTTGGACGGGTTCGGTCTGGGGGATTTCCTCGCCGGGGTTCAATGTTCATGAGGCTGCGCCAGTGGCTTTCACCGCCTGAAACCGGCAGGTTCCTTCTTGCGCATTGCGCATCACCCGGACGCCTTACAAGGACAAGGAGAGTGCATGGAAAAGTGGGAATACAGAATGGTGGTTCTCGACCTGAGCTACAAGGCTTTGGAAGGGCCGGGTTCCATTGCGCAGAATGAAAACGAACTCAACCTCTATGGCCGAGACGGTTGGGAAGCCGTGTCGCTGACTCCGCAGGCCGGCTCGAAGCAGCACCAGGCCACGGTGTTGTTGAAGCGCCTAAAAAGGGACCCCATTCGAAAAATCGTCCGCGAGGAAGAGAAGTCCATCCTCGGCCTTTAGTGCATTATTCTCCCACCCCCGCAAGGGGGCTGAAACCCCGCCTGAGCCCCGCGGAATTCCGGTTCCCTTCGTTGCCCGTCGCCCCTCCCTCCGGGGTGCGTAGCGGTAAGCCTATCTCATTGATATTAAATCAGTTAATTTCCAACATTGCAGACCTTAATATTTTTTTATTTCAGCTGTAAAATTTCAATATACTTTATTTAAAAAAGTGGTAAAACTTAGCATCTGAGGATCTCGAGATGCTGGCGGGGCTGGCGCATTAGGGCCTGGCCGCTGTCTCGATTAGCCCGTAAGGCCATTCAAATAAATAAGTGGTCCCGGCCATCGGCGAGATGTCTTTTACTGGAGACCGGATGCCGCGGGCAAATGATTCCGTAAGACAACCAGAAGCTTAAGTATGAACGTTGTGATTTGCAGGGCAGGTCAGAGAGCCCGATTTTATCATTCAACCAGAGTTAACTTTAGGAGCGCAGTAAGTCTATGAAACGCCTCTCAGGCAGAATTGCCAGCTTGTTTGTGATTTTGTTTTTCGGTGTTTTGATTTCCAGTGCGTTTGCGGCTATTGAATCCGGTAGCAACGAAGAGGCCGGTATCAGCATTACCGCCGCCGGTGAAGAAGCTCAGATTGTTGTTGCGGAAGCTCTCGTTAAGCAGGACATGACCGTATTCTCGGACCCCGAAAAGGATGATGAGGATAAGGATGACGAAGATAAGGATGACGACGAGGATAAGGAAAAAGGTCATTGATCCTGGATTTTTTCGGGATTGAAATTTTTTGATGGGACTCTGACCTGCCCTCGCATGACAATCAATCCACAATAAAAATATTCTGCCAGGGTTCCCTTCAAGGAACCCTGGTTTTTTTTTCGTAAATAATCTTAGCCGCTTGCGAGGAACTCTTGAGATTTCCTTGTAGATTGGCTGAGGTTGTAGCACTTGAACCCTGGTGTGGCAGAGAGGCTGCGGGGAAAGTTTCCCGTGTCGGGAATTCCCGCAAGGGGTAAATTATTTCTGCGCAAAAATACATAAAAATCCTTGCGAAATATTTGCGCGGGGCACAAATTTGAGATGTAGTTATTTCCGGGTTCGGGTATGCAAACAGACTTCATTACCAGAGCGTCCATTTAAGAATTCTCTGAAGTGAGGGAGGGCCTGTCCCACCTCATCGGCCCCTTGCGGCTGGTGGGCGCTCTGGTAACTTTTTCTATCATCCCCATCGAAAAAAAACTTCAGTCCTGGTGATTCAGGGACTGTTCGGGTGAAGTTCCTTAAGCCGTTCGGTCATCTCATGGATCAGGTCGAATTCCTCCCGCTTCTTTTTAAGCCAGTCGAGCAGACCCCTGAGGGCGCGATATTCAACGCGAATGAGGAGATCTTCATCGTTTTTCGCGGGAGTATGTTGTTCCATCGCTCGTTCAATGGCTTCGATACTTTGAGCTACTTCATCCGGAAAGCCGCTGTCCTGTTTCATGGTGTCTCCTTTCAGAGATTAGGATGCGGATATTGACCGCTGCGGGCCGCTATCAATATAGGTTCCCGCTGCGTTCCGGTCCACCCTTCGCGTTAAGGAGTGGGGAAAGCCAAGGCGGCATTCCGGGTGGTTGCGCGCAAGGAAAGGGATGTGCGGCGGCCCTAAAGGACCGCCGTACCATGTATTTTTGAATATCCCTTTCGCAGAACGGCGTGAACGCTGTTGCAAACCCCCGGTCAATCCGGTGGCCGGGGCAGATGAATTAGAAGAAATCGAAGGAAATGACTTCTCCTTCTTGCCCCTGACACGTCACGGTGAGGCCACCGAAGGCGGCGGAGGGTTCGCTGGCGCCAGTAGGGAATGTAAGATGCACATTGGCCTTGAGCTTAAGGTTGGGGTAGTGGCCCTTGGCGATCAGGTTGGCATGGGCTCCTGCCGTGAATACGCCCTGACCGCCTTCGTTGACTCCGGAAAAGTGCAGCTTGACGGAGCCCGCACCGGTGGCGACATAGTCTATCGCGGGAATCTCTAAACCTTCATCGGCCGCACTGTATCCTTTAACGTTGCCGAAATTGGCTCCAATGTGGCCATTGTAGACTCCGCTTTTGGTGGTGACCGCGTTCCATTGATAGTGGACGGTGCCTTCGATCATCGTTTCCACGCCGTCCAGGCAGGGGTTGGGAAAGTTGAAATCGGAAAACTCAAAATCCCCGCTGTGGTTATTGCCATTCGACCAGGCGGTGGCGGGGAGGGTGAGCAGGGTCAGCATTAGCGCCATCAGTAAACGTTTCATGGGAATTCCTCCTTTGATTGAGTTTTGCGTTGGGGTGGG
>QJZQ01000104.1 GCA_003246675.1 Nitrospirota bacterium | reverse complement strand
TTCGGCAGGGGCGGCGTAACCTGGTGCTCAGCCAGATGGAAGCGGGCCTTGCGGCGATGGAATATGGCGCGTACGACCAGGCCGAAGAGTCGCTTGAAACCGCCCTGCTTAACATCGAAACGGTTTTTGCCGACGACGACAGTGCGCAGCGGGCGCGCTCGCTGTGGTACGCCGAAGGCGCCAAGGAGTTCAAGGGCGAACCCTACGAGCGGGCGATGGCCTATTATTACCGGGGCCTGCTGTTCCTTCGCCGCGGCGATTACGAGAATGCCCGCGCCTCCTTCAAGGGCGGTCAGTTGCAGGACATCCTCGCCGAGGAAGAACAGTACCGCATGGACTTCGCCCTGCTCGTCTTTCTCGAGGGCTGGGCGTCCCACTTGCTGGGAGACGACGGCCTCGCGCGCGAAGCGTTCGAGGAAGTGCGCCAGATCAGGCCGGATTTTGTTCCGCCCGCCCGCGGCGACAACGTGCTGCTCATCGCCGAAACCGGAACCGCGCCCATGAAAATCGGCGCCGGTGCGGGAGACTCCGAGCTGCGCCTGACGCGCGGCACCGGTTTCAGGGAGCAGACCGCCCGCTTCGATGTTTCCGGCGCGGGGGCGGTTCCGGCCTACCCGATGGAGGACATCTTCTGGCAGGCGAGCACCCGTGGCGGCCGTCAGGTCGATGCCATTTTGGAAGGCAAGGTGCGCTTCAAGGAGACCCATCAGGCCATGGGGCGCGCGCTCACCGATCTATCCGTGCAGGGGCTGATGATGGCCCCCGCCTTCGGCAGGGACGCCGACAAGGCCGTCATCGCCGCGGGCATCGTCGGCATTCTCGGGCTGACGCAGCAGGCCTTCGCCAGCGCGGCGCGCACCGAGGCCGATACCCGGGCCTGGCGCAGCCTGCCGGACCGGGTGCACGTGCTCACCTTTCAGGCCGAGCCGCGGGACCTGGACGCGGGCGTGTTGTTTTATGATGCGGGCGGCGCCGAGGTGAGAAACCTGGCCCGGAGAGTCAAAGTGAACTTTGTCAACCGTCGATCGGGGTTCGGTTGGGTGAGATCGCGCCCGGCCTTTATCGAATGAAGAATCCGTGAAACCAATCGGGAGAAGATCATGAAAGGGATGACCAGAATCGCCATCGTCTTGTCGGCCAGCCTTTGGGCCGCCGCCTGCGCCACCACCGACCCCTGCATGACGATCATGGAGGAGAGGCCTCTAAAGTCCGGCATCGAGATGAACAGCGTACACATCGTCGATTCATCGCTCGAGTCGCACCGCATCATGGCGACCTACTGCGAGGGGGTTCGCCTCGGCCCGACCGCTCAGGAGCAGGTGGAGAGCGGGCAGGCGGCGGACATCAAAACCTATAAAGTCACCGTCGAGGAATACAACAGCCGGTTCAGCCCCACCGGAACGCGCGAGGTGTGGGCTATTTTAAGGAACCACACCAATTATCCCTTGCGGGTGGAAGGGCGGACGCATTTTTTCGACAGCCACAAGGCTCCTTCGGAAGCGGCCAGCGCCTGGCAGCGCGTTGAGCTGCCGCCCAAGGGCCTCGGCACCTACCGCGAGTTTTCCAAGGGAGCCCGCGGGGTGGACTATTACCATATCGAAGTCCGCGAGCAGCGCTAGCGGTTTTTCAGGGCCGGGCGGGGGACCGTTTGCGCCCCTGTGGGGCCCGCCCCAGCCGGAGCGCGGCGGAAGCTGTGAAGGGAGTGGCCGTCATGCAACGCATATTGATCCTATCGGGTGTGGTGCTGGTGCTGGCGGGGCTCCTGTGGCCGTGGCTGGTGAAAAGCGGCCTCGGCCGGCTGCCGGGCGACATCATCATTCGCCGCGACAACTTCCGCTTTTATTTCCCCATTGTCACCAGTCTCCTTGTGAGCGCGGTGCTCACCTTCCTCTTCTGGCTGTTTAAAAAGTAGACCCTGTTCCCGTCCCGAAAACCGGGCCCGAAGGCCCGGGCGAGAGAGCCGGGGTTACAGAAGGTCTCCCACGGCTTTTTTCTGAACCTCGACCAATTCCTTGATGCCCTTGTCGGCGAGAGCGAGCAGGTCTCCCAGCTGCTTATCGTCGAAGGGGTCCCTTTCCGCGGTGCCCTGGATTTCGATGAAGCCGCCGGAACCGGTCTTGATGATGTTGAGATCGACGTCCGCCTCGGAGTCTTCGCTGTAGTCGAGGTCGAGGATATTCTTGCCCTCGGCAATGCCGACGCTGACCGCCGCGACGTAGTCGCGAATCGGGATCACATCGATAACTTTCTCTTTCTTCAGTTTCTTGAAGGCCAGGGCAAGGGCGATGAATGCGCCGGTGATGGAGGCGCAGCGCGTGCCGCCATCGGCCTGGATGACGTCGCAGTCGATCCATACGGTGCGTTCTCCCATTTTTTCCAGATCGACGATGGTGCGCAGGGAACGGCCGATGAGGCGCTGGATTTCCTGGGTGCGGCCGGAGAGTTTGCCCCGGCTCGCCTCGCGGGTTGTCCGGGTGTGGGTGGAGCTTGGGATCATGGAATATTCGGCGGTGACCCAGCCGGATTTCTTGTCGCGCAAAAACGGCGGCACCCGGTCCTCGATCGAGGCGGCGCAAATGACCTTGGTTTCCCCCATTTGAATCAGCACGCTGCCGGCGGGGTGGGTGATGTAGTGCTTGGTGATTTTGACCTTTCGAAGCTCGTTCAGGGCGCGGCCGCTATTTCTTGACATGGTTTCTCCGGAGGGTGGCGAGAGGGGCCGGTAAAGCCCCCTCAGCGGGGTTTTTGAAAGAGGATTAAAATAGCAATTATCCAATGGTTTGGCAACCGGGCCGGAGGGGGGTTTTGTATCGAGATTAATTGTAACTTATTAAAATATATGGTAATATAGACCTTGCTATTTGAATTTTCAGGGTTTTAGGCCGAAGGGTAATCATTCGAACAGGTGGATCATGGACTCTTATTTTGAAAAGGGTGTGAAGCTCAAGGGCACCTTGTGGGTAAAAGGCGCGGTCCATTTCGACGGTGAAATGGAAGGCGATGTGCACTCTTCCAACCATTTCGTCGTGGGCAAGACCGGCTCTGTGTGCGGCACCGTTAATTCCTACAACGTGTCCAACATGGGCCGCATCGAGGGCGACATTGTCGCCGAGAACAAGGTCACCCTGTTGCAGGACAGCTCCCTGAAAGGGGACATCACGACCTACCACCTGGTCATCGACGAAGGCTCAAACTTTGAAGGCAGCTCGCGGATGACGGGCAAGAAGCCGAAGGAAGTATCCGAAAGTAAAGTCCCGGAAAAGCCTAAAAGCAAGGAAGATATCGCCCGGGAAATGATCGAGAAGGACACCCTCCTGAAGAAAGAAAAAAAAGCCGAGAATAAGGAAAAAGCAAGCGACACCGACTCTTCCTCCTCCTCCGGCAAGGAGAGCAAGGGCTGGAGCCTGAAGGGCTGGGGCAGCAAGACCGGCCTGTTCCTCCTGCTCGGCCTGGCGGGAACGTTTTTTTTTTCATCGGCCCTCTGAAGCTGATCTGACCGTTCTCCTCGACCGGGGCCAGCGCCTTCTCGAGGAAAACCGCATCACCGACGCCGAGCGCGCCTTCCTGGCGGCTCTCAATATCACCCGCGACAGTGCCATCGCACACGCGGGGCTCGGCGCAATCTCCCTGAACAGGAACCGCTTCGACGACGCGGCCCGCCATCTCCAGCGTTCCATTGAACTCAGCCCCGAAAGCGCGGCTTACCGCGTTCAGCTTGCACGTGCGCTCGTGGCCCAGGGGGAGTACGAGAAGGCCGGCGAGACCCTCCGCCCGGCCCTTGAAAGCGACCCTGACTATGGACCCGCCCACCATCAGCTGGGGCTTCTGCAGGAGCGGCAGGGGCAGCCCGAGCTGGCCCTGGCCACCCTCAAGGAGGCGGTTCGCCTGAGCCCCGGTGAAGCCGCGCCGCACGAGGCCCTGGCCGGAATACTTGAGGCCCAGGGCGATCTGGCCGGGGCGGAAAGGGAGATCAATGCCGCCCTCGCCTTCAAGCCGGATGACCCCGGCCTGACCCTGACGCTGGGTCGGCTCCTGCTTGCTCAGGGAAATGACGCCGCCGCCCAGGAAATGCTGAAGCAGGCCGCCCACCGTTTTCCGGAAAATTTCGAAGCGCAGATCCGTCTGGCCGACTGGTATTACCAGAACGATGCGGAGGTCGAATCGCTCGGTTATTACCAGGCCGCCGAGGCGCTGAAACCCGACGACCCGGCGATCAAGGCCCGGCTGGGAAACCTTTACCTGAAAAGAAACGAGGAAGAAAAGGCGATTCAGTCGCTTGACGAGGCCCTGAGGCTCGACCCCCGGGACGCAGCCAGTCTATTTGAACTGGGGCGCCTGCAGGCCGGGCGCAAGCAATGGGACAAAGCGCGCGCAAAGCTGGAGGAGGCCCTTGCGATCACCCCCGCTCACGCGGCGGCTCATTACGAACTTGGGAGAGTGCTGCTCATGCAAGGGGAGAGCAAGAAAGCGGAAGAAACACTTGCGCGTGCCGTGAAGCTGGAAGCGGAAAACCCCACCTTCCTTCTCGCTCATGCGGACGCCCTGGTGGAAAATAACCAGCTCGACAGAGCGCTCAAACAGGCGTTGCTCGCCGCGGGTCTGAAGCCCGAAAGCCCCGAGATTCTGTTTGGCGTGTGCAGCGTCTACAGCAAAAAACGTTACTTCACCGCCGCCATCCAGTATTGCGAGAAAGCCCTTACCTTAAAGCCCGGCCATGCCGAGACGATGAACCGACTTGCCTGGTTGTATGCGCGTAAGAAAATTCAGCTCGATGAGGGGCTCAGGCTTTCGGAAGCCACCCTCAAGTTATTTCCTGACCGGCATGAATACCTCGACACCCTGTCGGAGCTCCATTACGTCCTTGGGGATGTGGATAAGGCGATTGCATTCATTCAGAACGCCATCGACCTCGCTCCGGACGAACCGTACTACAAGCAACAACTCTGGAAGTTCAAAAACCTGAAACCCAAAGTCCCGGAAGAAAAAGCGGTGGCCGGGGACGCGTCGAACGGTTAGAGCACCCCTTTGAGGATCACGTAACCGAAATAGCCGGTCAGGAGGATGATGCCGTCGCGCCGTTTCAGGCAGTGTTCCAGGCGAATCAAAACGAGAAGCAGGCAGGTGAGGCCGGTGGTGAACAACAGGTCGGGATGAATCGGCTCGGTGATGTGGAGCGGTTTG
>QJZQ01000049.1 GCA_003246675.1 Nitrospirota bacterium | reverse complement strand
TTGATGGGCCGTGGATGGATAACACTATCTATATTAAACCCAAATGCTGCGCGGGTCAACGCATCGCACGCCGCCGGAGGCCTTAAAAATTCAATGAACTGGCAGGGGGGAGGGGCCGGCGGCCTAAGACAGCCGACCCCCGGCCCGCTAACGGGGAAAGGTGAGGATTATTCGGTCACTCGAAACGACTTGGAGTAGCAGGCAACCAGGTCCTTCACCGACAGGACGCCGACGAGTTGCCCCTCTTCGGTCACCCCGAGGTGACGCACGCGGTTTTTCTGCATGAACTTCTCTGCTTCCACCACGGGAAGAAATCGGTCCAAGGTCAGGATCGGAGCCGTCATGACGTCTGCCACCCGGGTGGTTTCCGGATTTCGGCCGGCCCCGACGACCTTGCGGATAACGTCGGATTCGCTGATGATGCCGACGTAATCGCTCAGTTTCTTGACGAGAAGAGAGCCGATCTCCCGCGCGTGCATCTCCAGCGCCGCTTCCTGCACCGTTGCTTCCGCATCGATGAAAAATACCGGGGAACTCATGTATTTGCCGATTTCTTCCAGGCTGGTTTCAAATTCATAGGCCATGGCGATTTCTCCTTATCTGCAAAAAAGAATCGGTTGTTATTTCTGACCATAAGATTAATATGGGCTTCAGTTGCCAGCGGCGCAATATATTCGGGCCTGCCGGTATCCTGCAGAGCGGCGGTGGCCCCCGCATGGGAAAAGGGTCTGCCTGAAAGCCGCTGGGGAAAATATTCAGGGTTGAGGTTCCGTGCTGTCTTGCTATAAATGAACGGCCATGCTTTCACACCGTTGATTAAGGAGGTTGAACCATGAACAGTTGCAATGTGGGATCGGGGGATCGCCTGGCCCGGGTGCTCGTGGGGTCGGGACTTTTGATCGGGGGGGTATTGCTCGGGGGAACCTGGGGTTGGGTCATGGGGGTCGTCGGCCTGGCGCCGATTGTCACAGGGCTCACGGGCCGCTGCGCGGCCTACACGCTTCTGGGGCTCAACACCTGTAAAAAGTAAGAGAACAGGGGGGCTTGTGCCATGAAGATCCGGCTGGGGTTTGAGTGGGCAGGCCAGTCCTCTGAGCCCAAATAGGGGTTTTAAACTGGCCCCAAAATGATAAAATGAACTCACCCGAATCAAGAGGCGTTTCTTTCAAACATTTCACAGGGAGTCTTTGCGATGAAAAAGGTACTGACGATATTAGCGGTTTTTCTGTTCTGCCTGCTCCCCTTGACGGCCATGGCGGCCGACGGCCCGATCAAGCTTCCCGCAGGCGCCAACGCAGAAGCCAACATGCATAACGAAGAAGGCATCGAGCACTGGAACCAGGGGCATTACGATGTGGCCCTCAAACATTTCCAGGCGGCTTCCAAAGCCGACGGCAGCCTGGGCGAGGTGCATTACAACGAGGCCATCGCGCACGACAAGCTGGGGCAGCACGGCGAAGCCACCATGCACTTCAAGGCGGCCAAGAAGAATGCCAAGGGAAATGAGAGTATTCTCAACTCGCAGATCCTGCGCGACCATATCGGCGGTTGATTCAGCCGGTACGCAAGTGAATCTGTTGCAGGGAGGCCGGGTTTTCCCGGCCTCCTTTTTTTTTGCGTTCCCCCGGATGGCGAGGGCCGGCGGGGCGGGACTGGATCGGACGGGTGTTTTTTATTTTTGTTTCTGATAGAATGACGGCCTGATCCTTTCAACATCCCTCAGGAGAAATATCTATGATGGGCATCGGTTTTCCCGAGTTGATGATCATTCTGGTCATCATCATGATTATTTTCGGGGCGGGCAAGCTCCCGGAGATTGGCAATGCGTTTGGCAAAAGCATCAAGAATTTCAAGCAGTCCATGAAGGAAGCTCAGGAAGAGACCCTGGACGAGGCCAAGGCGGAGGAAAAAGGTGGGGAAGCGGCGGCGACCACGGAGCAGGCGAAGAAGAAGGAGGAGGAAATCATCGACGACGCCGCGGAAGAAATAAGGAAAAACCGCATCGATACCATCAGCACGCCGCACGATGGGCTGGTTCAGCAGCGGGACGTGTTCACCGAATCAATGAAAAGGGTTCCCGGCGGCAGGGGCAAGGATCGCGGCGTCCGGCGCGACGTTTACTGATACGATGCTGAGCTAAGTTTAGCTAAGCTGAAAGACTCCGGCAGGCTTCAGAACGCTGCCGGAGAAGAGAGCAGGGGCCGCGTCAGCGGTCGCACTCTCCGCCGATCATGTTGATCATGTCGAAGGTGGGGATGATGTCGGCCAGCATGGCGCCCTTGCAGATTTGTTCCAGCGCCGCCGTCATGGTGAAGCAGGGCGGCCTGACGCGGCACTTGTAAGGCCTGCCGGTGCCGTCGCTCACCAGGTAGAAGCCCAGCTCCCCGTTGGCTGCTTCGGTAGCGGTATAGACTTCGCCCACCGGCGGCTTCAGGCCGTCGATCACCATCTTGAAGTGGGCGATCATCTCTTCCATGCGCGAATACACGTCCGGCTTGGCGGGGTTTCTCAAATAGGGGTTGGCCACATTGATGGGCCCCTCGGGCATGTCCTTCATCGCCTGCTTGATGATGCGGAAACTCTGCTTGATCTCCTCCATGCGCACCAGGTAACGGTCGAAATTGTCGCCGGTGGTGCCGATGGGGATGTCGAAATCGATGCGGTCGTAAACCAGGTAGGGTTCCTTTTTGCGGACATCGTAATCGACGCCGCAGGCCCTGAGGCACGGGCCGGAAAAACCCCAGGAGATGGCGTCTTCCGCCGAAATGGCGCCGGTGTCGCGCATCCGGTCGAGGAAGATGCGGTTTTTCGTCAGCAACTTGTCCACATCATCGAACAGGCTGTCCAGCTTCGGATAGGTTTTTTCCAGATCCTCGGCGAAACCGGGCGGCAGGTCGCACATCAGCCCGCCAATGCGGATGTAGTTGGACGTCAGCCGCGCACCGCACACCTTTTCCAGCAGATCCCAGAGAATTTCACGCGCTTCCACGAAATAAATGAAGGCGGTCAACGCACCGAGTTCCAGGGCGGCGGCGGCGATGTTGGTGTAATGGTCGGAAATGCGCGCCAGCTCGTTGGTGACGACACGGATGTATTTGCAGCGATCGGTGGTCTCGATGCCGCAAAGCTTTTCCACCGCCAGGGCGTAACCGATGTTGTTCATGATCGCCGAGCAGTAGTTGAGCCGGTCGGTGTAGGGGAAGACGTTCGAATAGGTGACGCTTTCGCACATCTTCTCGAACCCGCGATGCAGGTAGCCGACCTCGACCTCCATGTTGACGATGGTTTCACCGTCCAGGGTGAGGAGGAACTTGACGGTTCCGTGAGTCGCGGGATGCGACGGCCCCATGTTGAGGACCATGTGTTCGCTATGCAGTTTTTCCTTTAGATCAGCCATGGCTCGTTTGATTCACTCGCTCGGTATCTGGAAACGTTTAATCAACCCGCCCGGGTCACACGGACGGAAACCGGCCCTTCTTCTCCGTTTCTCAGCCGATTGACGGGGACGGCGGGCCAGTTTTTGGGAATATGAACCGTGCCCTTGGCGCTCACGGTGGAAAGCCGGGCGGGAACTTCCACCTGGGAGGCTTCCGAGCTGACCACGATGCGGTCGCCCTCGCCGATGCCTAATGCGGCGGCGTCCTCGGGGTGGATTTCTGCGACGCACTCGGGGCCGATCTCCACCAGGGCCGGGGCATACTGCGAATAGGTGCCGATGTGGAACATGTGGTTGTTGCTGATGAGCCTGAAGGGGTAACCGTCCTTCGCCGCGGCCGGTGCTGAAGCCTTGCCGGTACGGAACCCGGGACGCTCACCGCTCTTTTCCGGCGCCCATTGCAAAGAGCGGCTGCCGGGGAACATGCCCTTGTAAATCGCCGCCGCCCGTTCGATTTCCTGCTGAACCTCGGTGGCCGAGGAATAGTCGAAAGCCTGCCCCAGCGCGGCGGACAGATCCAGGAAAATGTCGAAGTCCGGCTTGGAGGTGCCCTGGGGCAACGTCGCCGCCGCCACGCGCTGCACGTGGCGGGACATGTTGGTGTAGCTGCCATCCTTCTCGGCGAAAGTGGCCGTGGGCAGGACGATGTCCGCCATTTGCGCCGTTTCGGTCATGAACGTGTCCTGCACGACGAGGAAAGGCACGGTGGTGAGGGCATCCTTCACCAGGTCGCCCTTGTAGAAGGACTGGGCCGGGTCTTCCCCCGCGATGTAAAGAAACTTGATTTTTCCCGTGGCGCAGTTTTCAAAGAGGTCGCGCGCCAGCGGGGCCTGGTCGAAGCTGAGCGAATCGGCGCCCCAGGTTTGGGCCAGGTGGCTGAGCGCCGCCGGGTCCTCGGGGGAGAGGTAGCCCGGCAGGTGGTCCGGGGTCATCCCCATGTCGTTGACGCCCTGCGAATTGCAGTGCTCGCGCGGCGGATAAATGCTGACGCTTCCCTCGCCCCCCGTGTGGGCCAGAATGGCCAGGTTGAGCAGGGCGTCGAGCGTTGCCTCGCCCTGGCCGCTGTCGAGAATATCGTTGCCAACGAGGATGAAACGGTCGGCATTTCTGGCGAACCGTGTTGCCGCGCGGGTGAGGGTTTCGTCGTCCAGCCCGGTGTGTTTCCGGGTTTCCTCGGCGGTGTAGGGCGAAAGCGACTCGACGAGCGCGTCGTAGTTGCCCACCGCCGCTTTCACCTTGGCGGTATCGATCAATGCGTTGTCGATGAGAATCCGGGACAGTCGGCCCGCCACCCAGGCGTCGGAACCCAACCGGTACTGCAGCCGGATATCCACCGGCGACTCGTTGTGGAAAACCACCTGGCGCGGGTTGGCGATGATGACGTCCGCGCCACAGAAAATCGCGCTCTTGCGTACCGAGTTGCCGCCCACCGGATACTCCGACGGCAGGTCGGAGTTGAAAGCCAGGACCACATCGGCCTCCTCCAGTTCGGTGATCGGTTTCGAGCGGATGCCGTTGTCGAAACAATCGAGGAGGAAGCGGTTGAGGTAGGGCGCTCGCAGGTGCGCCAGGTTGGTGACCTGGTTGGAGCCCAGCACGCCGCGGAACAACTTCTGGAAGAGGTAAGCCTCCTCATTGGTGATTTTTTCGCCGCCCAGGGCCGCGACGGTTTCCGGGCCGCTGCGGTTGACGGTGGAACGGGCGCGCTCAGCGATGATCTCAAGCGCCTCGTGCCAGGAAATTTCCTTGAACTTGCCCCCCTGGTTCATCAGCGGAGTCTGGATTCTCTGGTCGTTATGGATGATTCCGTGACCGAAGCGCCCCTTGGCGCACAGGTTGCTCTGGTTGATGCCGACGTCGGCTTCCATGTGCGCCTCGATGCGCAGCACTTCGCCCTTTTTCGATTCCAGGCGCAGCGAGCAGCCCCACGAACAGTAGTTGCAGGTGGTGTCGGTGCTGGTGAACAGGGCGGCAAGACCGCGGGCCGAGGACGTCATGTCCATGAGGGCCCCGGTGGGGCAAACCGTGATGCACTGGCCGCAGAACTCGCAATCCAGCGGTTCGCCGTTGGCGGTGCCGATGCCCACCTTCATTCCGCGCTTGTGAAAGTCCAGCGCCTGCACGCCCTGGGTCTCGTCGCAGGCGCGCACGCACAGCCCGCACATGATGCAGCGGTTCAGGTAGAATTCGATGATGGGGTTGCTCTTGATGCTCGGCTCGTTGCGGCGGTTGATTTCGAAGCGGCCGTCCTTAAGGGACAGCATCTCGGTGTTGTCCTGCAAAGGGCACACGCCGGATTTGTCGCAGATCGGGCAGTCGAGCGGGTGCTCCACCAGCAGCATTTCGAGACAGGCTTTATTGTAGCGGTCCGTCTCCTGGGTGTTGGTGGTCACCTCCATGCCTTCGGCCACCGGGTGGGTGCAGGAGTAGACGAGTTCCTTCTTGCCGTCGACATGCACCTCCACCATGCAGGTGCGGCAGGCGGCGAAGGGTTTCAGGTTGCGGTTGTAGCAGAGGTTGGTGATCTCCACCCCGTGCTGCTTGGCGGCTTCGATGATCACCATGCCCTCGGGCGCGGTGACTTCCTTGCCATTGAGTTTGAAGGGGACGGTTTTCTTTACGGTGGTGCTCATTCCTGGGCGGCCTCCTCAACTTCTTCGGGCTCGTCTTTTCTGTCCCGGTAGGACGAGAGAAGTTCGAGAGTCTTTTCGGGATCGATGGTGCCGTGGGTGTCGTCGCCGACGATGGCCATGGGCGCTGCGCCACAGTTGCCCAGGCAGGAAGCGGTCTGCAGGGTGAAAATCTTGTCTTTGTCCGTTTCTCCCGCACGGATGTGATAGCTATCGTAGATTTTATCGGCGATGATTTTCGCGCCCTTGACGAAGCAGGCGGTGCCGTAACACAACTTGAAAATGTATTTCCCCGGTTCTTCGATGAGGAGCTGGGGGTAAAAAGATATCACGCCGTAAATCTGCGCCCGGCTGATGCCGAGTTTGGAAATAACCAGCTTCAAGGCGGGGTCGGGCAGGTAACGGTAGACATTCTGAATCTTTTGCAGGGTCGGGATCAGGTAACGACGTTCCGGCCCGGGCAGGTTGTCCAGAATTTCCCGCACCGGGGTCAGGTCGATTTCCTTTTCGGGGGCTTCCTCGGCTACGGCCGGGGCGTTATCGGTTTCCATGATAACCACCTTATGATAATTGATCGTTTGTGCCCCTGAGGTCGGGGGCGGCGGGAAAGGTTGAGCCTAAAAAAACAGCCCCGTTTCCCGCGTCACGCGTGAAGGAATTCATCCCTCCTCGCCTGAAAAGTTGAGCAGGAAGTATATAAGTTAGGTCGATTTACTGTCAACCTATTTATTTGCCGTCTGAAAATGAAGAAACGCCTTTAAAATAAAGCCTTTGCTTGCAAGCAAACGGTCCTTCCGCCAAACCGCCGGGAAGGAAGGGGCGTACGCCGCGGATGGTTTTTCGCATGGGAACGCTGAAGCCGCCTCTGCCAGCGGTTTTACCCCTGGCCGCCGGCCCACGCAATTAAGACAGCGCCGCAAACAGCCCGCGCAAGAACCCCGCGGGCAAAATTGGTGATGCCAGAGGCCATCAAGTGAAGCGGCTTGTGCCCTCCTCGGGGTAGGCCTGCAATTTGTGGACGGCAAGATCCGATCCCTGCTGCTCATCGTCCTTCGCCAGGCGAATGCCGAAGCACAGGTCCATGGTCTTGTAAACCGCGTAGCCAATGCCAAAGGCGAGGGACAGCGCCAGTACCGACCCCACGGTCTGTGCGAGCAGGCTCACCCCGCCCAGGCCGCCCAGGGCTTTTTGCCCGAATATGCCGCATGCGATGCCGCCCCAGGTGCCGGAGATGCCGTGCAGGGGCCATACTCCGAGCACGTCGTCGAGCTTGAGTTTTTCCTGTTCCCAGGTGAACCCCTTGACGAAGATCGCGGCGGCGATGCCGCCGATGAGGAATGCGCCGAGAGGGTGAACCTTGTCGGAACCCGCGCAAATGGCCACCAGCCCGGCCAGCGCGCCGTTGTGGATGAAGCCGGGGTCGTTCTTCGACAGCAGCAGGGCCACCAGCACGCCGCCGACCATGGCGAACAGCGAGTTCACCGCCACCAGGCCGGAAATCCCCTGCAGCGTGGCCGCCGACATGACATTGAAGCCAAACCAGCCGATGCACAGCATCCAGCTGCCAAGGGCGAGGAAGGGAACGTTGCTGATGGGGATGGGCCGGCTGTTGCCGCGCGCGTCCCAGCGGCCGATGCGCGGCCCCAGGATCATCACCCCGGCCAGGGCGATCCAGCCGCCGAACGAGTGCACCACCACCGAACCCGCGTAATCGTGAAAGGGGATGCCGCCCGTCAGGTTGGCGAGCCAGGAGCCCTCCTGCCCGAGGAATGTGATTTGGCCCCACACCATGCCCTCGACCAGCGGGTAGGCGAAAGCCACGAATATCGCCGCGCATATTGCCTGCGTCCAGAACTTGGAGCGCTCGGCGATGCCGCCTGAAATGATCGCGGGAATGGCCGCGGCGAAGGTCAGGAGAAAAAAGAAATGCACCATTTCGTAGCCCTGGGCTTCGGCCACCAGGTCTTCGGCGGATTTGAAGAAGTGGATTCCGTAGGCGATGGAGTAGCCGATCAGGAAATAAACGACCGTCGACACCGAAAAATCCACAAGAATCTTGACCACGGCATTGACCTGGTTTTTCCTGCGCACCGTTCCTAATTCCAGGAAAGCGAAGCCGCCGTGCATGGCGAAAACCATCACCGCGCCAAGCATCATGAATAAAACATCCCCGCTCTGGTTGATAACTGCGACCTCTTTTTCCATAACCTCCCTCATAACTGGATTGATTTCGCCACAATGCGCCGGTGCGGGGCCGGTTTTCCCTCCAACTCACGGGAACCCGGAATCGGCCACGGATACCCCTCTCCAATACACAATTTCCCTAAAATATTCAATGCGTAAAGCGTTGAACCCCCGCCGCCGCCGGAGGCGCAGCCGCCAGGAGCCGGCCGGGAGGCCGATCGAATGGCTCGTGCGCGCGAATATCGACGAAAATTGACTCCGCGCGACGGGTGAAACGGATAATTTATCTTCGTCCGCTCATTTTCAGCGCAAGTAGCGTATAATGTATATGATTGAAATTTAATGCTTTTAACCAGCCATCCCGGTTGATCGGCGGGCCGAGGGGGGATTTTTGCCTATGACGAGAGTGCGAACCGAGGATCTTCGTCCGGGAATGATTCCCGCGGCAGAGGTGTCGAGCCACAATGGCCGGGGCCTGATCGCGCCAGGCCAGCCGCTCGCGGAAGATCAGATCCAAATGCTGAAGGCGTGGGGCGTTCAGAAAATAGAAATCGAGGAATCGGAAAGTTGTTGCGGCAACACGTTTCCCGAGACGGGGGAGGTGCCGGAGCCCGCACGGGAGGCGTTGGATGAGCTGTTTCGCTACACCGACCGCGAGCATCCCGCCATCCGGGAGTTGTATGCGTACTGCCGGCTGCGCAAATCAGGCGGCGAAATGGCGGGGGTGACCGAATGAGCGCTGAGAGTTTCGTCGAGGGCACCATCCAGGTGGGGACGCTCCCGGCGATCTTTTTCAAGGTCAATGAAGCGGTGGAGAACCCCGAAACCTCGTTCACGGACCTGGGGCGCATCATCAGTGCCGACAGCGGCCTGGCCGCGCGTCTGCTCAAGGTCGTCAACAGCCCGTACTACGGTTTCGAGAATACTATCGAGACGCTGGGACACGCCATCACCCTCGTCGGCATGGCTGAAGTGAGAGATCTTGTGCTCGCCACGACCGTTATCCGGTATTTTCGCGGGGTTGCCGGCGAAAGCGTGGACATGTCGTCGTTCTGGCTGCACAGCATCGCCTGCGGCATCGCCGCGCGCAATATCGCCGTGCTCCGGCAGGAGCCTGGCGTGGAAAGGTTCTATACCGCCGGGTTGTTGCACGACATCGGGCGGCTGGTGCTGTTCATGAATCATCCGAGTGAAATGAAAGACGCCCTTCATCACTATGAGAAAGGCGGACTTCTGGTCGATGCCGAGCGCGAAGTGCTCGGGGCGGATCACGCCCAGGTCGGCGCGGCCCTGCTGGCCAAGTGGAAACTGCCCGGACGCCTGGCCGCCGCGGTGGGGGGGCACCATGCGCCGGACCCGGAGACCGAAAATTTTACCGATGCCGCCATCCTCCATGTCGCCGATGTGCTTGTGCACGGCCTGGAGCTTGGCGCGAGCGGCGAGCGCTTCGTCCCCCCCTTGTCGGCTTCCGCCTGGGAGGCGGTGGGCCTGGACACGGACGATCTCCCGGCCTTGCTGGCCCGGGTGGAGCAGCAGGCCGCCGAGATGGCGCAAACCTTTCTCTAAGGCTGTACGATGACGGAAGATCTCAAGGCCGCACAGGAAAAGCAGGAGCGGCGCATCCACTACCTGGAAAAGCTCGCACGCTCCAACCTGTTCGGGCTCGACCTCCTCGCCTCGCTGGGGGAGTTGCACCACGACGCCAGCCTGGCTGGCGATCCCGATAAAATCCTGGCCTTGTCCCTGGGGCACCTCAAGCGGCTGACCCGCTTCGACCGCATGGCCTTTTTTCGGGTCGATGACGACACCTCCGAATTTCTCCTGGCCCAGGTGGACCCCGCCGATGCACGGGAACGTATGCGCCGGGAAGTGGACGAGCAGATCGATAACGGCAATTTCGCCTGGGCCGTCCGGCAGAACCGCCCCGTGGTGGTGGCCACGGGAAGGAAGGGCAAAACGATGATTCTGCACGTCCTCGCCACCCGCTCCCGGGTGCGCGGCATGTTCGCCGGTATTCTCGCCGACGAAGCGCAGGCCGTGAACGAGTCGGTGCTCTACCCGCTGTCCATCATCCTGCAAAACACCGCCAACGCCTTGGAAGGGGCGGCGCTGTACGAGCTCCTCACCCAGAAAAACCAGGCGTTGGAAGCGAAGGTGAGCGAGCGCACCCGCGACCTCGAAGCGCAGGCCGAAAAGCTCAGGGCGGAGATCTCCCGGCGGGCCGGGACGGAAGAATCCCTGCAGGCGCGCACCCGCGATCTCGAAGAACAGGCCGAACAATTGAAGGCGGAAATCGCCTCGCGAAAAGAGGCGGAAAACGCGCTGGTGGAACGCACCCGCGACCTCGAGGCGCAAACCGAAAAGCTCAAGGAGGAAATCGCTTACCGCAGGTTAGCTGAGGAATCACTTGAAGTGGCCCGCGAGGAAGCGGTGGCGGGCGCCCGGCTGAAAAGCGACTTCATCGCCAACGTCAGCCATGAGTTTCGTACCCCGCTGAACGCCATTCTGGGGTACGGAGAAATCCTCAAGTTCGAAGCGGAAAAACTGAGCCGCCCCGATCTGGTGGAGGACCTCAAGTCCATCGAAACCGCCGGCCGGCACTTGCTTGGGCTCATCAACGATATTCTCGATTTTTCCAAACTCCAGGCCGGGAAGATCGAACTCAGGCACGAGACGTTTTCCGTGGAGACCCTGGTGGAGGACGTGATGACCACCATCCGGCCCCTGGCCCGCCGCAACGACAACCGCATCGAAGTCCGCTACGCCGAGCCGCCCGGCACCATGACGGCCGACCCGGCGCGCGTCCGCCAGGTGCTTCTCAATCTGCTGAGTAACGCCAACAAGTTCACCGAGGATGGGGAGGTGGCCCTCGAAATTTGCCGCAGGCAGATCGGCGAGGCCGATTGGATGCAGTTCACCGTCCGCGATACGGGCATCGGCATCGCCCCGGAAAAAATTCTGACCCTGTTTCAGGAGTTTACCCAGGGCGAGGCGACGACCACCCGCAAATACGGGGGAACGGGGCTCGGCCTCGCCATCAGCCATCGCCTGTGCCAGATGCTGGGGGGAGACATCAGCGTATCGAGCGACCGGGGCAGGGGGTCGGTGTTTACCGTCAACCTTCCGGTGAACGCGCGGGAGGCCGGGCAACCTGCCGGGCAACCTGTAGAGAGGGTTTCCGCCGGAGGCGAGGAAGAGCTTGAACTCCTGCCCGACGAGGAAGCCGTTGCGGAGGAGCCCGAATCGCCTCCCCCGGAGAGTGCTCCGGCAAGTGGCCCCGAGCCCGCCCGTGATCTTCTGCTGGTCATCGACGACGACCAGATCGTCCGCGACCTGGTGCGCCGTTTTTCGGAGCGCGAGGGATACCGCGTGGTGACCGCTGACAGCGGCGAGGAGGGGCTGCGCCTGGCGCGGGAAATCGCGCCGAATATCATCACTCTGGATGTGATGATGCCGGGCCTGGACGGCTGGACGGTTCTCAAACAATTGAAGGCCGATTCCGCCTTGGCGAAAATTCCCGTTGTGATGCTCACCATTCTCGATGAAAAGGATCGCGCCTGTCAGCTGGGGGCGTCCGAGTACCTGGTGAAGCCCATCGACTGGGAGGTTTTCTTCGACGTTCTCAAGAAGCATCGCACCACGTATCCAGAGACCCCGCTCCTGGTAGTGGAAGACGACATCGCCAATCGCAAGGCTCTGTGCCGCCTGCTGAAGAGGGAAGGGTGGCACGTGATGGAGGCTATTCATGGCCGCTCGGCCTTCCGGATCATGGAACGGGAAACCCCGGGGTTAATCCTTCTCGACTGGATGCTGCCGGACATGAACGGGGAAGAGTTTCTCGACCAGATGAGCGAGGACCCGCGCTGGCGTTCGGTTCCCGTTCTTCTGGTCACAGCGAAGGATCTTAGCGAAGCGGAGCAGGAGGGCCTTGCGGGGAAGGTGGACCGGGTGCTTAAAAAGGGGCATTACACCCGCAGCGACCTGTTATCCGCCGTTAGCAAATTGATGTACAAGCCCGGATCCCGCCAGAGTTAAAATAAATCGTTTAAAAACAATTGGATAATGGATTGTTTCGAGGTTCTGTCTGAGGCCTTGGGGGTGGCCTTGGGGGTGGCCTTGGGGATGGCGGCAGGGCATTGTTAACTCAGGGCTTTACAAGCGGTTCCTGATAATTTATTCTATTAAAGTTACATTGCATTTCCTTTAGAATTTGTCGTGTCCGCGGGTGCCGGGGTTTGAGGGAGAATGAAGTATGGCGGAAGATAAGCACAAGATACTCATCGTCGACGACGAAGCCAAAATCCTCGCGGTCGCGCGTAAGATCCTCGCCGGGGAACGCTACGAATTGTTCACCGCGAGCGAGGTCGACGAGGCCATGGCCATTCTGGATGAAAAGGGCCCCATCGCGGTGGTGCTCTCCGACAACCGCATGCCGGCCATGCGGGGCACCGAATTTTTCAAGAAGATCAAGGTTCTGTTTCCCGACACGGTGAGGGTTCTGATGACCGCGCATTTCGACTCGCAGCTCATCGAGGATGTCGTCAACACCGGGGAGGCTTACCGTTACCTGAAAAAACCGCTGGACTTCAACCTGGTCAAGCAGGTTATTGAGGCGGGCATCGAGCGATACGAGAGCAGCCTGAAGGAGCATGCGGACGCCAAATCCCTGGAAAAATGCGGTGTGGAAAATGGCAAGCTGCTTGAGGAATCCGAATATTTGAAGAAGAAGGTCGCCGGTCTGGCCCGCAGGAGTAAAATATTGCTCGGCACCCTGGCTCTGGTGATGGCTCTGTTTGCCGTTCTACAGGTGCATCCGCTGTGGGGGGAGCGTCATTCCCCTGTCTCAAGCGTGAGTATCGAGGGCTGGCAAAAGCTGACCAACGGCACCGCCATCGATAGCCGCAGCGGCCTCACCTGGATGACGCAGGATTTTCTCGCCATCGAAGGGCGTGCGCCTGAAAACTGGAGCGAGGCAATGGTTTGGGCGGAGAAAATGAACCGGAAAAAATACGGCGGCCACAGCGATTGGCGTGTTCCCACCATCGCCGAATATCAGGCGACCTTCGATGGGAATAGCGGCCGCCTGGCTTTTGACCTCGATCCCGAGCGGCAGGTGGCCTATCCCCGGCCCTTCGAGGACGGGGGCGGATACGGCTACTGGTCCGGGGAAGAGGTGGGCTCGACATCGGCCCGATACTTTTTCTTCGTTGGCGGCTACAGCAAAACGGAAAAGAAGGACTACGTTCATTCCTCCATCAGCATTCGCCTCGTACGCGGGTAAACCGCCTGAGTGATCGCCGGCGGGCGTTGACTTCCTCGATCCGCCGTGCGAGCTCCCCCGACTCCACCATCCGCCGTACCCGGAGCATGGCTTCCGGGGTCAAGTTTTTCATCAGCCGCAGGGACCCCATCTTGGGGGGAGGCCTGGGGTGAAGGCGGCCCGCTTTCCAGAGGCGGATCGCCAGCGCCATCATCCGGCAGCCCTTGATCAATGTTTTTACCGCAAGGGTTTGCTCGTCATCGCCGCGTTCAAGGGGGATGGGCGCCCTGAGAAGGACGGTGCCGGTATCAATGCCGCGGTCCACCGTGTGAATCGTGGCGCCCAGGGTTTCCGGTTTTTCATCGTGGATGGGCCAGAAATTGGCCGAGCTGCCCCGGTAATGCTGCGACAGGCCAAGATGCAGGTTGAAGATGCGCCCGCCGTAATGCTCCAGAACCCGATCCCCAAGCAGGCCGGTCCCGAAGATCACGATGAGGTCGGGGGCGATGGCCAGGAGACGGTCGAGGGTGACTTGCGAGTTGATCTCCCCCCGGGCGATGGGAAGCAGGCGCGGGCCGGCCGGGTCCGGCAAAGCGGCCGCATCCCGGAATCGTTCCGTTTCATAAGCGTCCCGGCGGGCGAAATACCATCGCCACGCGCTCTCAGCTTCGGCGCTTGCCGCCGCCGCTGCCGGGTAATGGGTGGTTTCGATGAACGCTGCCGCGAGGGGCGTTTCCCCGGCGATCTGCTGGAGAAAATAGCGGTGCCGGAGCTGGTCCCCGGTGATAACGATAATTTTTTGATGGCGCATGCGGTGCTCCGGCGTGTTTCCAGCGGCCTGCCCTGGCAGGGGATGCTATGATAGGACATCGGCAGGCCAAAGGAAAATGATTCCGTGGCGGCCTCGTTTTATTTGAATGGTTTTCGGGAGGAGGAGGTTTCATGGGGCAGGAGCTGGAGCGGAGCGAATTCAGCGAGGAGGACTTCAGCGAATTCAGGAAGCGCCTCCGGGACGAGTCGCGGGTTCTCAGGGAATGGTTCGAGAGCGAAGCCTTCGAGCAAACGGATGGAATGTGCGGTTTTGAGTTGGAGGCCTGGCTGGTGGATGGCGATTATTCACCCGCTGCGATCAACGAACCCTTTCTCGACCTCGTGTCGAGCCACCTGGTGGTTCCGGAGCTGTCGCGGTTCAATTTCGAGATCAACAGCACGCCGCATCCCGTCGCCGGAGAGCTCCTCCGTAATATGGAGAAGGAGCTGGCCGGCGTGTGGCAGCAGTGCGAACAGGCCTCAGCCAAGCTCGGGGCGCGGGTGCTGGCCATCGGCACCCTGCCGACCCTGGGCGACGAGATGCTGAATCTCGGCAATATCTCCGCCATGAACCGCTACATCGCGCTCAACCGCGAGGTTCTCCGGCTGCGGAAAAACCGCCCGCTGGAACTCAATATTGAAGGCAAGGACACGCTCCGTGCCCGGCACAACGACGTGATGCTCGAAGCGGCCACCACCTCCCTGCAGATCCATGTGCAGGTGAACGCCGCCGAGGCGGCCCGGCACTACAACCTTTCGCAGATTCTTTCGGCGCCCATGGTGGCGGTGGCCGCCAACTCGCCCTATCTGTTCACCCGCGATTTGTGGGACGAAACGCGCATCCCCGTGTTCGAACAGGCGGTCAGCGTCGCGAGTTTTCGCGACCCGAGGGGAGAGAACGTCGGCCGCGTCACTTTCGGCACCGGCTATTGCCGGCAATCCATCCTCGAGGTTTTCCTGGAAAACCTCGACGGCTTTCCCGTTCTTTTGCCGCTGGTTTTCGATGAAGATATTTACTGGCTGAACCATCTGCGCCTTCACAATGGCACCATCTGGCGCTGGAACCGGCCCCTGATCGGCTTGAACAGGCAGGGGCGGCCGCATGTCCGCATCGAACACCGCGTTCCCGCTGCCGGGCCGAGTCTGCCGGATGTCATCGGCAACATTGCCTTCTACCTGGGGCTCGTGCATTATTATATGGAGCGCGAACCGGCCCTCGATACCCTCGTTCCGTTCGAGGATGCACGGCGGAATTTCTACGCGGCGGCGCGGTGGGGTTTAAATGCGGAGGTGACCTGGGCCGGTGGGCGGCGGGGGCCCTTGAGCGACCTGCTGACCCGGGAACTCCTGCCCGCGGCGAAGGCGGGGCTGGAGCGCATGCGCATCTCCCGGGAGGATATCGCCTATTATCTCGACGAGGTGGTTGGACGGCGCGTCGCAAGCGGCCAAAACGGCGCCCGCTGGCAGCGGGACTTCATCGCCCGCCACGGGCCCGACTTCCAGGCCCTGACCCGAGCTTACTATGAAAACCAGCGCCGGAACATCCCGGTGGCTTCCTGGGAGGTGGATGGATGAATTTGAATGTTTACGACCGCCTCCCCGAGGGTTTTCTGGAGACCGGTTTCCGAGAGCTTGAACGTGTGCTTCCCGGACCCTCGCTGATCCGGCTTGCGGGGCAGGCCGACCCCCCGCTGCTTCTGGCCACTCTGCTGCACGGCAACGAACCGACGGGGCTGATGGCGGTCCAGAAGCTGCTGAGATCGTACCGGGACGCCGGCGAGAAATTACCAAGAAGCCTGTATCTCTTCGTGGGGAACCCCGCCGCTGCCGCCCAGAACGTCCGCCACCTGCCCGGCCAGCTGGATTTCAACCGCATCTGGGATGGCGGCGACCGGCCCGAGCATCGCATGGCCGGCGAGCTCAAGCGTCTGGCGATGGAACGCGGCTTGTTCGCCAGCATCGACATCCATAACACCTCCGGCGAAAATCCGCATTATGGCTGTGTCAATAAAATCGACGCCGCCTGCATCCAGCTCGCGAGCCTCTTCAGCCCGAAGCTGATCTACTTCACCCGGCCCAAGGGTGTTCTCTCCAGCGCCTTTGCCGAGCACGTCCCGTCCATCACGATCGAAAGCGGAAAGCCGGAGGACCCCTACGGGCTGCCGCACGTGTATGCCTTTCTGTGCCGGGTCATGACCCTCGACGCCATTCCGCAGTGGGCAGGGGGGGGCGATGGGCTCGAGGTGTTCCACAGCATCGGCCGGGTGCAGGTTCCCGATGTCAGCCGCATCGGCTTCAGCGAGAAAAGAAACGGGTTCGACTTTTGCTTCATCGACCACATCGATCAGAAGAATTTTTCGGAACTTCCCGCCAACGCCCTGATAGGCTGGCGATTGAATCCGCAGCTGGGGCTTCGGGTGATCGACGAAAGCGGGCAGGATGTGGCGGAAAACTTTCTCGTTTACGAGAATGAGGAAATCCGGCTGAAGCGAGCGGTTGTGCCATCCATGTTCACGCAGGACGAGAGGATCGTCCATCAGGATTGCCTGGGCTATTTCATGGAGCCCTACGAACTGCCCCATTTTCCTCCCGCGGGTTGAGCGCGGGAGGGGCGATCACTTCTTCATCGCCAGGTAGCCCACGAGGATGAACAAAAGAATCAATCCCGTATAAATGCCCCAGTCGGTCTGTGCGAATTCTAGAATTTTATCCAGCCATTGCGATGAATCCATATCTGCGACCTCAATTGCCGGCGGTTATGGAAACGAACGATAAGCCAGTGTGTGGGACCGCGTTTCAGTTTTGCATGTTTTGGCGGTCTTTTTTCATTGCGGTAAATCGAAATCCTCGGTGCGGAAATCGTATTTGCTGTAATAGTGCCTGAGTTCCCGCCGTGCTTCCGCGACACCCTTTCTGTCCCTGGCCCCGGTGAACAATTGCTCCGCCCGGTGCATATGCAGGATGGCGCTCGCCCCGTCACCGAGCTGGTCGTAGAGCTCCCCCGCTTCGAAGTGAGCGTGGGCGTTGCCGGGATCTTTCTTCAGGATGTCTTCAAGGTTTTCGATCTGCTTGCGCGTGGCAACGTCGACGGATTTGCGCCCGGTCCGCAGGCGGGTGGTTTCCCGGTCCAGCAACTGGTGAATGCTGGCCATCAGCTTTTTGTGCAGCTCCTCACCCAGCTCCTTGAGTTGTTCCTCGATGCGCTTTTGCTCTGGCTCCAAAGGGCCATCCTGCGCCTGGGGAACAGCGGGAATAAAGAGAAAGAGCAGGGCCGTAACTACTAGAGAAATAAGTGGCTTCATGTTTTATCCAGAGTAGGGTTCATGGTGCTTATTTAATCAGGATAGCGCAGTTCTGAAGGCGGAATCAAGAGGGGAAGGCGGCGCCATGCAGCGGGAGCCGAATCGCCTTGAGTTATCGCGAAATAGAAGCGAGCGCCGCTTGGGGGCGATAAAATTTTAGGTGGCAAAAATGAGGGGCAGGGGGTAACCTGATGGTTTCGCAGGTGGAAGAGCGCCTGAATTAAAAACGTTCCGCGTTCCAATTTGGCCGGGCCGGTCGTGGAAGCGGTGGCATGAAATTTATTAAAGGAGCAAGGCCATGGGCAGTGAAGGAAAAGTTAAAGCAATTATTGAAACCGACAAGGGAACCGTGAATATCACTCTGTTTGCCGACCAGGTTCCCTTTACCTGCGCCAGTTTTGTGAACCTTGCGCGGCGTGGGTATTACGACGGCCTCAAATTCCATCGCGTGATTCCCGACTTCATGATTCAGGGCGGGTGCCCGGAGGGGAGGGGAACGGGTGGACCGGGTTACACGTTCGATGATGAATTCGTCGGCTCTCTCAGGCACGATCGGCCGGGGATTCTTTCGATGGCCAACGCCGGCCCCCGGACCAATGGCAGCCAGTTTTTCATCACGCACGGGCCCACGGCCTGGCTCGACAACAAGCACACGGTGTTCGGCGCGGTGGACTCCGACGACGATCAGGCGGTCGTCGACAGCATCGCCGCTGGGGACCGGATGCTTTCCGTCACCATTGAAGGAGATCTTTCGGCGCTTACCGAGCGGACGAAGTCGAAGGTGGACGAATGGAACAAGGCGCTCGACAAAAGATTCCCCGACCTGAAACCCGCCTCCTGAGGGGGGCTCTGTGATTAAAGGGTCTTGATGCCGAAAAAGCTGAGGAAAGACACAGCCGCCCAGATGCCTATGCTGGCGAAGAACCCCAGCGCGATAGCGGAAAAGATGAAGATGCCGACGAGTTTGAGGAATTTCACTATTTTCTTGTAAGGCATGGGGGTTTCTCCGCAGAAACCGGCGGCGCGTATTTCCACCACTTTGTCAGAGATCGGGACAACCTGGCGAAAGGGCGGCTTGTCCCTGGCTTCCCTGGGGTCTGCGGGAGGAGCAAGGGGCGAGTGGTCCGCCAGGTCCCGCCTGATGGCGCGCGCCGTTCTTCGGGAGAACATCCAGGCACCCTTGACCCCTTCCCAGGGCGTGTGCGGATTTTTGAGCACCCGAAGTCTGCGCTGCGCGGATGTCGCTTTCTTTGCCACCGGCACCATCCTGTCGTGAGCCTCTGACGAGGGGGACGAACCCTATTCAACCTGCTGTAAAAATATATTCCATTATATTTTGTTTTGCATGAGAATTCCGCAAGAAAATGCACTCTTGCCGCCCTTTGAGATCCACCCTCCGAACCACCCAAGGCAACCAAAAAATCGATGCGAATCTCAACGCAGGAAGGGCCCCACATGACCCCAGAGCCTCCGGGAAGCCGTGAATAAAGCGGGCCGCTGGAACGGGGGGAGGCTCTAGCTCAGGTTCCCCTGGGCGTCGATCTTGTGGGTGGTTTCCCCCAGGGTATGGCGGGCTGTGGCCTCGAACAGGTCGTTGGAGCCATCGACGATGGTGACCTTGACATCGGAGCGGGGTTTGAAGTTGTAGGGCATCTCGGAAACGATCTCCAGCGTGCAGTCGCTCAGCGGTGTGGTGCCCCCC
>QJZQ01000208.1 GCA_003246675.1 Nitrospirota bacterium | reverse complement strand
AACCGTCACCCACGACGGGGTGACGCTCAACCTGTCGCGTCCGGACCCGACGACGCCGGAATGGATCGGCCAGAACGAGGTCCTGAAACAAACCCTGGCCTGCTGGCTGGTGGTGGGCGATGGCGACCTGCCGCTTGCCCCGCGCATCGTCGGCATGCCCGGCATTGGCAAAACCACCCTCGCCATGGCCGCGGCCCGGCAGCGCAAGCAACCGCTCTATATCTTCCAGTGCACCAGCGACACGCGCCCGGAGGATCTGCTGATCACCCCCGTGTTGGCCGAATCGGGCAAGATTTCTTATCACGCGTCGTCGCTGGTGAGCGCCATGCTCAAGGGAGGCATTTGCATTCTCGACGAGGGCAACCGGATGAACGAGAAAAGCTGGGCCTCTCTGGCGCCGCTGCTCGACCACCGGCGCTACGTGGAATCCATCATCGCCGGCATCCAGATTCCGGCGCACCGGGAGTTCCGCGCCTGCGTCACCATGAACCGCGACGAATCGACCTTCGAGATTCCCGACTACATCCTGTCCCGCCTGCAGCCGACGCTCAAGCTGGACATGCCCAACGCGAAGGACGAGATGGCGATCCTGCGCTATCACCTGCCCTTCGCCGAGGACGACTTGCTCGACATGACCGTCGACTTTTTGCAAAAATCCCACCAGCTCGATCTCGATTTTTCCCCGCGCGACGGCCTTCACATCCTGCAATACGCCCTCAAACGGCGCGCGCAGGACAAGGACCACCCGCTTGCGAAGGACAAGGCGTGGGCCGAGGCGGTGGAAAAGGTGCTCGGCGAGGAAGCGCTGGACCTGGACGGGATGGCCTCAAAAAAACGCCGGGCGCTGGGCGGTGAACGCCTGCCCATGGGACTTGGCGATTTCTTTTTCGGCGGCGACAGCCCCCTCCACCCGGATACCGACCGCTAAGGCCGGTCTTTCCGCCTTCGGAGACACATCGTGGCCGCACCCGATAAAAACATTTTCACCCTCAGCGATAAAATCGAGGTGATCCCCGTCGTCCACGGCAGCGGCAATTTCACCCGCGAGGTGCGGCGGCGTCTGCTTTCTTCCCGGCTGGACTGCCTCGCCGTGGCCCTGCCGCCGGAGTTTCAGGACACCGTCGAAGAGGGCATCGAGCGTTTGCCGCAGATCACCCTCAGCGGACTGATGGAACCTGGCGGCGCCCTGACCTACGTTCCGGTGGACCCCACCCAGCCGGCCATCATGGCGGTGCGCATCGCCATGCAGGAAGGTGTGCCACGCCACTTCATCGACTGGAGCACGGCATCGTTCGAGCCGCGCCGGGCGGATTTTCCGGACAGCTTCGCGCTGCGCGGCCTGTCGATGGAAAAATTCGCCGCCGCTCTTCTGCTCTCGCTCAAGCGGCCGCCCGAAGACAGCCAGCACGACCTGCGCGCCCGCTGGATGGCGACCCGGCTGCACCAGCTGGAGATGGACTTTTCCCGCATCCGCCTGTTGTGCTCGGTGCTGGACTGGCCCTGGATCAAGGAAGCCTACGACCAGCGCCGCGATTACCGGGCTCCGGAAAAGGTCGAAAGCCGGGCGCGCCTTTATCACATCGAAAAACGCTCGCTGTTTTTCGCGCTTTCCGAGTTCCCCTATGTCGCCCACTTGTACGAGCGCCACCGCGAAGAGCTGAAACCCGACGCCAACGTCTCGGTCGATGGGGTGAAGGAGATCCTGCTTCTGGCGCGCGAGCGTTTTCTGAAGAAGCACAAGGTGCGCTACCACAACCTGTCCACGCAATCGCTCAAGCTCTACCTTCAATACGCGCGCAACCTCTCGCTTTTGGAATCGCGCCTCACGCCGGACCTCTACACCCTGGTCACGGCCGCCAAGCAGATCGGCGGCGACTCGTTCGCCATTCAGGTGCTGGAGGCGGCGCGGGAATACCCGCCGCAGAAGGACGACCCCGGCGACCTGGAAACCCTGGAGCTGGGCATCGACCAGGCCGTGCTCGACGAGGATGAGGGGCCCGTCGCCCTGAAGAACCGCCTCCTGGAGCAGGATCTGGAGTGGCGCACGCTCAAGCTCAAACCCGAGCCCGACATCAAGAAGCAAAGCGAGTGGAAATTCCGCTGGGACCCGTTCGGCCAGTGTTCGTGGCCGCCGGAGGACGAAAAGATCGAAAACCTGAACAGCCACGTGCGCGAACAGTCCCGCCTGCTGCTCAGCAACGATCTGGCCCGTACGGAAAAATTCACCTCCTCGGTCAAGGACGGCATCGACATTCGCGACACCCTGAGGCACTGGTACACCGGGGACATCTACGTCAAGGAAATCCCGCCCTCGCGCGGCCAGGTGGAGATCGTCGTCCTCCTGTTCGATGCCGAGCCCGATCCGGAGCATTACACCTGGCGGCAGACCTGGTATGCCGAGCACGAGGAAGAATCGACGCTCTGCTTCTTCGCCACCGATTACATGAGCGAACTCATCGGCCCCGGCATCGGCGAAGCCAGCTACGGCGGCTGCATGCTCATCTACCCGCCTCGCCCCATCTTCAACATCTGGGAAGACCCCAGCCTGCGGCTCGGCACCACGCTGGAAGAAAAATTGCTGGAAGCCGCGTTTTATCATTCCCAGGAACGCCACGTGACGGTTGTCGCGCCCTGTCCGCTGCTGCCTGCATGGCGCAGGCTGGCCCGCCACTATGGCAAAACCCCGATCCATATCCCGCTCAAACGATTTTCCAACCAGGAGGTGGAGCGCGTGCGCCGCTTTCATGTGCTCAACGGCAAAGAGGTGCGCTCCATCGCCCAGCGTTTCATTCAGGACCTTTAAGCGCCCGAAATCCCCCTGCCATGGGCTTGCAGGCGCTTTCACGAACCAATTAAAGGTTCCTGCGGATTTAATAATTTGTTATAATTCAAACACCTGCCGGCAGCGCACCGGGCTGCGGGCGCCGTCATAAAAAAAACTTATCCCCCCTCACCCTTCCTTCCTGGATGAATAACGAGCAAAAGGTCAGCCGGGCCGCGGGCGCCGTCAGCACCATGACGCTGTTGTCGAGAATATTCGGCTTTGCCCGCGATGTGGTCATCGCCATGATGTTCGGCTCATCCGCGGCGGCGGATGCTTTTTTCGTGGCGTTCCGCATCCCCAATATGCAGCGCAGGGTCCTGGGCGAGGGTGCGGTCTCGGCGGCATTCATCCCCATCTTCAGCGAGGTGATGACCCGCAAAGGAGAGGACGACGCGTGGCGCTTCACCGCCAACCTGCTCAACATCCTTCTCCTGTTTCTCGCCCTGTCCATGTTTTTGCTCTGGGCGTTCGCGCCGCAGGTCGTCACCGTTTTCGCTCCCGGCTTCATCGACGAACCGGGAAAATTCGAACTGACCGTGCGCCTCACCCGCTGGATGGCGCCCTACCTGATCTTCATCGGGCTTGCCGCGTTCTGCATGGGCATCCTCAACACGTTCCACAAGTTCGCCTTGCCCGCGGCCGCCCCGGTGCTGCTCAACATCAGCATGATCGGCGCGGCGCTCTGGATCGCCCCCTTGCTGGACGAGCCCATACTCGGCCTCGCGGCCGGGGTGCTCATCGGCGGTGTTCTGCAACTCGCCGTCCAGATCCCGGAAACCCTGCGCCAGGGCCTTCGTTTCACCCCGGCGCTGGATTTTAGCCATCCCGACATCCGCCGCATGGCCCGGCTCATGGGTCCGGTGATTCTGGGCCTGGCGGTTTACGAGCTCAATATCCTGGCGGACACCCTCATCGCATCGCTATTGCCCGGCGGCTCGATCTCTTATCTTTATTACGGCAACCGGCTCGTGCAGTTTCCGCTCGGCATCTTCGGCGTGGCGCTCGGGGTGGCCCTGTTGCCCATGTTGTCGTCGCAAGCGGCAAGGAATGCCACCGGCGAATTCGTCAAGACGCTGGGCTTCGGCATCCGCATGATCCTGTTCATCACCCTGCCCGCCACCGTCGGGCTGATCCTGCTGCGCTTTCCCATCGTCAACTCCCTGTGGGAGCGCGGCGAATTCACCCGCGCCTCCACCGACGGCACCGCCACCGCCCTCTTGTACTACTCCATCGGCCTGGCCGCCTTTTGTGGCATCAAGGTGATCGTCCCCGCGTATTATTCGTTGCAGGACACGAAGACACCGGCCCGCATCGGCATCTATTCGATGCTGCTCAATATCGTCCTCAACCTGATTTTCATGAAGCCGCTCGGCCACGGCGGGCTGGCGCTCGCCACCTCGATCGCGTCGATATTCAATGTCGTCGTGCTGATCCACCTGTTACGCAAACGGCTGGGCCTGATGGGAGGGCGCAAGATTCTCGCCTCCGCCTTGCGCATCACTTTCAATTCCGCGGTGATGGGAGGGCTGATTTACTTCATGAGCGCGGCATGGTTCGACGCATCGGCGGCGCTGACCGAAAAACTCGTGGTTCTCCTCGTCTGCATTCTGGCGGCGGTCGCGGCATTTGCCGGGCTTGCGCGTCTGACTCAGTACGAGGAGCTGCGCTTCCTTCTGAACCCCGGCGAACGCTCCAAAGGCCCGAATTGAAGCCGCCCCTTGCGTTCCTGGCCGCTTGCTTTATAATGACCCGCCGACCGGCCTGTTTATGACCCGATCAATGAAAGGATGATGGAATGATGATTGCCTGCCTCGACCTGGAAGGGGTGCTCGTGCCCGAGATATGGATCGCCTTCGCGGAAAAAACGGGGATCGAAAAGCTCCGCCTGACCACGCGGGACATTCCCGATTACGATGAATTGATGCGGGGCCGCCTGAAGATTCTGGCGGAAAACAAGCTGGGCCTGCCGGATATTCAGGAAGTCATCAGCGGCATTCAGCCTCTGCCCGGCGCGAAAGATTTTCTCGACTGGTTGAAGACGGAGTTCCAGGTTATCATCCTGTCCGACACGTTCTACCAGTTCGCCGGGCCGCTCATGGCCCAGCTGGGGCACCCCACCCTGTTCTGCCACAGCCTGGTGGTCGACGGCGAGGGCCGCATCACGGACTACAAACTGCGCCAGAACGACGGGAAAACCCAGGCCGTCAAAGCGCTCAAGGGGCTCAATTTCAAGACCGTGGCCGCTGGCGACTCCTACAACGACACCGGCATGCTCAAGGAAGCCCATCGCGGCATCCTCTTTCGCCCACCGGACAACGTCATCCGCGAATTTCCGCAATTCCCCGTCACGCGGGATTACGAGGAATTCCGCACCGAATTGCTGAGCGCACGCCAGTCCCTGAGCGCCTGAGACCGGACTTCAGCGGATTTCGGAGTGCAGGAGGCTGCTGGCCACGTAACCGGTTTTGCCGTCGACGATCACCGTGCTCCACAGGTCGCCGT
>QJZQ01000067.1 GCA_003246675.1 Nitrospirota bacterium | reverse complement strand
GCCCCCGACACAAACAACCCCGCCAATAAATTCCGATATCCGAATATCAGCGCCTGCGTCACCGCCCGCTGAGGCACCCCACCCCGCCATCCCAACGGGCAAGGGGCTGCATATCGATTTTTTCGCCTGATCCTGTGCTTTAATCGTTCGGCCACGCCCCGGTCAAACCTGAGAGGCCTTGCCGGGGGCAGAAGAACCGCCGCTTGGGCGGGACAGTTTTTCGATCGCGGCCGCAAGGGCCTCCGCGCCGATGATCTCCCGGCCGCGGCTGCGGATGAAATGAAGCAGCCGGCCTGCCGCCAGCACGTTTTCGGCGTAAGCCCCCTTCAGCCGGGCGCGGGTGAACACCACAACGGGGATGTAGGGATAATCCCCCAAATGGGCTTCGAGGTGATTCATCAGCTTGCGGTTTTCCCATTGCGGGTTGTACAGGGTGTCCCACTTGCCGCCGGCCTTCACTCGCCATTCTTTCTCGGCCTCCAGGCCCTCGACCCGGCCTTCCAGTTTTTTCACCGTCACCACGAAAATGCCGAAGGGGGAAGCGATGACATGATCGATGCGGCTCATGCCGTAAGGCGTGGGAACCAACACATCGCTGAACAGGCGGTATTCGTCCCCCAGTGCCTGAAAACGCTCGGCCATCCCCGGCCCCGCTCCCCGGCCTGGGCGAGCCCGCAGAAACCAGAAAAGCGCAAAGCCCGCGCCCAGAGCCAAGACTATTTTAAGCCCCAGGAGGGTTGTCGGTTGAAGATCCATGGCCCCATGAAGTTGTCTGAAATTGCCGCTCCGGAAAAGTACCGTCCGGGGATTATAAACGGCTCTGCCCCCTCCGCAGGTAAAACCCGCGAGCGCTTATTCCAACTGAAGCCCGTCATTCTGCCTCGAAGTCCGGCGGTTCGCAACCCCGGGTGTTCCCTTTTCGGGCAAATCTGATATTATGGCGCGCAAACAAGGGATCATGTATTTTCGCAAGGCAACGGGGGGTTCCCGACGGCACCGCGCCGGTCGCGCCCCCTGCACGATGCGAGAGTCACAGGGGATACCCCCCCGGAAGAAGGAGAACCGTCATGGCCGCCCCGAAAGGTTTTGCCACGCTGACCCCGGTGCTGATCGTCAACAGCGCCGCCGACACCATCGAGACCTGCAAAAACGGCTTCGGCGCCGAGGTGTGCGGTATCGTGAAAAACCCGAAGACGGGCAAGATTCTGCATTCCTGCCTGAAGATCGGCGAGTCGACGCTGTTCGTTTCCGACGTGGCGCCGGAAATCGGCATGCACCCCACCGGCCGGCAGGAGTTTTATATCTACGTCGACGATGTGGAGCAGGCCTTTCAAAAGACCTGCGGACTCGGCCTCGAGGGCGTGCAGGAACCGACGGAAATGTTCTGGGGCGACCGGGTGGCGGAAGTCACCGACTCCGCCGGCAATACCTGGAAGCTGGCGCAAAAAATAAAGGATGTGACGCCCGAGGAAATCGAAGCCAACGTCCTGAAGATGGTCGGCGGCTGAGAGCGCTTCAGCCCCTGGCGAACGGATCGGGAGGCTCGAACGCGGGCGGCGTCTCCGGGCCCGGTTGCGGTGCGGGCGCTTGCTCCTGCACGAGTTTGAATTTCATCTGCGATGCTTCGGGGAACAGGCCCGGCGCGCTCGGGCCACCGGCCCCGGCGGCCTTGAAACCCGGCCGCTTTTTCAGCGCCTCGCGGTAACGCGAAAGCCCCGCGAGCGTCACCGCTTTTCTCACCGGAATCTCCTGGGCCATCGACGCCGCCGCCCGGCGGCCAAACACCGTGATATCGAGCAGGGAATTGCCCATGAGCCGGTTGCTGCCGTGCAGCCCCCCGGTCACCTCGCCCGCCGCCCACAGCCCGGCGACACCCGTCCTGCCCCACGCGTCCACCTCGATACCGCCGTTCTGGTAATGCAGGGTCGGGTAAATGAGAAGCGGACAAACGGCGGGGTCGATGCCATAACGGGCGTAGCGGTGCACGAGGCCGGGAAACTGTTTTTTCAGCGCGCCCGCGCCGAGCTTTCTTTCGATGAGCGGCGTGTCGAGCCACACCCCCTTGCGCCCCGTCGGCGTTTCCACGCCGCGCCCCTCGCTCACCTCTCGCAGGATGGCCGCCGCCAGCACGTCCCGGTAGGCCAGTTCGTTGACAAACGCATGCCCGTCCCGGTTCACCACCTGCGCGCCGGTGGAGCGAATGGCTTCGGTGACCAGGCTGCCCGCCAGGGCTTCGGGAAACACCCCGCCGGAGGGGTGATACTGGTGGCTGCCGGGGAACAGGATCCCGCACCCCTGCCGGTAAGCGAGCACCAGGCCATCGCCGGTGGCGCCGATGTGGTTGCTGGTGGGAAACCCCTGGAGCCTAAGCTGGCCGCTGCCGCCGGTGGCCATCAGCACGGCGCGCGCCGATACGGTGACAAGGCCCTGGCCTTTTCTGTCCCAGAGAACCGCGCCGGTCACCTGGCCCGCGCCGTCGTCGGTGAGTTCCACGGCGGCGTGTTCCTCGAGAAACGTGACCGGCGTTTGACGGACGGCCTCCTTGAGCACGCGCATGATTTCCAGCCCGGTGAAATCGCGGCAGGCCAGGACGCGCGGCACCGAAGTGCCACCGCCGGGCCGCAGCCGGAACGTGCCGTCGGCGTTGCGGTCGAACAGGCAGCCCTGGCGAATCAGCCAGCCGATGCTCTCCGGCCCGCTTTCGCATAAAACTTTGAGCAAGCCGCTATCGTTGTCGCCGTGGCCGCCCACGTAGGCATCGGCGAAATGCCGGCGCGGCGAGTCTCCTTCGCCCAGGGCGGCCTGGATGCCGCCTTCCGCCATCACCGTGTTGGAATCGCCCAGCCTGAGCTTGGTCGCCAGGTGCACGGCGAGACCGGAGCCCTGCAGGGCGAGCGCCGCGCTCACCCCCGCGCCCCCGCCGCCAATGATGAGCACGTCGGTTTCGATGCCGATGGCCGGCTCGAAGG
The DNA here is from genome assembly GCA_003246675.1 of Nitrospirota bacterium. Classification (GTDB taxonomy): domain Bacteria; phylum Nitrospinota; class Nitrospinia; order Nitrospinales; family VA-1; genus SZUA-259. Next base: position 26,251 of record QJZQ01000067.1, on the reverse strand, counting down.
CCTCGGGAAGAAGGCTGTCGGCTTCGAGAAGCGCCGCCAGTTCGAGCGGAAACTTTTCCGTGCCGGCGTTCTTGCCCACCGCGATGCTGCGTTCGACGCCGCGGTGATCGGGATGAAACTGGTCGAGCAAACGCCGCGCCTCTTCGCCTTCGATCTTCGGACCGGGATGGCCGATACGCGCCTCGCGCGTGGCGGCGACCCGCGCCATGGATTCCTCGGCCCAGTCCATCATGCCGGCACCCGCCCTTCCCGGCGGAAGACCTCCGCCCGGCGCAGGCGCTCCCCGCTATCACCGGCGAGCAGCCAGTCCCACTCGCGCGCTTCCACGTCCGCAGCCACGGGCGGGATTTCTTCCTCGGCCAGAGCCAGCGAACGGCGCACCCAGAGCCCCATGTTGTGCGGCTGGACCTTGTCCTCACAGACCATGCGGCAAAGGCCGCAATGAATGCAGGTGGTGAAATCCTCCGCCACGGCCTGCCACTCGCCGCGCTGCATGCGCAAAACCGAATCCATCACCGGGATGGTCATCGGGCAGGCGGCGGTGCAGCTGCGGCATTGGGTGCAGCGGTCGAGGGTGGGGTAGGACGCCCGGAGGGTTTCCGGCGCCGGGCCGCTGGCCGGGGTTTTCGCGGGCGCCGGTTCCACCGGGCAGGGGAAAACCTCCATCCCCTCTTCCACGAGACGCATGCAGCCCAGGTCGGTGCCTCCCGGCCGCCCGTCGGCAAAACGCACGCTCACGGTGCACGCGCCGCACACTCCGCCGCCGCACCCGGCCTGCATACTCTCGCCCTTGCCCGCCGCCCACAGGGCGCTAAGCAAGGTGTCTCCCGGGCGTGCCGTCACAAGCTCGCCGGCGTATTTGAACTGCACGGTTGGGTCCTGCATGGAAGCTCCTTGTTTCGATGATCACCCGCCCTGCCCCGGCGGGGTTCCCACTATACCAGAAGCAGGCGCGCGGGCCCGCCCGAAGATCATTTTTTCAGCCGCCTCAGGGTGGTTGCCGACCCCGGTATTCTATGATAAATTAGCTCCAGTTCATTCAACTGCAAGGTCTTATATCCATGTCCGGTCATTCCAAGTGGGCGTCCATCAAGCACAAGAAGGGCGCCGCCGACGCCAAGCGCGGCAAAATTTTCACCCGCATCATCAAAGAGATCACCGTTGCCGCGCGCCTGGGCGGGGGCGATCCCGACGGCAACCCGCGCCTGCGCACGGCCATCCTGGCGGCCAAGGCGGCGAACATGCCGCAGGACAACATCATCCGCGGCATCAAGAAGGGCACCGGGGAGCTTGAAGGCGTCGCTTACGAAGAGATCACCTACGAAGGCTACGGCCCCGGCGGGGCGGCCATCCTGCTGGAAGTGGTGACCGACAACAGAAACCGCACGGTCAGCGAGATCCGCGCGATGTTTGGCAAGCGCGGCGGCAACCTGGGTGAAAACGGCTGCGTCGCCTGGATGTTCGACCAGAAAGGCCTGTTCGTCGTCAACGCCGACGGCCCGGACGAGGACGAACTCCTGGAGATGGCGCTGGAGGCCGGAGCGGAGGACCTGAAACGGGTCGACGATCATTTCGAGATCACCTCTGCCATAGAAAATTTCGAAGAGGTGCGCAAGGCTCTCGAGGAAAAGGGCGTGGTGCTGGATTCGGCCGAGCTCACCCGCATCCCGCAAAACACGGTGGAGGTCGATGAAAAGCACGCCAAGTCGCTCCTGCGCCTGATGGACGAACTCGAAGACCACGACGACGTACAAAAATCCTACTCCAATTTCGATATCCCCGACGAGGTGATCGCCGCCCTCGCCGAAGGCTGACCTCTCTCCCCCAGGGGTGAGGGCATAAGCCGGGCCGGCGGGAAACCGCCACTTGTATCAACCTGCTCACCCCCCAACAGGAACATTCCACATGCGCGTCATGGGCATCGACCCCGGAAGCAACTGCACCGGCTTCGGCATCGTCGAGGAACAGGCGGGCCGTCTTGTCAACATCCACTACGGCAGCATCCAGAGCCGGTCCGGGCAGCCCTTCGCCGAACGCCTGAAGGCGATATACAGCGGCCTCACCCAGGCCATCCGCGATTATTCCCCGGACGCGGTGGCGGTGGAGGACATGTTCTTCGCCACCAACGTGAAATCGGCCCTCAAACTCGGGCAGACGCGCGGCGTCACCCTGCTCGCCGCCGTGAACGAGAACAAGCCGCTGGCGGAATACAGCCCCCTGGAAGTCAAGCAGTCGGTGGTCGGCTACGGCCGCGCCGACAAAATTCAGGTGCAGGACATGGTCACCGTGCTGCTCGGCCTCAAGGAAAAGCCGCGCCCCTTCGACGCCGCCGACGCGCTGGCCGTCGCCATCTGCCACCTGCATACGGCAAAAAGCCGCAACCGCCTGAGGCAGAAGGCATGATCGCGCAACTGAGGGGCACGCTGCTCTCCAAATCGCCGGTGGAGGTCGTGGTCGACGTCGGCGGCGTGGGCTACCTGGTGCACGCCCCCCTGTCCACCTTCTACGCCCTGCCGGCGGACGGCGCGGCCGTGACGCTGAAAATTCATACCCACGTCCGGGAAGATGCGATTAAACTGTACGGGTTTCTCACTGGCGAGGAACTGGTGATTTTCGAGAAGCTGATCGGCATCAGCAAGGTGGGCCCGAAACTCGCGCTGTCGATCCTCTCCGGCATGCCGCCCGGCGAGCTGGTGGCGGCGGTCATGGCGAACGATGTGGCCCGGCTCGCCACCATCCCCGGTATCGGCAAGAAAACCGCCGAGCGGCTGACGCTTGAGATGCGCGACAAATTTCAGGACCTGGCGGGTGATTTTTCGGCCCCGGCGGGGAAAGAGAAAAACGCCGTTCTCGACGACGCGCTTTCGGCGCTCGTCAACCTCGGCTACCGCCGGCCGGAGGCGGAAAAAGCGCTGAAAACCCTGTGGGACAACGCCGGTGGCGGCATCGGCCTCGAACAACTGATCAAGGAAAGCCTGAACCGGCTCTCCTGACAACCTGGATGAGGGACCATGAGCGAAGAACGGGTGCTCGACACGGCGCCGGAAAACGAGGAGGTGCAGTACGACACGAGGCTGCGCCCGCTCAACTTCGGCGATTACATTGGGCAGGAGAAGGTTAAGAGAAACCTCGAGATTTTCATCTCCGCCGCCCGCATGCGCGGCGACGCCCTCGACCACGCCCTGTTCTACGGCCCGCCCGGCCTCGGCAAGACCACGCTCGCCAACATCATCGCGGCAGAGATGGACGCCAACCTGAAAAGCACCTCCGGCCCGGTCATCGAAAAAACCGGCGACCTGGCGGCCCTCCTCACCAACCTGGAGCGTGGCGACATCCTGTTCATCGACGAAATCCACCGGCTGTCCAACGTCATCGAGGAAACGCTGTACTCGGCGATGGAGGATTACAAGCTCGACATCATGATCGGCCAGGGGCCGAGCGCCCGCTCCATCAAGCTGGATCTGCCGCCGTTCACCCTCATCGGCGCAACGACCCGCGCCGGTCTCTTGACCTCGCCGCTGCGCGACCGCTTCGGCGTCGTCCACCGGCTGGACTTCTACAGCGAAATCGAGCTGGCCACCATCGTCACCCGCTCGGCGGAGATCCTCGACATCGCCATCACCCCGCCGGGCGCCGGAGAAATCGCCCGTCGCTCGCGCGGCACACCCAGGATCGCCAACCGCCTGCTCCGGCGCGTGCGCGACTTCGCACAGGTGAAAGCCGATGGGGTGATCACCGAGGAGGTCGCCAAGGAATCGCTGGAAATGCTGGAGGTGGACCCCCGCGGGCTGGACAAAATGGACCACAAGCTGCTGCTCACGCTGATCGAGAAATACAAGGGCGGCCCGGTGGGGGTGGAAACTCTGGCGGCCGCCATCAGCGAAGAGAAGGACACCATCGAAGACGTGCTGGAACCCTACCTCATGCAATCGGGCTTCATCCACCGGACACCGCGCGGCCGGGTGGCTACCGAACTGGCCTACCAGCACTTCGGCAAGGCCTTCCCCGCTTCACCCGAGCAGAACTCGCTGTTCTAGAACCATCCCTCCCGGCCTCCCCTTCTACCCAGGGAAGGAGTTTTAATATTTCCTATCCTTCGCGGCGAGAAGGGCGATAAAAAAAGGCCGGGGGTCAGGGTTTGAAATCGACGAGCGGCGGGCGCGGCGGCAGGTTGCGCTTGCTGGCGTCGAAGCTTTTCACCAGGTCGGTCTCGCTGGCGCGCCAGGCTCCTTTCATTCTGTTTTCAGCCTGCGGTCCGGCGAACACCAGAAAACCGTATTTGCCATAATGCGGCAGCTTGCGGACCAGCCGGGAAACACTCTCGCCCGAATCGGCGATGATCCATGTGACCGTGCCCGCGCGCCCTCCGGGCCGTTTCAGGGTGAAAACGAAGCTGTGCCCCTTCCATGGGACAGGCTCGCCTTTCACCACCACCTGCTTCTCGTCGAAGGTCACGCCATATTCCTCCAGGGACGGGACCAGATGATTAAGGGCGTAACGGTTCTTCCTCCCGAACACCCACAAGCCGCCCGGCGGCAGCGGCGAAAACGGCCCGTCGTCGAGCAGGGGGCCGGGGCTTTCCTGGGCTCGCGCGAACTGGTGATAACCGAGCAGCACGTCGGGGAATTCCTCTTCCTGGGGCAGAATGGCGGCGGGGCGGGTTGCGCCGTAGGTGTCGGCCAGGCTGGGCGGGACTTCCTTTCGGTCCAGCCTGCGGAACACGTCGTTATAGGGGTCGAGGGCGACCGCCGTGGGTTCGAACGGCAGGCTGAGTGAAAAGATGTCGCTTTCCCCGCTGAGGTGAATGGTGCGCACCTGGGGGATATCGCTGCCGGCGAGCCACACCGCCACCGGAACCGTCAGCCGGTAGGGCGGACCTTCCTGCTTTTGCCGGACTTCCAGCCGCAGTTCGTGCCCCACTCCGTTGGGAGCGGTGGAGGCCGAATGAAGCGCCAGTTCGGGCGCTCCCGTCCGCTCGACCCACTGCTTGAAGAAACCGGATAAATCCCGGCCGGTGACGCTCTCGAACGCCGCCTGGATCTCGGGAAACCCGGCGCGGCGGAAGCGGTTGTTTTTGTAAAATTCCCGAAGCGCGGCCAGAAACGCCGCATCGCCCACTTCGACCCTCAACATGTGAAAGACCATCAGGGTCTTGCCGTAGCCCACCGCCTGCGTGGCCATGTCTTCCCGTTCGTGGAAACTCGACAGGGGAAAATCGTTCCCGGCGTTCACGTAGCTCAGGTACTTCTTCAGTTCCTCGAAGCGGTACGCCGCGCCCTGCCCCCGCAGCTCGCTTTGCAGGTGGTCGGCGAGGTAGGCGGTCAGCCCTTCGGACCAGTTCCCGCCCGCCACATAGACGCCGTTGCCCCACCAGTTGTGCAAAATCTCGTGCGGATAAGAGGTGTGCAGGATGAACGGGAAGCGGATGACCTGGGACCCAAGAAGGGTGAACGAGGGCATGCCGTACCCCGTCTCGCGGGTGTTTTCCACCAGGGCGAATTTGGGGAAGGGATAAGGGCCGAGGAGCTTCTGATAAAAATCGAGGTACCGCTTCGCGGCATCGAGGTAGCGGCGGGAAAGCTCGGGCTCCTTTTCGCGCAGGAAGGTGTGGAGGCTGATGCCGGCGTGGTCTTCCCGGGTTTCCTCGTAGCGGTCGGCGATGAGGTAAATCCCCTGCATCGGCTCGTCGGAAACCCAGACGCTTTCCTCGCGGCCGCCGCTGTTATGCTGGCCGGCCCTGCGGCCCTGGCTCACCACTTTCCAGGGCACGGGCGCGGATGCGGTGAGCTCGAAGGTCACCCATTCGCCGCCGTCCGGCGAGACCCGGCGCGGGTAAAAGCCGTCGCTTCCGGACAACACCCAGGTTTCGCCGCTCTTGACGGTTTCCGCATTCTCTCCCAGCGGCCCCGCGTAAATGAAATTCAGCGCGATTTCCCCGGGCCATGCCTCGCCGCCCGGTTTCTGGACATGCACCCGCAGGGGGCTGCCTTTGCCCGAACCTCCTGTTGTGCGGACGCTCCACTCCGGCCGCTGAGGCACCTCGACGGACTCGATCGCGAGCCGTCCGTCGAGCTCGAAATGCAGCACCGAGCCGGGCGTGCCCTCGGGGTGCAGGGTGAGCGTGTCCGTGACGCGGGCGGTGCCGGCCTCGGGCGCAAGGGAAACGTTCAGGCGATGATGCACCGGCCGTTCACCCTCCGCGTGCGCGGGCGGCGCAAGACACGCCTGGGACGCAAGCGCCAGGGCGATTTGCAGGAGACCCGCCACGATGAGATTGATGCCGCGCCGCTTTTTTCCCATGTCCGTCTTTACCTTTCCCGGATGCTCCGGCTCCTCAGCCGCCGCCCGTGCCCGCTCAGCCCACCACCGCGTCCACGCCTCGCTGCGACGCGCCTTCGATACGCACCACCACGCGGTTGGGCAGGCAAGCCGCCAGGCGGTCGGCGTAGGCGATGTAACCGGACTTGATGCACACTTTATTTTTGCAGGGGGAGCGATAGATGCGCGCCCTGTGGTTTTTCACCTCGATGCCGGTGGCGCCGAGCGGCCCCTGCACTTCCCCCCGGCGGTCGATGGAAAGGGGCCAACGGGCCACCTCCCGGTGCTCCACTTCGATCACCACCCAGTCCCCTGGGGCGGTCCTGCCGCCGAGCCGGGCAAACAGGGCCACGTTCACCAGAAGGAGCAAGGCGATGAGGATTTTGTCTCCACGGGTGACGGTCATCGTTCGCATCCACAAACGTTGCGGGTTTGGAGTTGCCAGATTAGCACAGCTTTCGGGGATGTGAGCGGCCGGGCCGGGTGGAAATTTTTCAGATCACGTCCAGAAGTTTCATGCGTTCGCCGAGCACGCCGGAAAGGGCGCGCTTCAGCCCCCGGTGCGCCGGATCAGCGAGACCGGGGTCGAGGTCGATGAGCCGGAACGCCTCCTTGCGCGCAAGCTCCAGGGCCTGAAAATCCCTGAGCAGGTTGGCGACCCGAAGCAGCGGCATGCCGGACTGGCGGGTGCCCATGAAATCTCCCGGCCCACGGATCTTGAGGTCTTCCTCGGCGATCCGGAAGCCGTCGGAGGACTGGGTGATGGCTTCCAGGCGGGCTTTGCCGTCGCCCGACACGGCGGGATAGGCGATCAGCAGGCATTGCGAGTTATGCGCCCCGCGGCCCACGCGGCCGCGCAACTGGTGCAGCTGCGACAAGCCGAAGCGCTCGGCGTGTTCGATGACCATCACCGTGGCGTTGGGCACATCGATGCCCACTTCGATGACGGTGGTGGCGACGAGAACCTGGATCGCGCCGCTCTTGAAATCGGCCATGATTTTCTGGCGCTCGTCCTGCTTCAGCTTGCCGTGGACGAGGGCGATGGTGCGGCCCGGCCACTCCCGCACCAGGTGTTCATGAACCTCCTGGGCGGCCTTGAGGTCGCTGGTCTCGGACTCTTCGATGAGCGGGCAGACGACGTAGGCCTGGCGGCCGGCATCGAGCTCGCGGCCCATGAGTTCGTAGGCCGCCTGATGGCGGTTTTCGTAAAAGATGCGGGTGGTGATGGGCTGGCGGCCGGGGGGCAGCTCGTCGAGCAGCGAAACATCCATTTCCCCGTACAGGGTGAGGGCGAGGGAACGCGGAATGGGCGTGGCGGTCATGATGAGCACGTGCGGATGCCAGCCCTTCTTGTTGAGCGCCTCGCGCTCCAGCACGCCGAAGCGGTGCTGCTCGTCGATGACCACAAGGCCGAGGCGGTGAAAGCGCACGGTCTTTTGAATCAGCGCCTGGGTGCCCACCACGATGCTGGTGCGCCCCGCTTCGATGCTTTCGAGCAGCGCTTTCTTTTTCGACGTTGTGAGGGCGCTGGTCATCAGCTCCAGGTGGAGGCCAAGCTTGCGGCAGTAGGTCTGGATATTGAGAAAATGCTGTTCGGCGAGAATTTCGGTGGGGACCATGAGCGCCGCCTGGGCGCCGTTTTCCACCGTCGTGAGCAGTGCGGTGAGGGCGACGATGGTCTTGCCGCTGCCTACATCGCCCTGCAGCAGCCGGTTCATGGGGCGGGGCTTTTCCAGATCGTCCATGATCTCTCCAAGAACCCGCTTCTGCGCCCCCGTGAGCTCGAACGGCAGCAATTTGACGAAATCCCGGATCAGCGGTCCCCGCGTCTTGAACGCCTGGCCCTTGGTATCTTCCCGCGAATGCATGCGCCGGTAGGCGAGACCCAGTTGGAGGACGAAGAACTCCTCGAAGATCAGGCGCCGCTGCGCGGGCGTCTTGAAGCGATCGAGATCGCGCGGGGAGGTGTCGCGGGGCGGGGTGTGAGCCAGGCGAAACGCTTCGGCGCGACCGGGGAAACCCTGCCGGTGAAGGATCTCTTCGGGCAGGATTTCTTCCACGCAGCCAACGTACTTTTCCACCACGTTGCGCTGGATGGCGCGCATGGCCTTGAGGCTGAGGCCTTCGGTGATGTGATAGACGGGGAGGATACTGCCGATTTCTTCCGGCTCTTCGCCTTCGACCCGCTCGATATCGGGATGGACGAACTCCAGACCCGCCCGGCCGCGCGGGCTGGGCTTGCCCGAAAGAATCACCTGCTGGCCGATGGGAAACTTGTCCGCGAAGTACGTCTCGTTAAACTGAAACCATTTGGCGCGCACCATCCCGGTATCGTCCTTCAGAACCATCTCGAAAATCTTGCGACGGCGGCCAATGCGTATCACCCCGGCGTCGACCACCTGGCCGAGAAAGGTCACCCACTCCCCGGCCATCAGGCTGGCGGCGGTTTTCACTTCGGTCCGGTCTTCATAGCGAAACGGCAGGAAATACAGGCAATCTTCCACCGTGTTCAGGTCGAGCTTTTTCAGGAGCTGAGCCCGCTTGGGGCCCACCCCCTTGATGTATTGCAGGGGATCGCCAAGAGACGGTTGTTTCCAGGTGGGCGTGCTGTCACTCATCGCAGGTCCTTGATCCGGCGGTGTCCAAAACCCGGCGCTGGCGGGGCTCAAGGGTTTCGTCCGGTTGTATTGGTTTTCCTGAAAGGCCAGGTTAGCCGATCTATCCTACTAGGAAAATCCGGCGGAGGAAACCGGAAGCTTGGGAACCCCGCCTTGGCCAGGCGGGGAGTCCTTCAATATCCCTTCCCCTCGTCAAGGGGAGGGGAATGACCATTGACATCACCCAAACACCTAACGTATTCTTACGATTGAGATAATATACATCAAAATCGGTCTTTTCGGGTGCCCGGGGGCGGCCGAAACCCCTCCCCTCCTCCAGATTCGACCGTTCAGGCGAACAGTTAAAATGCGGACTATTCACGACCTTACAGAAGCGGTACTCAAATACCACCCCGAGGCGAATGTGGACGTCATCCTCGATGCCTACCTCTATTCCGCCAAGGCGCACCGCGGCCAGAGCCGCAGATCGGGCGAAGCCTACATCTCGCACCCATTGGCGGTGGCCTTCAACCTGACGAAACTGAAGGTCGATGAAAATACCGTCGCGGCGGGCCTGCTCCACGACACCATCGAGGACACCCTGACCACGCCGGAAGAAATGCGGGAACTGTTCGGCGATGAAATTTTCCAGCTCGTCGACGGGGTGACCAAAATCGGCATGATCGAGTTTTCCAGCCGCGAGGAAAACCAGGCGGAAAACTATCGCAAGATGATTCTCGCCATGGCGCGCGATATCCGCGTGGTGCTCATCAAGCTGGCCGACCGCGCCCATAACCTGCGCACCCTGGGCTCCCTTTCCGAGGAGCGCCGCCGCCGCATCGCCCGGGAAACGCTGGAGATCTACGCCCCCATCGCCAACCGGCTGGGGATCGGCTGGATGAAAAACGAACTCGAGAACGAAGCGTTCAAATACCTTTACCCCGAGGACTACCGCCTCATCGACGGAAAGGTTTCGAAGGGGCTGGAGGAGCGCCGCAAATACGTGGACCTGGTGTGCGAGAACGTCTCGCAGGCCCTGAAAGAAGCGGGCATCGAGGGCACGGTGCAGGGGCGTCCGAAGCATTACTACGGCATCTTCCGCAAGATGATCGACCAGGACATCAGCTTCAACGAGGTGCACGATCTCATCGGCGTGCGGGTGTTGACCGAGGACGTGAAGGACTGCTATGCCGTGCTGGGGATGATCCATTCCCTGTGGAAGCCGATCCCGGGACGCTTCAAGGATTACATCGCCATGCCCAAGCCCAATATGTACCAGTCGCTCCACACCACGGTCATCGGGCCGAAGGGGGAGCGGGTGGAAGTGCAGATCCGCACGCGGGAAATGCACCGCATCTGCGAGGAGGGCATCGCCGCGCACTGGCAATACAAGGAAAAGGGCAAGACCCAGCCGATGGACCAGCAGCTGATGTGGGTGCGCCATCTTCTCGAAAACCAGGCGGACCTGAAGAACCCCAAGGAGTTCCTGCACTCCTTCAAGGTCAACCTTTTTCCGCACGAGGTCTACGTCTTCACGCCCGACGGCGATGTCATCTCCCTGCCGCACGGTTCCACCCCGGTGGATTTCGCCTACGCGGTCCACACCGACATCGGCCACCACTGCACCACCGCCAAGGTCGACGGCAAGGCGGTGCCTCTCCGGCACAAGTTGAAAAACGGCAACCGCGTCGAGATCATCACCACCAAGCGCAAGACTCCCAGCCGGGATTGGCTGGCCTTCGTGAAAACCTCGCGCGCTCGCAGCAAGATCGCGAATTTCATCAACAGCCATGAGCGGGAGCAGAGCAAGAGCCTGGGCCGGGAACTGCTGGAGAAGGAGATCAAGGAATGCGGCTTTCAGCCGACGGCGGTGCTGAAGGGGAAGGCGCTGGAAGAGACCATCCAGGCCTGCGGGTATAATTCGCTCGACAACCTGATGACGGCCATCGGCATGGGCAAGGTATCGGTGTATCACGCCCTGGAGAAGCTTCTGCCCAAGGAAACCCTGGAAGCCAGGAAGCTCAGGGATGCGACGCCCGTCAAGCTCAAGGAAAAAACCAAGCCGCCGCGCGAAAATGCCATCAAGGTGCAGTGCCTGAACGACAATATCCTGATGCGCATGGGGAAATGCTGCAACCCGGTCCCCGGCGACCCGATCATCGGCTACATCACGCGCGGCCGGGGGCTGACGATCCACCACATCGACTGCCCCGGGGTGGTCGATACGGGCTCAGAGTCGGAGCGGCTGATCCACGTGGAATGGGACACCGGCGAGAAAACCATCTACCCCGCCCGCGTCTACATCGTCGGCCAGGACGAGCCGGGGATGCTCGCCAATATCAGCGCCGTGCTCGCCAAGTGCGATATCAACATCATCCGCGCCAACGTGCAGCAGGGGTCGCACAAACGGGCCTACTTCGACCTGTCTATCGAAATTCATGATGTAGAGCAGTTGAACGCCACTCTGGAGAAGGTGCGGAAGGTTCCTGGGGTGATTCACCTGGAGCGGGTCAAGGAATACAAGAGAAAAACGCCCGGCGGGGATCGGCTGGAAGACCTGGAGCCCCGGCCCGACGCTCTGGAGGACCAGGAACTTCTGGTGAATTAGAAAGCTAGGACGCCTTGGCCACTTTCCCGCCCTTCAGGCAACGGGTGCATACCTTCATCGTCTTGACCGCGCCTTTGATAACCACCCTCAATTTCTTCAGGTTGGGGTTCCAGCGCCTGCGCGTGGTGTTGTGAGCATGGCTCACGTTGTTGCCGAACTGCGGACCCTTGTCACAAACTTCACATTTTCTGGACATCAAAAACTCCTGGGGGAAAAATATTGTCTCTCGAAGTGATAGATGCTACCATACCCTTATTTCCTGGGCAAGTGAATTTGGGTGTTCTCATGGTCATTCAGAAAAACACCACCATCAACGAAATCCTCCACGCCCATCCGGAATCGGTCAGGTTTTTCAACAATCTGCACATGAGCTGCGGAAGCTGTTTCGCCGTCAACTTCGACACCCTGGAAAACGGCGCCCTGATGCACGGCATGGATGTCAACCACCTCATCGAGCAGCTCAACCAATTCCTCACCTCCCAGCCGCCGCAAGCCACCACCGAGTGATTTCGCGGTTTTTCAGGCTGTTTGCCGCTACCGGCGGCGTCTAACGCCCCGACGCCGTTTCAAGCCCCCTTCAAGGGCCGGCTTCCTCGATCAGGTTCTGCAGGACTTTTTCCGCCACGTCCCGGCTATTGTACTTGAGCGTCCCGTCTTCCAGGCCCTGTTTGATTCGGCTCACCTTTTCGCCGCGGGAAAGATCCGGCGCTTGCAGGACCGATTGAATGGCCTGCTCGAGGGCGAGGGCGTCCTCGGAAATATGGGTTCGATCGGCGGTTTCCCCCGTCGCATTGCTCCGCCCGGCTCCACCTTCGCCTTTGCCGACGGACTTCTTGCCGTCGAGCTTGAGCCGGTCTCGTTTGATACGCAGGTCGTTGGGTATTTCCATGACGTGCTCCCGTCATCGGTGAATGAATGGGGCCGGCGGCCCGCTGCCGAAAACCGGCAGCCGGGGAAGCCGCGCCCCTTCTTCGTTTTATCGGTGAAGGGGCAAGAAAGCTTGAGAAAAGACCCCGCTCCAGCCAACCGGATTCTTCTAAACTAACTATAATCCAAAGAGTTGTCAATGAGGAACGGCAGGGCTCAGGCGTCCGCCAGAGAGTCTTCACCGGCTCTTGTGCGGGCTTTTTCGTCTCCCGCCGGGTAATTTGCGGTATAGTGGGGCAAAAATTTCAGGCCGGGTCATGAACTATCGCAATCCCCTCCCCACAGTGGACATCATCATCGAAATGGAAAAACAGGGGATCGTGCTCATTGAGCGCAAGAACGAGCCGCGGGGCTGGGCGCTTCCGGGCGGCTTTGTGGATTACGGCGAGAGCCTGGAGCAGGCCGCCGTCCGCGAAGCCCGGGAGGAAACCGGGCTCGATATCACCCTCCTCGGCCAGTTCCACACCTACTCCGCCCCCGGCCGGGACCCGCGCCAGCACACGATTTCCACGGTCTTCGTCGCCCGGGGCTCGGGCTCGCCCCGCGCCGCGTCCGACGCCGCCCAGACGGGCGTGTTCCTGGAGGGAAGCCTGCCCGCGCCGCTGGCCTTCGATCATGCGCGCATCCTCCAGGACTATTTTGAACATCGCCGCCAGAAACCGCAGCCGTTTGCCTCCAAGCAACGGCTCCCCTGACTCCCCCTTAAAACATGACGTACAACATGCCACGATTTATCGCGGGTCTGCTGCTGGCCCTCCTGCTGTTCCCGGCTCCGGGCCGCGCGGCGGGGATTGAAGAATACTCGAAAGTTGTCTGGAAGCATCTGGAAGAACTGGCGGCGCTTGGCCCCCGCAACCCGGGCAGCGCCGGCCACCGCGCCACTCAGGACCGGATCCGCGCCGTGGGCGCCCGCTACGCCGACGCCGTGGTGGAGCAGGGCTTCGACCTGCTTTCGACCCCGGACAAACCGGTGCGGATGACCAACCTGATCCTCAAGTTCAACGGCAAGGAGAAAACGCGGCCGCTGCTCATCGGCGCACACTACGACACCCGCCCCTTCGCCGACGAGGAGTTCAACCCGGCCGCCCACCGGCTGCCTATTCCCGGCGTCAACGACGGGGGCTCGGGCACCGCCCTCCTTCTCGGCCTCGCGCGCTACCTGAAGGAGCATCCGCCCACGCGGCCGGTGCACCTGGTGTTCTTCGACGGCGAGGATTACGGCGCCAAGGATTCAAGCGACAAGCTCCTGGGCTCGCTGCATTACGCCCGAACGCTGGAGGAGCACGCCGCACCGGACACCTGGCCCTACGGCGTGATCGTGGTCGACATGGTGGCCGATCGGGATCTGGAAATCTACAAGGAGATTCACTCGCTCAAAAGCGCGCGCTGGCTGGTGGACCTTCTGTTCGACGCGGCGGCAAAAAAAAACCTGTCTCAGTTCAAGAGCCAGGTCAAATACAAGATCTACGACGACCACTACCCCTTCATGACCCTCGGCATCCCCTCGGTGGTGTTGATCGATTTCGACTACCCGCACTGGCACACGCTGGCGGACACGCTGGATAAATGTTCGCCGGAAAGCCTGGCCGCCGTGTTTTCGGTGGTGGTGGAGGCGATCGGGGCGATCTGACCGGGCGTCAGTTCGCCGGTGCGGTGACGGCCTGGTCGAGTTTCTCCTGGGCTTCCCGGTTCTCCGGGTCCATTTCCAGGATGGTCCTGAGCTGGCGGACCGCTTCGGCCAGGTTGTTCTTCTGGCGGTGGATTTCGTAGAGCTTCCAGTGCATGCCCAGGAAATCCACGCCCAGGGTCTTCGATTTATTGTAGGCGGCTTCGGCCTCATCCAGCCGGCCGAGGGCGAACCAGGCGTTGCCCAGGTTGAAGTAGGCCACCGCGAACTCCGGGTCGAGCCGCAGGGCTTTTTCGAGCAGGGGCTGTGCTTCCTTCCAGCGCTCGAGCTTGCCCAGCACCGCACCCAGGTTGGAAAGCCCCTGGACGAAGTTGGGGTAAACCGTCAGCGCGCGTTCGAAAGTGGCTCGGGCTTTTTCCACCTGCCCGGCGCGGAAGTAAAAGCCGCCCAGGTTGGAAAGCGCTTCGGGAAAGTTCGGATGCAGGGCGAGGGCTTTTTCGTAACTGGCGATGGCCTGGTCCATGTCGCCGAGATCTCTCTGGATCACCGCCAGGTCGTAATGCGCCAAAACGAAGCCGGGGTTCTGCCGCAGAACCTCCTCGTAAAGCTTCCGCGCTCCCTCCAAATCTCCCATGGCGTAGAGCAAAAAATTCCCCCGGTAATAAAGCGCTTCCAGGGAATTTTTGTCCTGCTCCAGTAGTTCGGCGAACGACAGGGCTTTTCCCGCTTTAAGAAAGGGCTTGATCTCGTTGATGGGCAGCGCCAGGTTGATGGAACGGCCGGCCAGGGTGGCGATGCCCAGCACCTTGTTCTCCCGGTCGAGCAGCGGGCCGCCACTGAAGCCGGGTTCGAACGGGGTGCTGGTGTAGATGTAGGAAAAATCGGCGTACGCCTGCGGGTGCATGCCGAGAACAAACCCGTGGGTCTGCAGCACGGTCTGCGTTTCCTCATCCGCTTCTCCTGCGGAGAAACCGAGGGCGCTGGTGTATTCGAATTCCCGCAGATGGCTGGAATCGCCGATCTCAAGCGTGGAATAAAACCCCTCGGCCAGCTTGAGCAGTGCGAAATCGCGCACGCGATCCACCTTCAGGATACCGGCCACGGGAACCCTGCGGCCGCCGGGAAACAAGGCGTCGACGCCCGCGGCGTCCACGAGAACGTGATAGTTGGTGACGAGCACTCCTTCGGGCGCGACCACGAAACCGGTGCCGGTGGAGACGTCCTCCCCTTGCGCGTTTTTAACCACCAGCTGGGCGACGGCGCTCTTGTTCGCCTCAAAGGCCTGGCCTGTGCCAGGAGCCCATGCCCAAAGCAGGAGAAGGGCCAGCAGCGTCCAAACCGCGGGCCTTAGCCCGCCGCCGCGCCTTGAGTTCACCTGGCAGAAAGTTTTATGAGCCATGATACGAGGGCCTCTTTTGATTTCAAGAACACCTTGATTCTATAAGGGGCGCGGGTGGATTACAACCGAATTCCCGGAAATGAAAATCCGCTGCAAACCGGCGGATCGCCGTGCAAAAAAAAATGCTGCCTCGTGCGAGGCAGCATTCTTTATTACTGGCGGGTAAAGCGTTTTTACTTCACGGTCACTTTCACCGTAGCGGTGATCGCCGGGCTGTAGGGAACGTGATCCCCCTTGGCGAACAATGCGCGGATGGTGTGCTCGCCGGCATCCAGGGTGAGTTCCTTGCAGGTGGACCCATCGCCCATGTGGACGTGGTTGGCGTCCTTGCCAATGGGCTGGCTCAGGTCGGCAGGCACATCGACATCGATCAGCAGGTGATGATGGCCCTTGCCCTCATTCACGCCGTTTTTAGCCGGTTCCACTTCCACACCATGCGTTTCCATGCACACCTTCACCGGGCTTGCAACCGTGGAGCCATCGGCCGGCTCGGTGATCGCTACCGAGTTGCCCGCCTGCGCGGATACACCGGTGACCAGAACAAACGCCACTGCCCCCATCCAACCAAAAGATACCTTTTTAATCATTACTATTACTCCTTCGAGTTTATAAATAAACATCTACCGGTTAATAACCCACCGGCCCTCAAGCTTTCGGAACGCCCTCCCGCGGGCGCCCAACAAACCCCGAGGCACCGACTTCTTTCACAAATTCCGCTGACCATCACTGTGAATCTAATGAGAATACTCCGATTTAAGATTGCAATGCGAGAAAAAAGTTTCAACCTTTTTATCATCCTATTCCTTCTTTTTATCGTCCTTTTTCCTAGCCGCTTCGGGCGGTGTCCTCGAACCTGAACCTTGCACACCGCGAATCCGCCATTCATCATTAATTATAGACGAATCCACGGTGCTTCCTGTGACCCAGGTCACGCACACTTGGCTGCAACTCGCTGAAACTTCGGACAAAGCATTACAATGCGGGCGTCAGCATTTCCAACGTCCGGGGCCGCTTGCGCCCTTCTTCGCCAGAGTTTTGACGCCTGCGGCCGCAAAAACCCCGCCCACCTGCGGTGAATGGCTTGGCACAGTGTTTGCTTTAGTCATGGAAGAACCAATAAATCAGTGTATTGGGGTAAAGCGGAGGCCGCTCCCAATGCCCGACCGTCGAAAAACATTGGAGGCCCGTGACATCATGATCAAAGCCATCACCCAATACGTCGTGGTTTGCGACAACCCGTTCTGCGATTCCACGGTGCGGTTTGGAGTGGATCACCATTCTTACGACCGCCGCGAGCAGTTCAAGGCAAAAATCCGCACCCGCGGGTGGACGGGGACCGAGGACGACGAGGACCAGGCCTTCCACGTGTGCCCGAGTTGCAGGGATTTCAGCGCCGGGTTGCCCTCCTTCACGCTCCTGAGAAACCAGGTGGCCTCATGAGCGGAGCGGAAAAACCCAACCGCGTCCGGCAGATCCGGCAAAAGCTGATGCTGAGCAAGGCGGAGCTGGCGCGCAAGGCCAAAGTGACCGTGCAGACCATCGACCGCATTGAAAGCGGAAAGGACTGCCGCACCGATACCAAGCGGAAGATCATCCTCGCTCTCGGCTACCAGCTATCCGACCGGTCGAGGGTTTTCATTGATGAGGACAGGCCGCAGCCGGGAAAAATCCGCCACCTGCACCCTCCGGCAAAACTCGGCACCGGCAAGGAAAAGGCCACGCCCGTGCGCGTTCTCCTCGTCGATGACTCCGAATCCAACCGGGTGCTGTTCCACGCGATTCTGGGCGAGAGCCCCTGCCACCTGGATACGGCCAAAAATGGCAAGGAGGGCCTGGAAAAATTCGTCGCGGGCAAATACGACCTGGTACTCATGGATATCCAAATGCCGGTCATGGACGGCTACACCGCCACGAGCCGCATTCGTCAGTGGGAACAGGAGCAGGGCCAGAAGGCCGCACTCATCATCGCCGTCACCGCCAATGCGGGAAAGAACGACCGGGAAAAGTGCCTGCAGGCCGGATGCGACGATTACATGACCAAACCCGTGCCGCAGGAAAAACTCCTCGACATCGTCGACCACCTGGCCGAGGCGCGGGCGCATTCGGTTCAATAAAGCCCGTCCCGGCCGGGCGGGGAACGGCCCGGGCGATGCCCTCACCCGATGCGGGTTTCGCCGCGCCGATACCCGGCCCGCGGCCCAAAGGGGGGTAAGGCGCGCGGGTCAACCGGCAAGCCTATTTCCCTTGACATCCACCGGAGACTTCCATAACCTCATGGAATACAATCCTTCCCATGAACCCGGGGCGCCGCTGAAACCGCGACGCCCCTGCTTTGATCTTGAAGATCCAGGAGTTGCAGATGGTCATCACGGGCGAGTGCAGGCTTCTCCACACCTGCGAAATGTGCGAGTACAACAACGACACCGATTGCAAGGCGGATAAGAACGAACACAACCGCTGGCTTGTCAACAAGCGAATGGGCGACATCAAGCACAAGCTCATCGTGGGAAGTAACAAAGGCGGTGTTGGCAAAAGCACGGTGACGACCAACCTCGCCATCGCCCTGGCTGAAAAAGGGTTCAGCGTTGGCCTCGCCGATGCCGACCTGCACGGGCCGAACATTCCCAAGCTCCTGAACGCTGAAAACATCCGCCTCAAGGCAACCGAGGAAGGCATCACGCCCTACGAAACCCGAAACGGCCTGAAGGTGGCGTCCCTCGGTTTCCTGATCGAAGACCCCAACATGCACATCGCCTGGCGCGATGCGGTGAAATACGACTTCATCATCGAACTGCTCGGCAATATCTCCTGGGGACCGCTGGACTACCTGCTCATCGACCTGCCCCCGGGCACCGGCAACGAGCAGATCACGATCATCGATTTCATCGGCGATGTCGATGGCGCGGTGGTGGTGACAACCCCGCAGGACCTGGCGCTGCTCGACGCCCGCAAGATGATTTCCTTCGCGCGGGACAGCAACGTGCCCATCGTCGGCATTATCGAAAACATGAGCACGCTCAATTGTCCGCACTGCCACAAGGATATCGATGTTTTCAAAACGGGCGGCGGCGAAAAGCTGGCTCAGGAGCTGGTGCTCCCCTACCTCGGGAAAATCCCCCTGGACGGCGAGATCACCCAGCGGTCTGACAGTGGCGACCCCATCGTCCTCTCCAATCCCGATTCCAAGGCGGCCAAGGCGTTCATGCAACTTGCCGAAAACTGCCAGAAGTTTCTCAACCCGGAGTAGTCCATCACCGCCGGGTGAGCCAGTGCGGGGAGAGCATTGCCTCCCCGTTTCGGCTCCGGCTTCCCTGGTTTTGGCGCGGCAATAAACCATTTGCGCATGGGAAGCCAAAGGAAGATAATATTAGGAAGCGGCGCTTGAGAAAATATAAACCTCGAGAGATTCCAGACCGATAAAGTTTCAGGATATCTTACGATCGACCGATCATGAAAATCGTAGAGCAATATTTTTCCTGGCAGTCATTTTTATTCATACCGCTTTCCCTGGTCATGGCTTTCGCCGCCTCTCCGGCGTTCGGCGACCCCACGCATAAAGCCCCCCTGTTTCACAACAACCCCGTCATCGCCACCGTCGAAGGCCAGCCCATCCATCTGGACGAAGTGAAGAACAGCCAGATGCAGGAGGCGATGGATCAATTGCATGGCATGCAGGAGCAGGCGATGAAGGAAAAGGTTCTGCAGCTCCTCGCGGCGAAGCACCCCGAACTCGGCGAAAACGACATGGTGGTGGTCACCCAGTCGGACATCACGCGGTTCTACCTCACCACCCCCGGCGTCAAGGAGATGGGCCCCCTCGGCCAGATGCAGGCGGAGATCCGGGACTACCTGGAAAGAACCACCCGCGAAGACGCCATCGAAAGAAAGTACCAGGAAGCGATCAAAAAAGGCTGGGTCAAAATTTTTCTCTCGCCGCCCAACGAATTCCGGCTGGTGGCGAAAGTGGGCACCGCCCACCTGTGGTTCGACGACAAGAAATCGGGAAAGAACCGGCGGGTCTTCCTGCTGGAGTATTCCGATTTTCAGTGCCCGTTCTGCAAACGAGTGCAGGCGACCCTCGCCCGCCTGCGCGTCAAATACGCGGACGAACTGCAGTTTGGCTTCCGCCACTTCCCCCTGTCGTTCCACAAGGAAGCCAAGGCCATGGCCGAGGCGGTGGAGTGCGCGAGGGACCAGAACCGTTTCTGGCCGCTGCTCAACATCCTGTTCCAGGACTACAACGACGCCACGCCCCTCACCAGTGAGAACCTGACGGCCTCGGCCAAAAAAGCTGGGGTCCGGAACCTCGCGGAGTTCCATGATTGCTGGAACGAAGGCAAATACACCCGAAGAGTCATGAACGACATGCGCGAAGGCCAGCAACTCGGCATTCAGGGCACCCCGACCTTCATTCTCGGACTCTACGATCCCGGGACCGATTCGATTTCGGGCGAAATGTTTTCCGGCGCCGTATCCGAAGAGCAGTTCACCCGCAAAATCGAAAAATATCTCTCACTTTCCCATCCCGAAGCCAAGCTGGCGAAATGACCGCGCGGGCCGGGCGACACCCCGGTGAACGAGCCTCGCGCCGTTTTTCCAGGCCGCCAGCCGCCCCCTGCTCGATGGCTTATTTCAGAAAAATACCTGAGGACCTCCGGGCCGCGCCGGGCCGGTGGCGGTGGACTGCTGCTTTAGCGCTCGCGCTTTGTCTCGCCTCTCTTGCATTCTGCGGTCATTTGAGCGCTCTGGAACTCGCCCCGCCCGGCCATGCGGCCGAAGCGCCGCGCGTCATCAAATTGCACGCCATCACCCTGCCCTCTTCGGTGCACTCCGGGGGGACTTTCCGGCTGTTCGTGCGGGCGCGGCTGAGCGAGGGATGGCATATTTACTCGCTGCACTTAACGGGCCACGAAGCCCCTATGGCGACGCGCGTCACCCTCGATGAAAGCATGTTTCCCGCCGCCGCCCCATGGGGGGAGTCGCCCGCGCAGCTGGCGTTGGACGGCGCTCTCGGCAAGGCGATCAAGATCCACCGGAACGAAGCGGAATTTTATCGCGATTTTTACGTGCCCGACGACCTGCCCCCCGGCGCCTACCCCATCAGCGGGCACTTGTGGTTTCGCGCCTGTGATAATAAAGTATGTACCGTGCCCCAGGAACTGGGCTTCGAGGCGTTTCTAAAAATTGAGGAACCCGGCCCCGCCCCGGCCGACTAAAAAAAAGCGACCGACCATGCAGGTGATCACCACCCACGTCAATGCCGATTTCGATTGCCTCGCCGCCATGGTGGCGGCCGGGAGGCTTTACCCCGGCGCGCACATGGTGTTCTCCGGTTCGGCGGAGCGGGCGGTGAACGACTACCTCAAGGAAACCGCCCTCCCCTTCAAGTTGTCCCGCGTCCGCGATATCGACCTCGGCCAGGTGAGCCGCCTCATCCTGGTGGACACGCAGGACACCTCGCGCATTGGCCCGTTCAGGCCGCTCGCGGAAAGCCCCGGGGTCGAGGTTCACGTGTACGACCACCACCCCGAAGGCCCGGATGGGGTCTCCGCCGCGCTTTCCGTCATTCGCAAACGCGGCGCCGCCACGACCCTCCTCGTCGAACTCCTGCTGGAGAAGGGCATCGCCCTGTCGCCGGAGGAAAGCACGCTCATGGCGCTTGGTATTTTTCAGGACACGGCGTCGCTGCTTTCGCCCTCCACCACGGCGGAGGACTTTTCCGCCCTCGCCCGCCTGGTGGGTACCGGGGCCGACCTCAACCGGGTCGCCCGCTATCTCAACCGCGAGCTCAACCCGGAGCAGCTCGACGTGCTCAACGAACTCATCGGCGGGCTGGAAACGCACAATATCAACGGGGTCGACATTGCGCTGGCGACAGCGTCGGCGGAGCATTTCATCGAGGACCTCGCCCAGGTGGTGCACAGCGTGATGGACCTGGAAAACCTGGATGTGCTTGTCGCGCTCATTCGGCTCGACCGCCGGGTTTACCTGATCGGCCGCAGCCGCAGGGAAGGCGTGGACGTGGCGCAACTGGCCGGCGAATTTGGCGGCGGCGGCCACCCGCAAGCCGCCTCGGCCGCCATCCGCGATCTGACGCTTCCGCAGGCACGGGAAAAGGTTCTCGCCCTGCTGCGGGAAAAGGCGCGGCCGCTGTACCTGGTGCGCGACATCATGCATCGGCCGGTGGTCTCCATTCCCAGCGATAAAAACCTGGGCGAAGCGGAGAAGCTGCTCACCCGCTTCAATCTGAACACGCTGCCGGTGGTCGTGGACGGCAAGCCGGTGGGGCTGATCACCCGGCAGACCGTGGAGAAAGCGCTGCACCACAAAATGGCGCGTCTCAGCATCGGCGATTTCATGGCGCAGGAGTTCGCCGTCACCACGCCGGATGTCTATTTCAAGACGCTGGTTCCAATCATCATCGAGGAGAAGCAGAAGCTCGTCCCCGTCGTCGAACCGGATAGCGGGGCGCTCATCGGCGTGGTCAGCCGCGGCGACCTGCTGCGCGTTCTATACGCGGACATGGCCGGCACCCGCGGGCCGCAGCCCTTCGCGGGCGCGAAGGGCGCACCGAAAAACCTGCGCAGCCTGCTCAAGGAGCGCCTCGACAAAAACATCATGCACCTTTTGGAGACGGTCTCCCAGGTGGCGCACCGCGAAAAATTCTCGGTGCACGTGGTGGGCGGGTTCGTCCGCGACCTGCTGCTCGGCATCGAGAACCACGACGTGGACCTCGTCGTCGAGGGCGATGGCATCGCCTTTGCCCGCGCCCTCGGCCGGGAGCTTTCCGCCAAGGTGAAAAGCCACGCCAAGTTCGGCACCTCGGTGCTGATTTTGCCGGACCGCTCACGCGTCGATGTGGCCACCTCGCGCATGGAATACTACAAGCACCCGGCGGCGCTGCCGACCGTGGAAAAAGGCTCGGTGAAGGCCGACCTGTTCCGGCGCGATTTCACCGTCAACAGCATGGCCATCAAGCTCAACGGCGAGAACCCGTTCGTCCTCATCGACCCCTTTCAGGGCGAGCGCGACATCCGCGACCGCATGATCCGCGTGCTGCACAACCTGAGTTTCATCGAGGACCCCTGCCGCATGTTCCGCGCCGTCCGCTTCGAGCAGCGCTTCGGCTTCCGCCTCGGCAAGCAGACCGAGGCGTTTCTCAAGTACGCCGTCGAGAAACGATGGGTGGACCGGCTCTCCGGCTCGCGCCTGATGAATGAACTCGTCCTGCTGCTCAAGGAGGCCTCGCCGGTGGCCTGCATCCACCGTCTGCACGAGCTGGGGCTGCTTCGTTGCATATCCCCCGGCCTCGAGCCATCGACGCCCGGCCCGCTGGAGCGCATCGAAGGCGTTCTGGCCTGGTCAAAAATGGTGCCGATGGAGGAACCGGCGGAGGTGTGGTACGTGTATCTGCTCGGGCTGCTGCATCCGCTCGACGAGGAAGCGTTCGATGTGGCCCTCCTGCGCCTCGATTCTCCCGTGCGCCTCGCAAAACGCCTCACCGCCGACCGCGAGGCCCTTCAGGCCGCCCGCACCCTGGTGGAGGGCAAGCAGGAGCCCGGGACGCTGGAGATTCACCGCTATTTTTCCGCACTGTCGCCCGAGGCGGCCGTGTTTCTTCTCGCCTGGGCCAACAGCGAGCGCGCAAACCGCTGCGCCACGCTGTATTTCACCCAGTACCAGGCGTTGGGCCGGACCGCCCTCACCGGAGACGACCTCATCCGCATGGGGGTGGCGCCGGGCCCGGTGTTCCAGAAAATCTTCCAGGCGCTGAAAGACGCGCGCCTGAGCGGCCAGATCAAAAACCGCGAAGACGAAATGGACCTCGTGAAAAAACAGTTTCTCGGCTGACCCGCGCCGGGCGACGCCACCGGCCGGGCGCGGGTTGTGCTATAATTTCCATCGCAACCCCTAATATCAACCGGTATCACCAGGAGCACCCGTGGCCAGCGTAGAATTTCTCATCAAGCAGTTCCTGACGCCCAACAAGAAGAGCCTCGACCTGAGCAACCAGAACATCGGCGACCAGGGCGCACTCACCCTGGCCAAGTCCAAGAGCCTGAAACGGCTCACCCGCCTGAGCCTGCCCAACAACAACATCGGCGACGAGGGCGCTGCCGCCATCGCCAACTCAGAGACTTTCAAGAACCTGACCGATCTCGATTTTTACGGCAACGTCATCAGCGACGACGGCGTCAAGGCCATCGCCTCCTCGCCGTACATGAAGAACCTTAAAAAACTCAGCCTGTACGGCAACCTGGTGGAAGACGACGGCGCCATCGCCATCGCCGAATCGGCCACGCTCGCCAAACTCAAGCACCTCTTCCTCACCTCCAACCGGGTGCGCCGGGCGGGCCTGGAAGCGCTCACGAAGGTGAAAAGCCGCCACCGGCTGTGCCACCTGCACATCGACGACCTCTCCGACTTCCTCTACGAAGAAGACGACGACGATGAGGATATGGACGATGACGATTGAGCCCCGCGCAAGCCACCGCAAGGCGGCGCGACTGGCCTGGGCTCTCGCGGGCCTGTGGCTGCTTTGGGCGGGAATCGCTCAGGCCCAGGGGGATTTTTTCACCACCCCCAAGACCATCGATTATGAAAAAATTTTCCAGGAAGGCCTGAAGAAGAACGGGACGGTGCTCAACCTGTCCGGCAAGAAAATCGGCGACGAAGGGCTGAAAAAACTGCTCGCGAGCCCGCACCTCGCCAAGGTGAAGCATCTGGACCTGCGCTACAATGAAATTTCCCCCGAGGGCGCGAAAGCACTGGCGAAAGCGCCCGCCCTGCCCCACCTCAACGTGCTGATCCTCAGGCACAATTTCTTCGCCGACGAAGGCACCGTGGCCTTTGCGAAAACCACCAGCTTCCCCAACCTGCAAACCCTCGAACTCGGCTGGAACGAAATCCGCGACGCGGGAGCCCTCGCTCTCGGGGAAAGCCAGGCGTTTCCTAAACTCCGGAAACTGGACCTGCGCGGCAACTTCCTCGCCGACTCCAGCAAGGACGCTCTGCGAAAATCCCTCGGCCACCTGAAGTCTCTCAAGCTTTATTAAGGGGAAAAGCAACCCTAAAGGCGGTACGAAGGGTTAGCTTGATACAACCCCTGAAGGTGCAAGCTCAAACAGAGACCATGGCAGGCTATTACCAGCCCCTAATAATATTCATACGAGTCTGGCATGTCCAAAGAGAGGCAGGCAATAGTGGCTATTGTTAGGGATCGGCTTGATGACCTGCCTTCCCAGACATTCGACAAACTCGCTACACTTTCGAGTCAAAGCAGCGAAGAGGTGGTTCGGGGTGAGGTCAGGATTCTCGTATCGGTATGGCATGATGTTCTTGATTCACAAGATCATCGAATTGGCGTTCATGCGCACAAACCTGGAAAACCAGGCATTGGGCCTATGCATGCGGACGGAATTGTAATTAGCAACCGCAACGAACGACGGGGGCTTACTGGGCAGGAATGGGCGCTGTTTAGTTAACCAGGCCGGACTCTTCGCCGCTAAAGCTTACAAACGCCGCTGTCCTCATCGTAGAAGAAGGTGTCGCCGTTCGGGCCGCGGTAGGTGATTTCCTTGACCTGCCAGAGGTGCTTTTTCTTGACGTCCGCCTCGGCGGCGATGAAGCGGCCGTTCTCCTCCCGTTGCAGGAGGAGAAATTTATTGTCGTTGTTGGATACGATCTGCCACTGGTGGTAGTCGCTCTGTACGGTGCCTTTTTCGTAGTCGATGCCGATGATGTTCATTGCTTTCCTTTTGATTCAATACGTGATGTTCGCGGCGATTTCCCGCGCTTTTTCCAGCGCGTTGTTCTTGTTGTCGGGTTGGGTCACGTTCTTCAGAACCATCTGCGCGAATTGCAGGCTGGGGTCGTGCGCCTCGTCGAGCTTGCGGCCCTGCTCCTCGAGGTATTTGCTGAGCCGCCCTTCGACCATCTGAATGAGGGGGTTGCTCTTGGCGCCGCCCCGGGTCAGCGGGTCGCCCTCGATGTACGAGGCGTCCTTGACGATTTTTACTTCGGGCACGATGCCGTGCTCGGTGATGTCGATGCCGGAGGGGGTGAAGTATTTGGAGGTGGTGAGCCTGAGCCCGGAGCCGTCGCTGATGCGGAAGATGGTCTGCACCGATCCTTTGCCATAGGAGTTCTCGCCGATGATGAGCGCGCGGCCGGAGTCGCGCAGGGCTCCGGCGACGATCTCGGAGGCGCTGGCGCTGTGCTGGTTGATGAGCACGACGACGGGCATTTCGGTCAGGCTGTTTTTAAGCTGGGCGCGGTATTCGTGGTAGTCCTCCTTGGCGCGGCCCTGGGTGTAAACGACGAGGCCGCCGCGCGAGAGGAAATGACTGGCGATTTTGACGGACTGGTTGAGCAGCCCGCCGGGGTTGTCGCGCAGGTCGAGCACCATGCCCCGGATGCCGTCTTTCTTCGCCTGCTGGAGGGCTTCTTTCAACTGGTCGTCGCTCTGCTTGGAAAAGCTGGTGATCTTGATGTAACCGATATGGTCGTCGAGCGATTCGTACTCCACGGTCTGGACGGAGATGACTTCGCGGGTGAGGGTAAAGTCGCGGCTGGGGAATGCGCCGGGCCGTTCAAGGGTGATGGTGACCTGGGTGTTGGGGTAGCCGCGCAGGGCGTCGGCAAGCCCGCCGATTTCCATGCCCGCCACGCTCTGCCCGTTGACCTTGAGAAAGACATCGCCTTTCTGGACGCCGCCGCGCTCGGCGGGGGTGCCCTTCATGGTCTTCACCACCTGGAGTTTTTCGTCCTTGAAG
>QJZQ01000083.1 GCA_003246675.1 Nitrospirota bacterium | reverse complement strand
TCACCGACCTGTCCACGCCCACCATCTGCATGGACGCCTGCAGGCTCTCCCCGGGGATTTCTGGAAAGCGGGCCGCCGCTTCGCTTGCGGGGGCGATTTCGAGGCGGTTTTTGGTGATTCTCGCCAGAAGCCGCGTCAGGCGGCGGCAGAAGCGGCACTCGCCATCGTAAATCAGCACGGGTTTTATCATGTGTATCCAATGGTTTTCTGCCCGTTTCCAGGTGGGCGAGTGGATCGTTCGCTCCCCGGCTGTGGCCTTGGGAGCCTGGGGCCCGAAGCGCCGCCGAACGGGATTTCAGGCCGGGCCGCGATGATCGGGCATGGAATATATTATAGCCGCACCCCGCCCCAGCGCCGATCCAATCTTTGGCGTGGCTTCTGCCCCCTGCCCTGCCGCCGCGCCATCTTCTCCTTGCGTTCGCGGGCGCTGTAGGCTATTTTGCTAACTCACCCTTTTTAAAGGGCGAGGCCGGTTTTCCGGCCTGCCCGGGTCGTAAAGCGGCAACCCGTACATCATCCAATCCAGGAAGTGCACATGGCGGACTACACACGCGAAGAGGTCGAAGCCCGGCTCGAGCAGTACCGGAAGGAACTCGCGGCCCGGCAGGATATCGAGGAAGAAGAGGAATACGAAGAGATCATCGAGGAAATCGAGGTCGAGGTCGACGAGGAGGAAGCCGTTGAGGGGGCCGACGCGCCGCTGGAGGAAGCCGAAGCGGTGGACGAGGCCGGGGAGGATGAGGACAGTGCGGTCGAAGAAGGCAGCGATGACGAGCCGGTGGAGGATGAGACGCCCGCCGAGGCGGTCGACGCTTTTTTTCAAGGCGCGGACCTGTCCGGCATCGACCTTTCCGACATCGATTTTCTCGGCATCAACCTGAACGAGACGAATTTTTCCGGCAGCGACCTGTCGCGCGCGTGCCTGGCCGAGGCTTCGCTTCTGGCGGGGGTGCTGAAGGGCGCGAACCTGAGCGATGCGGATCTTACCCGCGCCACTCTCGACAAGGCCGATCTTTCGCAGGCTGTGCTGGAGGACGCCAATTTGCAGGACGCGTCGCTCAAGGGCGCGCGCCTGTCGCAGGCAACTCTGGAGCGGGCCAACCTGAGGGAGAGCTGTTTCGTCGATGCGGTGCTGGGCGACGTGAACCTCAACGAGGCCGATTTCTCACGCGCCGATTTCTCGCGCGCGGAGCTTGGCGGAGCCCGCATTCAGAGCGCGGAGCTCAGCCGCGCCAAGTTCAACGGCGCCAACCTCAAGGGCGCCGATTTCACCGACTCCAAGCTCAACATGGGGGTGTTTTTCGAGACCAATCTGGAGGGCGCCAACCTCAACCGGGTGAAGATCCGGGGCGCGAAGCTGCGCGGCGCGAACTTGCAGGACGCGCGCCTCTCCCGTGCCGACCTCGCCGGGGCGGATCTTTCGGAAGCAAGAATCCTGAATGCCGACCTTTCCCGCGCCAAGCTCGGTGGGGCCATCCTGCGCCGAACTCATCTGGAGGGCACCGATCTCAGCGAGGCCGATCTCAATATTGCCGATCTCACGCAGGCCAACCTCATCAATGTGGTGCTGGTCGGGGCCGATCTCGGGCGCATCAAGCTCATCGAGGCGAACCTGAAGGGCGCGAGGCTCTGCAAGGCGCTTCTCGGCCGCGCCAAGATGCCGGGAGCGGACTTGAGCGGGGCGGATCTTTCCGGGGCGGACCTCACCACCGCGGACTTAAGCGGGGCGCGCATGGAAGGGGCCGATCTCAGCCGCTCCACCCTGAACGAGGCCAACCTCGACGGCGCGCAGCTCAAGGGCTGCTTCTTCATCGGCGCGGACATGCGCGGGACCGATCTGACCGGGGCGGACCTGACCGGGGCCAATCTGGCGGGCAGCAAGCTCACCCGGGCAAAGCTGGTGAAGGCCACGCTTGCGGGCGCGAGCCTGGAACGGGCCGATCTGGAACATGCGGATTTCAGCGGGGCCAACCTTGCCGGAGCCAGCCTGAAGGGGGCCAAACTCGATGACGGCCTTTTCAAAAAGGCGAACCTCGAAAATGCCGATTTCTCCGGGGCCGAGCTGGGCGATGCCGATTTCAGCGGGGCCAAGGGCCGCATACCGGGTTGATCGCTCGCTGACCACCGCCTCCGGCGGCATTTTCTTTTAGACCTGTGCAGTCGTGAACAATCTTCAGGGAGGCTCATCGACACATGAGGTTCGATTTTAAACGCAAGCGCATGGCCGGCGCTCCGGCCATCAAGGCGAGGCCGCTCACCCTTCGGGAGGTGCTCCGCCTGCGCGACGGCCTGGGGCTTGCGCGGGACCTTCAGCCCAGCCAGGCCGGGCACTTACCGGCCCTTTGCGGCCCCATATTCTCTCTCAACTGAAACCGGCGGTTCGGCCATGGAAAAGCTGGAAATGGTTCAGAAGGTGCTGCGCTTCAGCGACCGCGTGCGCGACTGGCTGACGAGCGAGCATGCGGTCTACTTCGATGACTTCGATGAGACCAATGTGAAGGATTACGAGGGCGGCCTGGGTGAACTGGCTGACCGTATCATCGAGGAAGGGCTGAAAGACAATATCCTCGACGAGGAGGATGTGGATCTGCTCGGGGATTGACGGGAGGCCCGGCGGGAGAATACTTGGCGGATGCTGAACCGCCGTCAGGCTTGCTGGAAAAACACCTGGGTCACGTCTTCAAACTGCTGCTCGACCTTGTCCTTGACCATGGCAAGATACAGGCTTTGGGGAAGGCCGATGGCTTCCCAGGATTTGGGGTTGAGCGGCGGCGCAACGGCTTCGCCGCTTTCTCCCAGGCCCATGGCGTGGGCGATGCTGTTGCCGAGGTTGACCATCGCCGCTTCTTCCGGGAAATTTGCCGCGTTGTGCGGTTCGTGATGGTTTGCCACCGCCTCCTCCAGGCGCTCGGGCAGGAACCAGGACTTGAGCAGCCGGCCCCCGAGTTCGGCATGGTCGAAACCCAGGATTCTCTTCTCTTCCTCGTATAAAACCTGCCCGTTTTCCCGCACTCTTTGCATGATTTCCCGCGTCTGCTCCGGGGCTTTCACGCACATGACGAGGCGGCCCACATCGTGCAGCAGGCCAGCCACGAAGAACCGCTCGACAT
Organism: Nitrospirota bacterium; assembly: GCA_003246675.1. Classification (GTDB taxonomy): domain Bacteria; phylum Nitrospinota; class Nitrospinia; order Nitrospinales; family VA-1; genus SZUA-259. The sequence continues at coordinate 2,293 of QJZQ01000083.1, read as the reverse complement.
TGTATTCGCCGCTCAGGGTGGCCAGGGCGCGGGAGGCAAGGCCACAGGCCAGGCTGTGCTGCCAGAACTTCTCCATGTTGATGAGGTCTTCCGGGATCCCCTTGAAGCGGCTCATCACCGAGGACGCGAGTACGAGCTGCGTCAGTTGATCGGTGCCAATTATCGTGAGGGCATGGCTGACGGTTTCCACCTGCGAAGAAAACCCGTAAAACGCGCTGTTGACGATTTTCAGGATGCGCAAGGTCAGCGAGGTGTCGATGCTGATGATCTCGCCGATGTCATCGAAGGTGCAATCCGGGTCGTGGATAGCCTCGTTCAACTGGTAATAGATTTCCGGCAGCGAGGCAAGCTGCTCATTGCCCTTGATGAGTTCATCGATGTCCATGGTCATGGGATCCATTCTTACTTAAGCCTCTGTGATTGTCTGGCGGCGAAAATCGCCCTGGACGGGTCCGGGAGCCGATCATTTACAGGATATTCCCGGATTGCCCCGAATTCAAGCTTTATCTTTGAAAACATTGATGTTTTGACGATTATTATGCATCATTTCGCGCTCCAGGAGGAAGTTTCCCCCACTTTACCCCTTGCCCACGAATTAGCCAGTAAAGCGTTTTCTTTCAATCTATTGCGCATTTTTCCCTCTTTCCACGCCCGACCGGTGCGCTCCGCTCCCGGAAAGGCCTCGTGCGGGGTTACTGCGAGCCGAAGGAATATAAAATATAAACCGCTCCCGCAATACTGACCACCGGACCGCCCCACAGCTTCAGCGTGGCCATCAAGGAAAGGTGCCTGACGAGGTCGGCTTCCGCCATGTTGCTGATGATAAATGGCTCCCCTTCCCGCTTTTTGAACACCAGTTTTGTTTTGGGCGCCCTCTCCTCCACCTGCTTTTCGCTGTATTTGGATTCGAGTTCCTCCGCCAGCAGGGCGGCCCCCGCCTCCACCTCCTCGGGGCTGAGCTCGCCGTCCCGGTTACGATCGAAACGATGGTGTTCGCCGGGCTTGTTCTCAATCTGGTTTTTCGCCTGCAGATAGGTCGCCATTTTCGGTTTGCGCTTGAGAACGGTTTTCAGCCCGGAGGCGGCATAACCAAGCACATAGACGTTTTCATCGGGGGCAATGGCCCATTCGATAAAGCGGTATTCGCGCGAGTTCCACCAGCTGCCTTCCTTAACCTTGAAGGATTTCAGCTGATCGGCGTTCATCGTGAGAGCCAAAAGCAGGCCATCAGGCATCGTCGAAAGGTCGCTGGAACGCATGCGGAATTTCGCCTCCCGGCCCTTTTTCTTTTTGATCGTCGCGCCATTCACCATCACGAGGGCCAGGGCGCCGCTGTCGTCATCCAGGTAGACCCCCTTGTCCGAGAAGAACTCGTCCACCTTCACCCAATGGCTGGAGTTTTTTCTCCGCACAAGCTCCTGGATCTCGATGGCGTAAAAGACGGCGTTTCTACCGCTGATCGGCGCCGTGAGCCATTTGTCGCGGTCGCACATCACCCGCCCGTTGATCTCCACGTTGGTTCCCACCGCGCCTGTGGCGATGCGGGACGTGGGCGTGTTCTGGATGGTGCGGGAGGATTTCAGCTCGCGAAACCCTTGGATGAACAAATAGATCCCCAGCCCCAGGCCAAAACCGGCCCACATGAGATTTTCCGGGTCCACCGTCATTCGTCAGCCCTCTTACTCACAGCCCGTCAGAACTGGGGCAATTTGATTTTGACTTCCACATCCTGCCTTTCCACTTCGCTGACCTGAAACAATTCCTCTTTCCGGTACCGCAGAAAACCGGCCACAAACACATCGGGGATCTGCTGGATGCGAATATTGTAATTGTTGACGCTGTCGTTATAGAATTCGCGCCGGTCGGCCAGGGTTTCCTCCAGGTGCGATATCCTGTCCTGCAACTGCATAAAATGCTGGTTGCTCTTGATTTCGGGATAGTTTTCCGCCAGGGCAAAAAGACCCTGCAGGGCGGCCGTCACCTCGCTGCTGGCCTTTGCCTTGCTGCCCACACTGCCGGCCTTGAAGTAATTCTCCCTCGCCTTCATCAAACGGTCGAGAACGCCCTTTTCGAATTCGGCGAAACTTTCGCAAACCGAAATCAGCTTGGGAAGTTCATCGTGCCTCTGCTTGAGGATGACGTCGATGTTGGCCCAGGCCTTCCGGATGTTTTCCTTCAGGGAAATGAGCCCGTTGTAGATCATGAAGACATAACCCACCAGGGCCAGCAGGCCGAAAATAAATACTCCCAGGACCACCAAAGTCGTTACGCTCATGGGCTTCCTTTCGTTGAA
>QJZQ01000115.1 GCA_003246675.1 Nitrospirota bacterium | reverse complement strand
CGCCGTACAGGATGATGCCGGGGCGCACCATGTCGAAATGGCTTTCGGGAAACTTCAGGGTTGCCGCCGAGTTTGCGGCGTGGATGAGGGGCACCTCGATCCGCTTGGCTTTCAGCTCATCGAGCACCCGGACAAAGCACGCGAGTTGTTTCTGCGTGAATCCGGGGTCGTCCTCGTCGGCGGTTGAGAACTGGGTGGAGATGCCCTCGATGCGCAGGTGCTTGTCCTTGGCCAGCTGTTCCACGAGGCCGGGAAAACTCTCGGGTTGAAGCCCGAGGCGGCCCATGCCGGTGTCGACCTTGAGGTGCACTCCCGCCGTTTTCCCCGCCCGCGCCGCCTGCCGCGACAGTTCGGCCGCGAGGTCCGGGCGGCTCAGCGTGGTGGAGAGATCGTGCTTCAGAAAATCCTCGATCTCATCGGGGAAGATGCCGGTGAGGATCAGGATGGGGGCGGTGATGCCGCTCTCCCGGAGTTCGATGCCTTCCTCCAGGACGGCCACGCCGAGGGCATCGGCACCGGCCTCCAGGGCCGCTGGCGCGAGTGATAGTGCCCCGTGGCCGTAGGCGTCGGCCTTGATCACCGCCATGATTTTCACGGCGGGCCCAACCACCGAGCGGATGATGCGGAGGTTGTGGCGAAAAGCTTCGCGGTCGACTTCAGCGTAAGTGGAGCGGTGGTAAGCCATGCGCTTTCGGGTGGAGGGTTAAGAGGTCTCCGGGCCGCTCCGGAATTGACAGGTGCAGGACTTTGCCGGCGGCCCGGCTTTTATTCGCGCCGGGTGCGGCCGGTGGCCGACAGACGGCCCATGGTTTTGATGGCCGGCCCCGAGGAGCGGACGGCCCGGCAGGACATCTGGCTTTCGTCAGAGGTCTTCTTGCGCACCATGTAGCCGCGGTCGCTGTAAAAGTTGTAGGCCATGCCGTTGATGCCCTGTTCCTCCGCACACCAGTAGGTGGAACCGCAGCCCTCGGGAAACTGGTAATCGATGTGGACGATATCGCCGCTCACATCGGTGTTCTTGCATTCGTGGTCGTACAGGTTGCGGCATTCCTGGCTGGTTGGCACGCGCCAGTCCTCGTAACCGGCGAACTTGTTCTCATTGAGCCAGTTGACGAACTTGTGCGCTCCCTTCCACGTGCACCACTTGCCGCGCATCTGGAAGCTGTCCTCTTTAGCCCACATCTTGTTGTACTTCGTATCGGTGAGGGTACCGTCCTGATTGTCCTGGAATCTTTCCGACATTTTTCCTTCAGCGAAACACGGGTTAGAGAATAGGGAATGGGAAGCCGCCCGCGCCGCGTAAGGATAAGCGCTCGGGGCTCCCCACCCATAATAATATCAATGCCCTCGGTTGGGAAATAAAATTTCCCGGACGGCTGCGCGCCGCTTCACATAATGATCGACGCCCTATTTCCTGATGTATAATGACGCTGCCTTGGCACAACCTGTGAAGGGAGGGGAGCGTTTTGGACAAGCTCGACAAGAGGCAGCGCAGCAGGATCTCATTTCATTGCGGGGCCGTGTTCCTCGCGATCCTGGTTCTGCTGGGCTTTTCCCCCAGGCAAGCCGCCGCCTTCGACCCCTTCTGCAAGCCGGAAGAACCTTACGAAGCGCCGAAATTCGTTCCGCCGCCCATCGAATCCCGCGAGTCAAAAATCCGCCTCGTCGACAACGGCGACGGCACGCTCACCGACCCCGACACGGGTTTGATGTGGGGGCAAAAGGACAGTTATGCCGACCTGGGGCGCTGCCTGACCTTTCCCGAAGCCCTTGATTATGTCAGCGGCCTTAGAACCGGGAACCATGCCGACTGGAGAATCCCCACCGTCCATGAGCTTTCCACGATTTATGACGATACCCAGGCCAACGCAATGGCCTGGGATCACAGGGCCGACTTCCCCCTCGCGCTGGATAAAAAATTTGCCGACGGCGCCGCATACTGGTATTGGTCGAGCGATTGCGGCACCACCGAGCTTACCGAATGCTGCGCGAAAACGGTTTATTTCGTCAACGGATCGGTGCACCTTAGGCGGTTCGAAATATGCAACAACGGAGGCGTGCGCGCGGTGCGGAATCTTCCCTGACCCTCGCGGGGATGGGCGGGTTTCCAGCTCTTTCGCTAAGCGGTGCTTGAAGTTGCCCTGGCTTGAGGAAACGGTTGGTTGTGTGCCCGCATGATGGGGTTATGGATCGGATTTACTCTGCTTGTGCTTTTCCTGTTATTTCTCGACCTCGGGGTGTTCCACCGGGAGAGCCGGGAACTTTCGCTTGGCATGGCGCTTGGCTGGACGGCCGTCTGGGTGGCGATAGCGTTTTTGTTTAACGTGGGCATTTATTTCGTCTACGAGTATCATTTGTTCGGCGTCAACGGGCGCTACGGGCCGCATCTTTCCGGCAACACGGCCGCTCTTCAGTATCTGACCAGCTACCTGGTGGAGAAATCCCTCAGCCTGGACAACATCTTCGTCATTTCCATCATCATCGGCCACTTCGAAATTCCCCTGAAGTACCAGCACCGGGTCCTGTTCTGGGGCATTCTTGGCGCCATCGTCCTTCGGGGGGCGATGATCGGCCTGGGCGCGGTGTTGATCAACCGCTTTCACGCGATGGTTTATGTTTTCGGTGCGTTGCTCATCTGGGCGGCGGTGAGGATGCTTTTGGAATCGCGAGAACAGCCGAGGCCGCCCTCCAATCCGCTCCTCGCCTATTTTAAAAAAAATAAGCGGGTGACACGCAAGCTCGATGGGCAGAGTTTCATCGTCTGGCGGGAAGGGAAGATGGCGGCCACTCCACTATTGCAGGCCTTGGTTCTTGTGGAGTTTTCCGATGTGCTGTTCGCGATTGATTCTATCCCCGCGGTGTTTTCAGTGACCCGCGATCCCTTTATCGTATTCACGTCGAATATTTTCGCCATCCTTGGCTTGAGGTCGCTCTATTTCGTCATCGCCGCGATCATCGTGAAATTTCATTATCTGAAACAGAGCCTCACGGTCCTGCTGTTTTTTGTGGGCGGAAAGATGTTGCTGTCGCATCACTTCCCCATCTCGACGCGTGTATCCCTTGCCGTTATTGTCGCCGTCTTGTCGGTGGGGATCCTGGTGTCGGTGTTGAAGGTGCATCGCGGCAAGAATTCCCGGAATGTGGATACGCTCCAAAAACCCCGCGAGGATATAAGTTAAAGTGAAAAGCAGGGAGAGATAAAGAAATCATTCGCCTGTCTGTGGCCCATTCATAGAACTTTTGCCCCCATCTCCCCGGCACCACATCCAGAACTAAAAGTCTCAATCGCTGAGAGCAGCGCAGGCCTTCGGTGCGACCCGCGGGCTAAAAATTTTCTTTACGACTCTTGCCGCCGAGCCAGCCCCGGCGCCTGAAAAATATCATGAATCCCACGGCGATGGCCGCCATCAGCCCGAGGGCGAAGGGATAGCCGAAGCGCCAGCCGAGCTCGGGCATGTTGTAGGGCGATGCGGCGCTGTTGAAATTCATGCCATAGATCCCCGCGACCACGCCGATGGGCATGAACACCGTGGCGATGATGGTCAGAACTTTCATCACCTCGTTCATCTTGTTGCTGACGCTCGACAGGTAGATGTTGATGAGGTCGGAACCCCTTTCCCGGTGCGACTCCAGGATTTCTATAATATTGACCACGTGGTCGTAGCAGTCCCGAAGATAGACGCGGGTCGATTCGGTCACCCCGGCCTTTTCGCGGGTCAGGGAGTTGACCGCGTCCCGCAGCGGCCAGGCGATACGCCTGAGGTGCAGGAGGTCGCGCTTCAGCCCGTGAATGCGATTGATCATGATTTGGTCGGGGTTGAAAATGACCTTCTCCTCGAAATGATCCAGCGCTTCGCTGAATTGATCGAGAATGGGGAAATAGCCGTCAATGATTGTGTCGAGAAGGGCGTACGCCAGATAATCGGCCTGGGACAGACGAATGCGCCCGCCTTTTCTCTGCTGTATGCGCTGCGAGACGGGATCGAACAGGGAGGAGGGTTGCTCCTGAAAGGACAGCACGACCCCGCCGGCCAGCACGAGGCTGGTCTGTTCCATTTGCATGTGGGTTTCGTGTGCGCGGGGACACTGGGTGACGATAAACAGGCTTTTATCGTATTCTTCCACTTTCGCGCGCTGATGAACGTTGATGATATCTTCGAGCATCAGGGGATGCAGGGAAAACAGTTCGCCCAGCGAGTGAATCATCTCGATGCTGCCCAGCCCTGCGACGCGAATCCATATAACCGGCCAACGGCCAAGGAAGCCGCGAATTTGCTCGATGTCGGTGACGACCCGTTCTTCGATGTTGTCGGCCGAATAAGCCACGAGATCGATGGTGGTGGGAGAGGCGTCCGGATGGCTCACCAGCGTGCCCGGCGGGGTGCCGGGGGCGCTCCTTTTCCTCCTCCGGATTTTCAGCAGACTCGGTCGGTGGGGCTGTTGCGCCATGGAATTCTCCTTAAGGGCCGGACGAAAAATCCTGGGCTCCGGCGCTTGCCGTGTTCTGGAAAACCCGTATTTCGCTCCGGATTTTCAGGTTATAATCGGGTCCGCCGGCGGATCTTTGTGCCGCCGGTCCGCTGGAGCGAAACGAACACTTTTTTGGGATGGGGTGAGTGGATGATTTCGCTCGTTTCGCCACCCGGTTATTATAAATTCAAAGGAAAAAAAGGAAAGGTCCGTTTTTGTTGTCACACGTCATGAGCTCGATCGAGTTCCAGATGAGCCTGCTTTTGTTCGTGGCTCTTGGCGGTTATCAGATGGCGGCGCGTATCGCCCAGCCGGCGGTGGTTGGTGTTATCCTCGCGGGGCTGATCATCGGTCCGAGCGTCCTCGGCTGGGTGACTTACACCGAATTCGTCAAGAGCATGGCCCACCTTGGCGCCGTCATCCTCCTGTTCGTCACCGGTCTTGAATTCAAGCTCGAATCCATCGCCAAATGGCGTTACGCGGCGATTGGTTTCGTCGGAGTGGTTTTGCCGTGGGTGGGCGGCTACGCTCTGGCCAGCTTGTTCGGGTTCGATGCGAACCGGTCGATGGTTGTCGGCGTGGCGCTCACCGCGACCAGCGTCGCCATCACCGCCGATACCCTGCGGGAACTCGGAAAATTGCAGACGCAGGCCGCACAGGCCATCATCGGCGCCGCCGTTATCGATGACGTTCTTGCCCTCATGGCCCTGGCGGTGTCGAACCAGATGGCCATTGGCTCCTTTTCGACTCTTGAAATCCTGTGGATGCTGGTCAAGGCCGTACTTTTCCTTTCGGCGGGCGTGTACGCGGGCAGGCGGCTGATTACTCCGGCGGTGCAGCGGATCGACGAATCCCGCATCGCCCGGGAATTTCCTGAATACAACTTCATATTCGCCATGATGGTTGCATTTCTCTATGCCATGGCGGCGGAGCTGGTGGGGCTTTCTGCCATCATTGGCAGTTTTGTCGCGGGGGTGTCGCTGGAAGGGGTGAGCCTGCGCACCAGCAAGCACTTCAAGGAAGGCGCGGAGTACCTGCGCATCATCTTCGGCGCCATTTTCTTCATCTCTCTCGGCATCATTGCCGATATCAAGGCCTTCACGCCGCACTTATTGTGGTTCCTGCTGGCCCTGGTGCTGGTGGCCATCCTCACCAAGGCCATCGGCTGCGGTCTCACGGCGCGGCTTCTCGGCATGAGCCGGCACGATTCCCTGGTTGTCGGTTTCGGCATGGCGCCGCGCGGCGAAGTGGCGATGATCGTCGCCCTCCTCGCGCTCAACGACAAGGTCATCGACCAGCCGAGTTACGTGGCTCTGGTCATGATGAGCCTGCTGACCACGCTTGTCGTCCCATTGTTGTTCAGAAACTGGTTGTTCCGGAGCGACAATTCCCCGCGCTGAATTTTCGGTGGGGCGGAAGGGCGGCTGGCTCGGGCGTGAAGGTGGCCCTACAGGAAAGTCGAAAAAAGAGTGGCGATACCGAGGAACGAAAAAAATCCCACGACGTCGGTGACGGTGGTGAGGATGATCGACGACGCGGTGGCCGGGTCCTGGCCGATGCGGGTGAGAAACATGGGCACCAGCGCGCCGGCAAGCCCCGCCATCACCATGGACAGCACCATGGAGACGCCGATCACCGCGGTGATTCCCGGAGACCGGCTCCAGAGATAGACGCCGATGCAGGTGGTGAACGCCACCGCCAGGCCGTTCGCCAACCCCACCAGCACTTCCTTGCGGACCACTTGTTTCCATTGCAGGAGGGTGATTTCCCGGAGCGCCAGGCCGCGCATGGTGACGGCCAGCGCCTGCGCGCCGGAGTTGCCCGACTGCCCGGCCACCACGGGCAGAAGGACCGCAAGCGCGGTGACCTGGGCGATGATGTCCTCGAACAGCCCCACCACCGTGGCCGCGAGGAAGGCGGTCAGCAGGTTGATCTGCAGCCAGGGCAGGCGCTTGCGCACCGAGAACCCGGGTTTGGACAGGACGCGCTCATCCTTGCTGACGCCGAACATGGCCTGGATGTCGGCGGTGGCTTCTTCCTCCACCGCCTTGACCAGGGCTTCGTAGTGCAGTTGGCCGATGAGGCGCCTCTCGTCGTCCACCACCGGCAGGTGCGAGAGCTTGTAGTTTTCCAGCAGCTCCACCACGTCCTCCCGGGGGGTGAGGGGCGTCACCAGAACGTGGATGGGGTGGGCCAGGGTTTTCAGAGTCGCGTCCGGCCCGGCCAGCACCAGGTCCTGCATTTCCAGTTTCGCGGCGAGCTGGTTGTTGGAGTCCACCAGGAACAGAATGCGCGAAGGGCGGTGGTCCAGCCGGCGTATCCGCCGCAGGCATTGCCGCACCGTCATGGTTTCGCGAAAAGGGTGGACGCGCGGGTCCATCAGCCGCCCGGCGGTGTTATCGGGATAGGTGATGAGAGTGTCTATGGTTTTCCGGAGGGCATCGCCGAGCCGGGAGAGCCACCGGGCCCGGTCATCCTCCTCCAGTTGCGCAAGCAGGGACGCCAGGGCATTGGGTGTCATCTCGCCCAGCACCCGCAGGGCAAAGTCTTCAGAAAACAGCTCGAAGGTGGAGGCCGCTCGATCGAGGGTCATCTGCTCCAGCATCGGCGCGACGACCGTTGCCGGATGCGAGGACAAAAGCGCTGCCGCCTCCTCCGGGTCGTACAGCTCCAGTTTCTGTGCCGCTTCGCTGCGATGGTCCGACAGAAACCTGCGGCTGAGCGCGGAGATGGCGGCCTGGGCGTCATCGGCCATGGTTCACTCGCTTTCCCCGGGCTTGCCGCGCCGGGTGAAAACTCCCGCAAATGTCCTGAGCCCTCCCCGAACCGCTCTCATGAAAGCTTGAGCCGGGTTCGTCGGTGGTTGGACGGCCTTGGAGGGAGTGCTGTGCTCGCCGAGGGCCCTTAGCCCGCGCTCCAGATTTTTTATCGTTAAAAGGCCGACGAGTTTGTTCTCGCTGCTGAGCACGGGATAGGCGTCGAAACGGCCCCAATCGCGGTTTCTGAACGCCTCGGTGAGAAGCTCCTTGTCGGACAGCGGATCGATATCGCGGGTGACTATTTTTCGAATGGCGTGTTTGGCCCGTGATCGCGCCAGCCGAGAAAGCTGCATCAGCCCCTCGAGCTCGCCGTCTTTGTCGACCACGCAGAGCGAGTGATCGATCTCCCCTTTAATAGCACGCAACATCTGGCGGACCTGGCCCACCGAATACGCAATCGGGATGGACGGGCTGTCCAGTTCCATCCAGGCGCCGACGGCATTGCCGGGGTAACTCATTTGCTTTTTGAGAGATCCTCTTTTGTCATCGGGCATGGTTTTCAATGAGGATCGCCGAAAGGAGGCGGGCAGCAGCTTGAGCAGGCCACTGCCGGTCAGGGTGTTGGATTCGCGCAAATATATCGCCGACTTTTCCAGGGAAAGCTTGAGGATGCACTGAGTCGCATACTGCGGCGGCAATTTCTCGATGATTCGAACGCCTGTTTTATGCGGGATGACTTCCAGGAGCGCCGCGGTGTCCTCCGGCGGAAGGCCGTGCAGCACCCTGGCGGCGCTTTCGGTATGCCTCTCCACATAGGTAAGCGCAAAGGGTAGATACTCATTCATCGCGGCACTCCCACGGAAAATCTCCGATGCATTTGGGTGTCGATCGCTACAGACGAGGGATCAATGAAAAGGCGGGGATGTTACCCGCGATAAACAACCGGCCTTGCCGGGTGGGTTCTTGACCATGCCTTCCTGAGACGTGCTCCTTCCATTATAGAGCGCGGGCTCTCTATTGACAGGAGAAAAATAAATCTAGCGCCCGATCGAAATTACGATTCAGTTCCGCGAGCCGGGCGGGAGATACCTTGAGGCGCTCCGCGTCGAACCAGGGGGCGCTCAGGTAAAGGCCGCGGTTCATTTCGATCTGGATTCCAGGGAGCGGCTGGTTGCCGTAGCTTCGGGTGATGTAGCCGCCGGCGAAGGGGTGGTCGATGGTGATGTCGCGGTCCTCAAGGGAAAACGCCTTGCACAGGCAGCGCGCGAGCCGCTGCACGGTCTCGGGCGAGTGTTTGCCTTGCCCAGGGTGCGGACTTGCAGATACTTTATCGCAGTCAAATGGGGCAGGGCCTGGAGCCATTAGTGCTTGCCGGATGCCGGTCCCCTTTGTCATGGGGGCGGCGACCCCTTATTTCTTGCGGGAATTTTTTTGCCAGGTGATGAGCCAGTGCTGGAACAGGCGCAGCGGTTGGGTGCCGATGAATTTGCGGCGCTTGAATTTCGGCGTCTGGTCGTGCTGCAGGCGGGCGACCACCGTCGCGCCCACCGCCTCCTCCACCGTCACGCCGCGTTGGGCATGTTCGAGTTTTTTTGATTCGCAGCGGTCGCGAAACGCCACCACCATGCGGCAGTCGAGCGGCCGCGCCTCGTAGATGGTGCAGGCCCCGTCGTCGCCAAGAAAGGGGCAGGGCTGGTTGACGACGAGGCGGTGCCAGTCCACCGTGTCGAGATCCTTGCTGGTCTCAAGGGTCTGGCGCACGCGTTCGACGGTTTTCCTCGAACGTTCGATGACCGCGTTGAGGTCGATGCCGTTTTCCCGGACGTAGTTCAGGATGCCGTCCCATTCCAGCCGGGTGAGCGCCACGGCCGTGTGGCAGCAATGAGCGCAGCCTTTCTCGCAGGTCAGCGGCGGCGCCTTGTGCTGGTAGGCGAGGTCGAGCAGCCGCCAGAACGCGGTCAGCGGGGGGATTTTTTCGGTGCGCGCCAGGGCCTTGGCGCTTTCCACCATCGTCTGGTAGGTTTCCTGGATTTCCTTTTCGCTGAAGCGGGCCCGCATGAACTTTTCCAGTTCGTCGGTGCCCGTCATGCCCTGGATGAACAGGCCGTTCTGGTCGTACGCCATGGTCATGGAAAGTCTTTCGCTCCTGTCTGAATTTTGCGGTCGCCCGAGGGTCCCATCAAGCTTAGCATTCCGGGGTGCGGGAATCCAAGGCGTTTCTGGTGACTGTCGGCAGGGGGAGGGGGTAAGAGGGGCGCTTAACCTCGGGTCTTTTCCACGTATTTCATTTGCAGCTCATAGACGAGCTGTTCGAGGAGCTTGTCTTCGTCGGCGGTCAGGTTGCCCTTGGTTTTGGTCCGCAGCATGAGGAGCATGTCGATGGTTTGCTGGACGGCGGGCAGGTTGGTTTCTTTCTTCCCTGTCATCGGGTCCGTCAGGTCCCCCAGGTGGTAGAACGCCGAAGAGGTGAGAGACATGATGAAGGTGGAAAAATCGATCTGAAACGTCTGCTTGCCGGCGCGCGGCTGCGCTGCGGGCTGCGCCGGGCCTGCGGCTTCCGGTTCGGGCTCGGGCTCATCTCCGGAACGCTGGGAGGATCGCTTGTCCTTGATGACAAAGCTGTCGCCTTTGATCTCTTCTTCTTCACTCATGGTCCATGCTCGCGCTGGATATTTCTAAAGGCGGGGCCTATAAAGCCCCTTGTCCAGGATGAAAAGTGACTTTAGCAAATAGACCGAACCCTGTCAAAAATATCGCGGCAGCTTGTTGGCGGGGGGGAGTTTTGCTAAGATGCCCCCATGCGAATCGAAAAGGTTTTCCCGGTTATCATCGCCTGCCTGATAGCGGGCTGCACCACCGAGCGGGTGGCCGCTCGCCTGGCGTTTCCCCTCGTGCAGGGGCAGTACAATGCCATTCAGGATGAGCCGGACGTGGTATTGGCCGAGCGGGCGATTCCCGCCAGCCTCAAAATGATGGAGGGGCTGCTCAAGGAAGACCCGGAAAACGTCGAGCTTCTGCTTCGCTTGTCCGAGGGTTTTTGCGGCTACGCGTTCAGCTTTCTTGAGGATACGGAGCCCGCGCGTGCGGCCGCTGCTTATAGCCGCGGCAGGGGTTATGCTTCTCGCGCATTGCGGGCCGCTGCTGGAGGGATGGATCTCGAAGTGCTGAACCTGGATGAGTTCGATGGCGGGCTTGCCGCCCTCGGCAAAGACCACCTGCCGGCCCTGTTCTGGCTAGGCCAGTGTTGGGCGGGCTGGCTGAACCTGAGTCTGGACAACCCCCTTGCGTTTGCGGATATCTCCCGCCTGCAAAAACTCATCGGCCGGTTGCTTGAAATCGGTCCCGGATACCATCATGGCGGCCCGCACCTGCTTGCCGGAGCGTTTTACGGCGGCCGCAGCCGGGTGTTGGGCGGCGACCCTGAAAAGGCCCGATCCCACTTCGAGGAAAACCTGCGCCTGACCGAAGGCAACTACCTCGTTGCCCGCTACCTGTACGCTAAAACGCTGGCGGTGCAAACGCAGGACCGCTCCTTGTTCGAGCAGCAGTTGAAGACGGTGGAAGCCGCCGGGGCCGACGGTTTGCCCGGGCAGCGGCTGGCCAACGAGGTGGCCAAGGTGAGGTCAAAACTTTTACTGGAGTCGGCCGATGATTTGTTTTAGGGAGAAGAAAGGAGCCGCGTCCGCGGGCTGGCCGTGGGCCTTGGGCCATGGTGCACAAGCGGGCGTTCGGGTTCTATGGGCGTTGCTGATCTGCTTGGGGCTGGCCGGGTCGGCCGGTAACGCCTGGGCGGGAGGAAAAGAGGTCATCAAATTCGCGACGCTGGCTCCCGAGGGGTCGTCCTGGATGAAAGAGATGCGACGCCTCGCCGACGAGGTCGAAAAGGAGACCGGCGGCGAGGTCCGGTTCAAGTTTTATCCCGGCGGGGTTTCGGGGGACGAGCTGGATGTCATCCGCAAAATGCGCATCGGGCAGGTTCACGGCGCCGGGTTCACCGGCGTGGGCCTCGGGGAAATTCTGCCCGAGGTGCGGGTGCTGGATTTGCCTTTTCTGTTCGCCGACGACAAAGAGGTGCAGCGGGTTTATGAACGGATGAATGATTATTTCGTGCGCCGTTTCGAGGAGAAGGGTTACGTCCTGCTCGGCTGGGTTCCCGTGGGCTGGGTGCATTTCTTTTCCAGCCGGGAAGTGAAAACGGTGGACGATTTAAAAAGCGTCAAGGCCTGGATGTGGCAGGGCGACCCGCTGGTGGAAGCCGCGTATAATGCGCTCGATATCCGGCCGGTTCCCCTTTCGGTGAGCGACGTCCTGCTTTCCCTGCAAACGGGCATCGTCGACACCGTCTACGCCTCTCCGCAGGGGGCGCTGGCCCTGCAATGGTTCAGCAAGGTCAAGCACATGTCGTCTTTCCCCATGGGTTACGCCACCGGCGGCGTGCTCATCACAAAGAAAAAGTACGACCGCCTGCCGGATAAATTCAAGGACGCTCTTGCCAGGATCAGCTCGCGTCACTTACAGGGCCTGGTGCAGACGATTCAGGATGAAAATAATCAATCGGTCCAGGTCATCCGCGATAACGGAGTGGCCCTGTCCCCCCCACCGTCGCCGGAGGCCATGAAGCAATTCCGCGAGGCGGGTGCGCAGGCGCGAAAAAGCCTGACGGGAAAACTGTTCGATCAGAAACTCCTCGATACGGTTTTATCCCATCTTAAGGCGAGCCCCTGAGGCTCGCTGCGGCCCCGCCGCGGGCGCTGATGCCGCGGAACCTTTTCGTGCCGTGCGGATCGAGATGAAGTTATCTGCCCAAAGTATTATCCGGCTTTTACGGTATTCCCGCGCAGAACCAGTTCTGCGCCTTTTAAGGCGGGTTGGCTGCGGTAGAGGTTCCAGGGGTGAAAAATGAATGTTCTTGAGTCCCGTGTGGCCGGGTTCCTGATCCTGATTTTTGTGGCGGGAGTACTTTCCCCCGCCCGCCTGTATGCGCAGGTGATGCTTCGCCCTCACCGCTTTGCCCTGCCCGAAATCAACATCCCCGCCGAATACTCGGCCGAAGACTTGGCTGAAGACCCTGTCGTTCGAAGTAAACAACGCGTGACTCTTGCCGGCAGTGAGGTGGCTTCCACCGCAGCAGGCGAGAGCACCGCCACTCTCAAAGAGGCCCGGGATTACGAACTGAACGGCAACTATGTCACGGATCTGCTGGCCGATACCGGCTACATCCTTTCGTCGCCCTTGCGCTGGGACGCGGGGGACTGGTTCAAGGTGTCGCTGGTGCTGGGCGGCACCGGAATCCTGTTCGCCTTCGACGACGAAATTCATGATTGGGTGCAGGGCCATCGCAGCGACGGCACCGACACCCTTTCCGATATTGTCGAGCCCTTTGGCAGCGGGCTGTATGTGGTTCCCGCGTTCGGCCTGTTTTACGGCTGGGGTCATTTTCTGGATAACGAGCGCGCCCGGCGGGTGGGGCTCCTTGGCGTCGAGAGTTACCTGATTGCGAACCTGTTGTCACTGACCGTCAAGTCCGTCACAGGGCGGCATCGGCCGGGTGACCATCGCGGAGCTCACGCGTGGGACACCTTCAAGTTCAACAGCAATCTGTCCTTTCCTTCGGGGCACACCACCTCGGCCTTTGCCGCGGCCACGGTGATTGCCTCCGAGTATGACGATCTTTTTTTTATGGGTCCCCTGGCCTACGGCCTCGCCACCCTGGTGGCTTATTCAAGGTTGAACGACGATAGGCATTTCGCCTCCGACGTGTTTTTTGGCGGCGCGCTCGGATATTTTACGGCGAAGACCGTCATGAAGCTCCACGACAATAAAAAGAGGCGTCACTTCACCATCTACCCGCGTATCGGCTCAAGCGAAGCCGGGCTGATGCTGGCTTACCGGTTCTAGCCAGCCGCCGCGGGCTTTTCCGGTAAAAGGAGGTTTCCTGGCCCTGGCGGGAAGCCGCGCCTGACGCAAGTGAGTCAGGCGGCCGGGTTTTTCTCGGGAGAGATTCGGGAAGCCGCCCAGCGGGCCAGCTTTTCCCGGCCGATTTTTGCGTTGTGCCGGATATCCACCGGGAATTGGGGATGAAACAGGACGTGGCGAATGGTCTGCGTCTCTTTATCCTCCCGGGCCAGCGCGAGAAGTTCCCGCTGGAGCCGGTCCGTCCAGTTCTTCCGCTTGACATTCGCGGGGTTGGCGGGTTCGATCACGATCACCGGCTGCTGCTGCCCGCGTGGCCCGATGCCGACGAGGGCCGAACGGCGCACCTCCGGATGGCGGTTGAATACCGCCTCCGAGGGGATGGTGAACAGCGTTTCATGCTCCAGCGTCACCCGGTGGCTTTTGCGTCCGGCAAACCACAGCCGTCCTTCCGCGTCGATAGACCCGATATCGCCCATGCGGTGCCAGAACCCGTCGCCCTCCTGGATTTTCGCCAGCCGGGTCGCCCCTTCCCGGTTGAAATACAGCCGGGTGACCCACGGCCCCTGGACGACGATCTCGCCCGTCTCGCCCTGGGGTTTCTCCAGCTCCTCCCGCCATTGCGGGATCGGCTCATCGCTGATTTCAATGATGCGTACCTTGATGCCCGCAACCGGTTTGCCGACACAGGTGCCGCGCCCGTGCCCGCTATTGCCCGCGTCGAGTTCGAGAATCTCCCGGTGGCCAATGGAGGATACCGGCAGGGCCTCGGTGGCGCCGTAGGGGGTGTGCGCTTCGCCGCCGTCTTCGAGGATGCGGTCGAAACGGCTGAGGAGTTCCGGCGCTACCGGAGCCCCGGCGATGAGGACGCGCTTGAGAGAGGGCAGGGTGATGCGCTTGTCCAGACAATGGCGGGTCACCTTGTTCCATAGCGCGGGCGAGCCGAAACTGCTGGTAACCCGGTACTTGAGGATCGGGGTGACGATTTCATCGGGGTCGACCTCGGCGGGCCGCGTGGGGTCCATGCGCGGCAGGATGCAGGTCATACCCAGGCTGATGCCGAACAGGGCGAACAGGGGGAAGGTGGGCAGGTCCACTTCCCCCATCCGGATGCCGTAACGGGATTCGAGCAGCTTCAACTGGTGCGTGAACATGCCATGGGTGTAAAGAACGCCCTTCGAGGGCCCTGTGCTGCCGCTGGTGAAGAGGATTGCCGCCGGATGGTCCTCGTTGCGCGGCAGGGAAGCGAATTCCTCCGTGCCGAGGGACAGCACGTTCGCCAGGGTTTCGCCGCCCCAGAACCAGCGGCGGCCGAGGGTGATGAAAGTGCGGACGGTCTTGAACGGACGGGGAAAAACCTTGCGCACCGCGTGCGCCAGCGGCACGGCGATCATGGCCTGCGGCCGTGCCTGCTCGATGCAGTGCAGAGTGTTTTTGCGCCCCAGCCCCGGGTCGATCAGCACGGGAACCGCCCCGGCCTTGAACAGGCCGAACGCGAGGGTGATGAAGTCGATGCCGAAGGGAACCAGAAGCAGGACGCGCGTCCCCTCGGTGATGCCCGCCTGAGCCAGCCCCGAGGCAATATGGGCTGTTTGGGAGTTAAGTTCCCGAAACGAGACCTCTTCCCCCAGCCAGGGCGCGCGGATGGCGGGCGCGCCGGGGATTTTTCGGACCAGGCCCTCGAGCGTGGAGGCGATGTTGAAGTGCGGCAGGTTCATTTGTTCAGGGCAGTCCGAGTGCGGCTTTGGTCAGCTTGAGAGAAACTTTTTGCTTCTTGAGATAGGATTCGCGGTCGATGCGGGTCACGCAATCCTTGATCGAGAGAAAATCCCTCGGAACGCGGGTGAGCAGGTAGTCGGTGATTTTATCGGGAATTTCAAGCCCCACGTCCTGCCCCAGCTTGTGGATGATTTGCGCGGTGGTGGCGTCGTCGATGGGGTGAATGGCCGCCGTCATTCCCCAGCGCAGGCGGGAAGTCAGGTAGCTCTCCGCACCGGCGAGGTGGTCCGGAGCCTGCCGGCCGGTGAAAACGATGACTTTGCCTTTCTCGATCAGCGTATTGTAGATGAAGTAGAGTTTTTCCTGGGCCGTCCGCTTTCCCGCGATGCGGTCGACATCGTCGAGGAGAAAACAATCGGCCCCGGCCATGCGCCGGGCATTCAGGCTGGCGGCCTCCTCGCCTTGTTCCATCTGGCGGACGAACTCCTCGCAGGGCACGTAGAGGATTTGCCGGTCCGGAAACGCCTGGGCGGCCTGGTTGCCGATGGCGATCAGCAAGTGAGTTTTGCCCAGGTGTTCGCCGCCATGCAGGTAAAGCGAGTGGTAGGGCGGGGAGGCATCGGCGCAGATTCTCTTAGCGGCGTCGACCGCGAATCGGGAGCCCTCGGAAACCACGAAATTGTCAAAGCTGTATTCCGGGCGCGAGGGAAAATCCAGTATCAATTGCCGCCCTTGATGGTTTCGCATGTTCTGTTGCCGGTCGCGGCCTGGCGCGGAGGCCGCGCAGAGGGTCATTTAGGGCCGATCTGAACCTCGATATAGGTTTTCAGCAAAAACTCCTGGATGATCAGGGTGCATACCCAGCCCTCTTTTTCGTAGTTCAGGATCACCCCGTCGTGTTCCATGGAGTTGATGAGCTTCCAGCCGTGGCCCGCCATCACGTGCTGATAGTAATCGACCACTTCCCGGGCATCGTTCCAGGCGGAATAATAGAGACGTCCCACTTTGAGCGAGCCGCTGCCCGACTCGTAGATGAAGGAGCGCGCCCGGTCCAGAGTGAAGCTGCTGTGGACTGGAAGGTCGGTGAAGGGGTAGGCCGAGCTCATGAGCTCCTCGGTGGTGCTGCCCTGTTCCTCGCCGCCGCTCGACATGAGCGCGCAGCCGCTTGCCGTGGTCAGGACCAGGGCGGCTGCGAAAATGGCGGGCATCCATCGTGTGACCAATGTTTTTTTCAACTGAGAGTCCTCCCGAAGTAAGAAAGCAGTAATCCAGATATTATCAGAACAAAGCCGATGGCTCTCAGGAAACCGTCCTTGAGGAGCTGCACTTGTTCCGCGAATTTTTTGACCTTTGACGGGAAGCAAAAATAGGGAACGCCTTCGAAAACCATCATCAGTCCCAGGGCCGACAGGAAAAGGCTCATCAGGGTTGGAAGCGGGGAAAAGGGTTTGAGTTTCCAGGGGACGGAAATAGCCTGGACGTCCCGCCTCGGGCACATTCGCCCCCTGAACAGGCCCCTCGGGGGGTGTCCGGGGAGCTGCGATCGCCGCCGCACCGCCCTGCAGGATGAAAAAGCCTTTAAGGGCAAAATTCTCGTTGGGGTGGGAGGGCGCGCAGGCCGTCTGCCCGGTGAGCCCGGGTGCCGCCGTCGTTTGGCAACTCCAATTATCTGTAAACTGCCGGGAGGAGTCAATAAAATATTTGAAACGCTTTATTTGACCTTGTCAATAAACTTTCCCCCATTATATAATGATATAATTCCCTCCGAACCTGCGTCAGAGGCTTGTTCCTGTTGCGTATGCGTCCGGCTGGGGGCTGCCAGCGGCCGGAAGTGGGTTTTCCTGTTAATTTATTGTGGCCCGTAAGGGCATGATGCTTTTATTTTGGGCCGGCGCTTGGCGCCCGGTGTCACCGCTTTTTGGCCGACATTAAAAAATTTTAATTCGCGCTTAATCCATTTTTAATTGCCTGGTAGTAATCTCATCTGAAAATTCCGTTAACGCCGGGCGGGGCTTCCGCCCTGGTGAATAAACTTATTCCTTTTCCCCCGTTGCAGAGTGAGGATGTTACATGACCTATAATTTCTTCAGGAAAAGGGCGCAGAGTCGCCCGTTTATTTTCGCGGCGATGGGTTTGGTTTTCAGTGCCGCGGTTGCCACCCTGACGGCGGCGCCGGCGTTTGCCCTGAGCAGCGAATCCCAGCCCCTGACCAGCAATATTTTCGTCGATATCGCGAAAAAGCAGAACCCCGCAGTGGTGAACGTGAGCACCAAGACCGCCAACCACGAACCCCTCAACCGGATGCGTCCCCCGAACAATGGCCAGCCCGGCCAGCCCGGTCAGCCGGACCCGTTTCGGGATTTTTACGATCGCTTTTTTGGTGAACGCGAGAATAACCAGCCCCGCCGGGGGATGGGGTCGGGTTTCATCATCGACAAGGAGGGGCATATCCTGACCAATTACCATGTGGTCGAGGGGGCCGACGAGATCGTCGTGCTGCTTGAAGATGATAAGGAATACGACGCTACCCTGGTGGGCGCGGACCCGAAGACCGACATCGCCCTCATCAAAATAGACAATGGAGACAATGCCAAGCGGGATTTTCCATACCTCAAGATGGGGGATTCCGGCCGTTTGGAAGTGGGGGAGTGGGTTGTGGCCATCGGCAACCCCTTCGGTCTCAGCCACACCGTCACCGTGGGAGTGGTCAGCGCGCTTGGCCGCAGCATCGGCGCGGGGCCGTACGATGAATTTATCCAGACCGATGCCTCGATCAACCCCGGAAACAGCGGGGGTCCGCTCATCAATATCAAGGGCGAGGTGATTGGCATGAACACCGCCATCATCTCCGGCAACACCGGCGGCAATGTCGGCATCGGGTTTGCCATTCCCATCAATATCGCTAAAGGCATTCTCAAGGACCTCAAGGAAAAAGGCGCGGTGACCCGTGGCTGGCTGGGCGTGATGATCCAGAAAATCACACCGGAACTGGCGAAATCCTTCGGTCTCAAGGGCAGCGAAGGTGCGCTGGTCGGTGACGTGATTCCCGACGGCCCGGCCGACAAGGCGGGCATCAAGCGCGGTGACGTGATCGTGAGCTTCGACGGCCAGCCCATCGTGGAAATGGAAAACCTGCCCAAGATCGTCGCGGCCACGCCTCCGGAAAAAACGGTGGACGTGGAAGTGATGCGAAACGCCAAAAAGAAAGTCCTCAAGGTTCAGATTGCCATATTGAAGGATGGCGGGCCGCCGGCCGTGGAGAAGGTCGACCCTCTCGGGCTCAAGGTGCAGGACATCACGCCTGAAATCGCCCAGAGCCTGAAACTGGAAGATCAGGACGGCGTGTTGGTGGCCGATGTGGCGGCAGGCGAAGCGGCCTCGGAAGCGGGCATCCGCCGGGGCGATGTCATCGCCGAAATCAACCGCAAACCGGTCAAGAACATGGCGGATTACGACAGCCTGACCGCCGACCTTAAGTCCGGCAGCTCGGTGTTGTTCCTCATCAAGCGCGGTGGAACGACGATTTACATCGCCGTGAAGGTGGGCTGAAGCGCGGCCTCGTCCGTTTGTTTGAAGATTCCTTCCATTCCATTGCGAAACAGGCCGCCCCCTGATGGGGGGCGGCCTGAATCTCTCATGCCTCTCCTGTCGCTCAAGCCCATCCGGATTTTTCTGCTGATTGCCGGCGTTTTTCTTTTCGTGCCCGAGGCAGGGGCATACGATACCGTCGACCGCAAAACGCCTCTCGTGCGCGCGGTGCAGAAAACCAGCCCCGCGGTCGTTAATATTTTCACCACCGAAGTGGCCCAAGAGCGCAGGAACCCGTTTGGCGGCCTGAGCGACGATTTTTTCGAACGGTTTTTTCGCGACTTTTTCCCCTCCACTTCTTCGCGCCGGCGCAGCCTCGGTTCCGGGGTTCTCATCAACGGCGAGGGCTATATCCTCACCAACGAGCACGTCGTCGATAACGCCGCCAGCATCAAGGTCACCCTGAGCGACAAGCGCGAGTTCGACGGCCGCCTTGTGGGGGCGGACATCAAGTCCGACCTCGCCATCATCAGGATCGAATCGAAACAGCCGCTGCCGTATATCGAGATGGGCCGGTCCGATGATCTGATGATCGGCGAAACCGTCATCGCCATCGGCAATCCGTTCGGCCTCCAGCACACCGTCACCACAGGCATCATCAGCGCCCTCAATCGCTCCATCCGCGGCGGCAAGGAGCAGATATATCACGACTTCATCCAGGTCGACGCGTCGATCAACCCCGGTAACAGCGGCGGGCCGCTGCTCAACATCAACGGCTCGCTGATCGGCATCAACACCGCCATCTACCAGAAGGCCGAGGGCATCGGCTTCGCCATTCCCATCGATGCCGCCAAGCGCATCGTCAACGACCTCATCAGCTACGGCAAGGTGCGACGGGGCTGGACCGGCATTTCGGTGCAGGACCTCACGCCCGACCTGGTCGAGCATTTCCGGCTTAAGCGGCGGGCGGGAGTGATGGTGATCAAAGTCGTCCCCGGCAGCCCGGCGGCGCGGGCGGGCATCCAGCGCGGCGATGTGCTCCTCGCCATGGACAGCCACGACATCGAAAACCGCAGCCAGTTCCGCCAGCGCCTGGCGATGTATTCCGTGGGCAACGATATTCTCATCAACGTGTTTCGCGACGGCAGGGAGGAGGTCCGCCGGGTGAAGGTGAGCGCCCTGTCGGAGAAGGAGGCGTCCCAGTTCGCGCGCGACTGGCTGGGCCTCGGCGTCACCGGCATCACCCGCAAGCTCATCCAGAAGCATCGCCTGCAAACCCGCAAGGGCGTGATGGTGGACGAGGTGATGCAGGGGGGGCCGGGGGACAAAATCGGCATCGTCGCGGGCGATGTCATCCGTCAGATCAACCAGAAAAAGATCCAGGACGAAAAGGATTTCAACCAGGCGATTCTCGATGCCGCCCACCTCGACAGCATCGTCCTGCTTGTTCAGCGCGGACCCAACGGGTATTATGTGACCCTCGAGCCCTGAAGGGAGGCGGCCTCAAGTGTCCGCGAACGATAAGCGCGAAAAAGAAGAGCTGGAAACACTGCGTCGGGAAATTCACCGCCACGACCACCTGTACTACGTCGAAAACCGCCCCGAAATCTCCGACCGGGAGTATGACCGCCTGTTCTCCCGCCTGCGTGAAATCGAGAAACAGCATCCCGCCTGGATCAGCGCGGATTCCCCAAGCCAGCGCGTGGGTGGCAAGCTCAGCGAAAAATTCGCCCCCGTGGCGCATCGCGTGCCGATGCTCAGCCTCGACAACACCTACAGCGTGCAGGAGCTCGAAGAGTTCCATCAGCGCGTGGTGAAAGCGCTCGGCCGCGACGAAGGCGTCGATTACGTCGTCGAACTCAAGATCGACGGCCTGGGCGTCACCCTGTCCTACGAAGACGGCGTGTTTGTCCAGGGTGCCACCCGCGGCGATGGCAAGGAAGGCGAGGACATCACCGCCAACCTGCGGACGTTGCGTTCCATCCCGCTGCGCCTGACCGAACCCGCAACCCTGGAAGTGCGCGGCGAAGTGTACATGACCCACAAATCCTTCGACGCCCTCAACCGCGAGCGCGCAGCCGAAGGCGAGCCGCCGTTCGCCAACCCGAGAAACGCCGCCGCCGGTTCCCTGCGCCTGCTCGATTCCTCCATCACCGCGCGGCGCAAGCTCGATATCTTCGTTTACAACCTCGTCGCACAGGGCGGCGCACCGGTCAAGACGCATCACGAAGCGCTTCAGCGAATGCGCGCCCTGGGCCTGCGCACCAACCCGGATACCGAACACTGCACGGGCTTCGGCCAAGTGCTGCCGCTCATCGAAAAATGGCAGGACCGGAAAGACGAACTGCCCTACGATGTCGATGGCCTGGTGATCAAGGTCGATGCGCTCAAGGATCAGGAGAAAATGGGATCGACCAGCCGCCACCCGCGCTGGGCCGTCGCCTACAAGTACGAGGCCGAACAGGCCGAGACCGACGTGCAGGACATTATCTGCCAGGTCGGGCGTACGGGGTCCATCACCCCCGTGGCGGTGCTGGCCCCCGTCACCGTCTCCGGCTCCACCGTCAGCCGCGCCACCCTGCACAACGAAGACGAAATCAAACGCAAGGACATCCGCATCGGCGACCGCGTGGTGATCGAAAAAGCCGGAGAGGTGATCCCGAAAGTCGTGCGCGTGGTCGAGGTTCCCGACAGAAAGCGCGGGCCCGGGTTCAAGATGCCGACACAGTGCCCGGATTGCCAGACCCCGCTGCACCGGCCCGAAGGCGAAGTCGTCTGGCGCTGCGTCAACAGCGCCTGCCCGGCGCAGCTGAAAGAAAGGCTGCTGCACTTCGCCTCGCGCAACGCCATGGACATCGACCACTTAGGCCCCGCCGTCATCGAGCAACTGGTGATAAGCGGCAAAGTGAAGGATTATTCCGACCTCTACAAGCTTGCAGCAGAAGACCTCGTCGGCCTCGAACGGCTGGCGGAAAAATCCGCACAGAACCTGCTGGATGCCATCGAGAAGAGCAAGCGTGCCGGGCTCTCGCGCCTGCTGCACGGCCTCGGCATCCGCCACGTCGGCCAGAGGGCGGGGCAGCTGCTCGCCCGTGCCTTCGGCGACATGGACCACGTCATGCAGGCGAAGTTCGAAGACCTCGAATCCCTCATGGAAATCGGCCCCACCATCGCCGAAAGCCTCATCGCCTTCTTCGACCGCACGGTCAACCGCGAGGAGATCGCACGCCTGAAGGCGTTGGGCGTCGCCATGCAGGACGCGGGTGGCCCCGCGGGCGACAGGCTGAAAGGCAAACAGTACGTCCTCACCGGCACGCTGGAGCATTTTTCCCGCGACAGCGCCAAGGAAGCCATCGCCGCCCTCGGCGGCCGCGTCACCGGCAGCGTCTCCGAAAAGACCGACGCCGTCATCGCCGGAGACAAACCCGGCTCCAAGCTCGACAAGGCCAACAAGCTCGGCATCCCCGTCTTAAGCGAAGAAGAA
>QJZQ01000184.1 GCA_003246675.1 Nitrospirota bacterium | reverse complement strand
CCGGTATAAAAGCCGCCGATGACGTACAGCCGCCCTCCGGCCACGGTGGCTGTGGTGTGGTGCAGCGGCCGGGGCAGGGGGCTTTTGTCCTCCCAGGTTCCCGTTTCGGGGTGGAAGGCGAGGACTCGCGAGCTGATGCCCTTGGGGGTGAAGCCGCCGATGAGGTAGATCGTGCCGTCCAGCAGGGCCGCCGCCGCTTCGGTGCGTTTTTCGGGAACCGGCGGCAGGCTGGACCACGAGCCAGGGTCGCCGCTGGCCGGTAAGGGGTGCAGGAATAAAACCACCGCGAACAACATTCTCTTCAGAGCGCGTTGCATGGGGCCTCCTGAATTCAGGCCGGCGGGGGGGACTCCTGTGCCGGCAGGCATTTTCTCAGCGCCCGGTCGATCGTGAGAATCTGGTCGAGAAGGGCGGGCAGATCGTCCATGCGGACCATGTTGGGCCCATCGGAGAGGGCGCGGTCGGGGTCGGGATGGACTTCCATAAAGAGCGCGTCCACCCCCACGGCCACGGCGGCGCGGGTGATGTCCGGCACCAGTTCGCGCTGACCCCCGCTTTTGGTGCCCTGGCCGCCGGGCAGCTGCAGGCTGTGGGTGGCGTCGTACACGACAGGGCAGCCTTCCTCGCGCATCAGCACCAGGGAGCGCATGTCGACGACCATGTTGTTGTAGCCGAACATGAAGCCCCGCTCGGTGAGCAGGATGTTGCGGTTGCCGCTCTCTTCCATTTTGCGCACCACGTTCTTCATGTCCCACGGGGCCATGAACTGCCCCTTCTTGATGTTCACCGGCTTGCCCGTCTGGGCGGCCTTCACCAGCAGGTCGGTCTGCCGGCAGAGAAACGCCGGGATTTGCAGAATGTCGAGCACGCGGCTCGCCGCGTCCACCTCGTGCTCGGCGTGGATGTCGGAAAGCACGGGGACGCCCACTTCGTTTTTGACCTTTTGCAGGATTTTCAGACCTTCCACGAGCCCCGGCCCACGGTACGAATCGATGGAGGAACGGTTGGCCTTGTCGAAGGATGCTTTATAGATGAAGGGTATTCCCGCTTCGCGCGTGATGTCTCTCAGACGCCGGGCGGTGCCGAGGGCCCCGGCTTCCGACTCGATGACGCAGGGGCCGGCGATGAGGGCCAGCGGCCGGCCGCCGCCGATCTCCACGGGGCCGACGTTCACCCGCCGCGATTGCCAGGGGGCGAGGCTCATGGGGCCGTGGGCCCCGGTGTGGACAGGTCGATGCCGATGGGAACGGGATGCGGTGTCTCGGTGCGCGGAGGCAGCCCCTCGGCCGCCAGCAGCCCGAGGGTGATCTCGCGGATCTTCTCCATGTTGGTCGCCTTGTGCAAGGCGGTGAACCCGGCTTCTTCCAGCTCCGCGAGGTTGATCTCGGGGCCGTCGGGCGCGCTCACGATGATGAAGTCCAGCGCCTTGTGCTTCTTCTTGAGGGGAAGCAGGTGCTTGATTTCGGTTTTGTAGGCCCGCAGGACGTAGATCACGAGGTCGCAGGGGCCGATGATATTCTGTTTGAAGCAATCGACGATGGACACGAAGCTCATCACCAGGAACGGTTCCTGCTTGATGAACTTGGACATCTGGATTCGCTCGCCCCGCACCGGATCGACGATAAAAATGATTTTGGGGCGCGGGCCGGGTGGGGCAGACGGTGTGGATGGTCTTCTTCTTCTGGATCTGGGTCGTCGGTTCATAGAATTTCAGTCTATCATCAAAACCGGTCGCGAAGAACACTAAAAGAGACTCTCGCCGCGCCGCCCTTTCTTCGCCCGGTCACGGGAGCCGCCGGGGTTTTGGTTTGACTTTATTTCAGGCAGTGTGAAAAAATGAAATCGACTTTCCTTATTCTTCCCCCCGAGGCGCCAATGAATGTTTTGAAAGCGTTTCTTCTGGCCTTCCTCTTGCTCGCCGGTTCATCCCTTTCCGCGCAGGCGGCCGATCGGATCGTGGTCGTGGAAGTGGCCGGAGCGATCACCCCGGTGGTGGCGGATTTCATTTCGCATGAAATCAACGCGGCGAACGAGATGGCCGACGCGCTGGTGGTGATCCGCATGGACACGCCCGGCGGGCTCGACACGTCCATGCGGCAGATCATCAAGGTGATTCAGGATTCCACGGTCCCCGTGGCCACTTTTGTCGCACCCAGCGGATCGCGAGCGGCGTCGGCGGGCACCTTCATCACCATCGCCTCGCATATCGCGGCAATGGCGCCGGGAACCAATATCGGCGCGGCGCACCCGGTCACCCTCATCGGCGGCGGGGGCGAGGGCAAGGAGGCGAAGACGCTGGAGAAAAAGGTCGTCAACGATGCGGCGGCCTACATGCGCTCCCTCGCCGAGGCGCGCGGGCGCAACGCGCACTGGGCGGAGCTTTCGGTGCGGGAGAGCGTGTCGATCTCCGCCGAAGAGGCAAAAAACCTCGCCGTCATCGACCTGGTGGCCGCCAACCTCGACGCTCTGGTGCTGGCCCTCGACGGCCGCGAGGTGACGGTGAAATCAGGCCCCGTGGTCTTGAAGACCGAGGGCCTCTCCATCGTGCACCGGGAGATGAGCCCGCGCGAAAAAGTGCTCGATGTCATTTCCAATCCCAATATCGCCTATATCCTGATGATGATCGGCTTCGTCGGCCTGTATTTCGAACTGTCCAATCCCGGCCTCATCCTGCCGGGGGTGATCGGCGGCATCAGCCTGATCCTCGCGCTCTACGCCATGCAGACCCTGCCCATCAATTACGCCGGCCTGCTGCTGATTATTTTGGGCGGCATCCTCCTCATCGCCGAGATCAATATAATGAGCTACGGCCTTTTGTCGGTGGGCGGGGTGATCTCCATCCTGCTCGGTTCGCTCATGCTGGTCGAGAGCGACGACCCGGCCATGCAAATCTCGAGATCCATTCTCATCCCGACGCTGGTGTTTTCGGTGGCGGTGGCCGTGGGCGCCATTTACCTGGCCGGGCAGAGTTCCCGAAGGCGGCCGGTCTCGGGGGCCGAAGGGCTGATCGGTGAGCACGGGGTGGCGAAGACCGCCCTCAAGCCGGAAGGAACGGTCCTGGTTCACGGGGAGCTGTGGACGGCCGAGGGCGATGGCCCCATCGAAGCGGGGGAGGGGGTGGTCGTCCGGTCCATCGAGGGGCTGAAAATCCGCGTGGCGCGGGAAAACCGGCATCCTGTTTGATGCGCTTTTGGCCGCCCCGCCTGGGTGCGCGCTCCGGTGGTTTGATGAATCGATTGGAGAGAGGATTGATTTGGCCGACCGTGGTGCTGGGAGTTTTTCTGCTGCTGGTGCTGGCCGTGCTGCTGGGCGGCTGTGAGAAAAGGATTATTTTCCAGCCGATGAAATACCCCGGCGGCCTGTGGGACACGGAGAGCTTCGGCTTCCCGGTGGAGGATGTGAATTTCGCAAGCGCCGACGGGACGAAGCTGCACGGCTGGTACGTTTCCCGCCCGGGCGCCCGGGGCACCCTTTTGTGGTGCCACGGCAACGCGGGCAACCTCTCGCACCGGGCCGACAATATCGCCCGCCTGATGACCCTGCCCCTCAACGTCTTCATCTTCGATTACCGGGGGTATGGTAAAAGCGAGGGCGAGCCCGATGAGGCCGGCCTGTATCAGGATGCGCTGGCCGCCTACGATGTGCTGGTGCGCGACAAGGGGCAAAAGCCCGAGACGCTCATCCTGTTTGGCCGCTCTCTGGGCGGTGCCGCGGCTGTCCATGTCGCCACGCACCGCAAGGCCGCCGGGTTGATCCTGGAATCGGCCTTCACTTCCGCCCGCGACATGGCGAAAAAGGTGATGCCTCTGATTCCCGGCGGCCTGCTGAGCGCCCGGTTGGATATTCTCGGGCCGCTGGCGGCGCTTAAAATGCCCACGTTGATTTTGCACGGCGACCGGGACGAGGTGGTGCCCTTCGAAATGGGCGAGGCGCTTTTTCGGGCGGCGAATGAGCCCAAGACGTTTTATGTCATCTCCGGGGCCGGCCACAACGACACTTATTTTCTTGGCGGCAAACCCTACTATGCGGCGTGGAAAAAATTCATCGGCGAGGTCCTGCCGCCGCCCGCCCCCTGAGAGGCCTTTTGCCGCCCATCGCCCCGGCGCTTCGCGGGAATTTTAGTGATCGGAGGTTTGTTTTAATGTACATTGACCCGGAAAAAAATTATGCGCTCCGGGCGGGGGCGTTTGCTCAAGGAAGCTATGACAGAAGATGTGAGACAGGAAATTTTGAGCGGCCTGAAGCGGGTCGTCATCAAGATCGGCAGCAGTGTCATTTCCAAAAAAGAAGGTGAGAAGGGGAAAAGCGTCTACCGGCTCGATGAGGAGCGCATCCGTCATTTCGCCCGGCAGGTAAAAAAGATCGCCCGCACCGGCCGGGAGGTGGTCCTGGTCTCCTCGGGGGCCATCATGGTTGGGCGAGGACGCCTGGGGCTTGACGGGGCCCACCTGAGTATTCCCGAGAAGCAGGCCTGCGCCGCCATCGGCCAGAGCTACCTCATGCACGCCTACGAGAAAAAGTTCAAGACCCAGGGCCTCAAGGTCGCGCAGATTCTGCTGAGCAGCGACGACCTGGCCAACCGGCGGCGCTACCTGAACGCCAAGCACACCATCGAGGCGCTGCTCGAATACGGCGTCATCCCCATCATCAACGAGAACGACTCGGTCACGGTGGACGAGATCAAAATCGGCGATAACGACACGCTTTCGGCCACCGTGGCGTGCCTGGTGGACGCGGGGCTCCTTGTCATCCTGTCGGACGTGGAGGGCTTGTTTTCCAGGGACCCGACCCGCCGGCCAAAAAATTCTCCGCCGCCCGAACTCATCCCGCAGGTGAGCCGGGTGACCGCCGAGATCGAGAAACTCGCGGGCAAGAGCGGCAGCCAGGTGACGGTGGGCGGCATGATCACCAAGGTCCTCGCGGCGAAAAAAACCATGAGTTTTGGCATTCCCACCCTGCTGATCAACGGCCATGACGATTCGGTGCTCGAGCGGGTGGCCGCTGGCGAAGCGGTGGGCACGCTGTTCTGGTCCGGCCGGGGGCGCATCCGCGACCGCCAGCACTGGATCGCCCACACGCTCAAGGCGAGGGGCCGCCTGGTGGTCGACCCGGGTGCGGTGAAGGCCCTCGTCGAGGGCGGTAAGAGCCTGTTGCCGGCGGGGGTGCTGGGCGTCGAAGGTGTTTTCGAATTCGGCAACGCGGTGAGCGTGGTCGACGAAGCGTCTCGGGAAATCGCCCGTGGCCTGGTCAATTACAGCACCGGCGACCTGGAGCGTATCAAGGGGCTTAAAACTTCCGAGGTGCGCAAACTCGTCGGCGATAATTATTACGAGGAGGTCATCCACCGCGACGACCTGGTGATTTTTGAAAACGAGGTCTGATATGCAAACGCATCGCCCGGAATTGTTACGAGGAAGCCGCCCGTCCGGGCGGCTGGATGATCGTTGAGCGCGACGCCGGAATGGTGGGAAAAGGAGCCGCTCCGCTTCGAGTGCCAGGCGGACTGTTTCAAATGCTGCCTCAAGCCGGGGGTGATCTATTTCGACGGTGAGGACATCCGCCGCATCGCCGGGCACCTGGGCGTCTCGCAGAAGGAGTTCAAGGCCGCCTACCTCACCCGCGACGACGGTCATTACGTCCTCGAAGTCTCGGACCGGGACCCCTGTCCCTTCCTGACGCCGGGCGGCTGCGGCGTCCACGACGTGAAGCCCAAGCAGTGCCAGACCTACCCCTTCTGGCGCGAGAACCTCGATTATCGCAGCACCTGGAAACTGGTCGGCGCTTTTTGCCCCGGAGTGGACAAGGGGCCGATGGTGCCGCTTAAGACCATCAAGCACCTGCTCGATATTTTTCGCCTCTAGAGGGGCCCGCTAAAAACCACCGCCCTTTATCGCAAGGATTTTCCCGATGCTGTTTCAAGCCGTCCTGACCCTTGATGAACGCCGCGCGCTGGCCGAGCTGATTGGCCGGAACATCCACCGGGTGGCGACCGATGGCTGGGCGCAGTACACCCTGGTCGAGGGCGGGTGCCTTCAGGTCACCCCCAGGGAAATTCCCACGCCCGACGATTATCGCCCCTACGCCGGGGTGTGCCGGCCCGAGCCGGCTTTTATCGAACCCGGCACCGAAGGGCGGGAAAAGGAAAGGATCGCAGGTTCGCTCGGCGTGGTGGAGGAAATCTGGGTTCTGAAAACCGGGCTGACGTTCACCTTTCCCGAAACCCTCCCCGACAGCGAGCCGGTCAAGGGGGTCCTGGTTCCCGGCGGAGTGCGCTACGGGCCGCTGTTTCACCCGCCGGACCGCCTGGCCGACCTCACGAAAAAGGCCCCCGACCAGGCCGTGGTGGACCTGGACATTGCCATCGAGATTCGCACCGCCCGGCACGACCTCCTGTTGTACACCGATTCGCAGGCCTACCTCGCTCGCGCCGCGGTGGATAAAAAGAAACCCGCCGGGCTGCCCGCCAAGGACAAGATTGCCAGAAGCTGGATATTGCCGCAAAAGACAGCCTGAAGCCGGGTCCGGGAAGCCGCCGCAGGCACAATTCCTTCCGGGATGATGGTTGACAAGAGCGGGGGAGGCAAGGATAATGCCCCGTTGGCCACCGGCCCTGCAGCCGGTGGGGATTTAAGTTGTTTCATTCTATGGCTTTCAGGGGGTTTCCCCCGTGCGACGCGCCACTGGGCGCGATGACGAAAAGAAGGAGATTTCATGCCGATCGCGGTGGTGGTGGGAATGCAGTGGGGGGATGAGGGTAAGGGGAAGATCATCGATCTTTTCGCGGAAGAGGCCGATATTGTCGCCCGCTATCAGGGCGGGCACAACGCCGGCCACACCATCTGTTTCGACGGCCAGGAGCACGTCCTCCATCTGATTCCCTCGGGTATCTTTCATGCGGAGAAGCTTTGCGTCATCGGCAACGGCGTGGTGATCGACCCCAAGGCCCTGATGGAAGAGATGCAGATGCTGGCTGCGGCGGGCATCGACCTGGAAGGCCGCCTGGTGCTCAGCGACCGCGCCCACATCATTTTGCCGTACCATGGCACGTCGGACAAGGGCCGCGAAAGCGGCGACCGGTTCCGCCGCATTGGCACCACCGGCCGGGGGATCGGTCCCTCCTATTCCGACAAGATCGCGCGCCTCGGCGTTCGCGCTTCGGACTACCAGGACGAATCCCGCCTGCGCGAGGTGCTTTATGCCAATTATGAGGAGAAAAAGCAGGTTCTCAATCTGCTCTACGGTCAGGATCTGCCGCCGTTCGATGCGCTTCTCGAGGAGCAGCTGGGTTTCCGGGAAACGATCTGCCGGTTCATGGCCGATACCGGCTCGCTGCTGAGGAAAGAGATCGCGGCGGGAAAAAAAATACTCTGCGAAGGCGCCCAGGGGACGATGC
The DNA here is from genome assembly GCA_003246675.1 of Nitrospirota bacterium. Taxonomy (GTDB): domain Bacteria; phylum Nitrospinota; class Nitrospinia; order Nitrospinales; family VA-1; genus SZUA-259. Next base: position 12,337 of record QJZQ01000184.1, on the reverse strand, counting down.
TCGATGTCGACCACGGCACCTACCCCTTTGTCACCTCCTCGAGTTCCAGCGCGGGCGGGGCCTGCACGGGGCTTGGCATCCCGCCAACGGGAATCGACCGTGTGTTCGGGGTCATCAAGGCTTATACCACGCGGGTGGGCGAAGGGCCGTTTCCCACCGAGCTCAAATGCAATTCCGGCGAACAGCTCCGCAAGGAGGGCCACGAATTCGGCGCCACCACGGGGCGGCCGCGCCGCTGCGGCTGGTTCGATGCGGTGGTGGCGCGTTACGCCAGCGCCCTCAACGGCGCCACCAGCATGACGCTCACCAAGGTCGACGTGCTCGACGGTTTCGAGACGCTCAAGGTGTGCACCGGCTACAAGCACCGGGGTAAAATTTACGATGAAATGCCCGCCGTTCTCGAAGTACTGGAAAACTGCGAGCCGGTGTATCGGGAATACCCCGGCTGGATGGAAAGCACGGTGGGGGTCGATTCCTACGACCGGCTGCCGGGCAATGCCCGCCGCTACATCGAGGAACTTGCCCGCCTCTCCGGCGTCGATTTCGCGATGATCTCCACCGGCCCCGAGCGAGGCCACACCATCCGCCTGAGCGGTCTGTTCTGACCCCCGCGGAACTCTCAAGGAGGCGCGATGCGCTTCGACCTCGATGAAAAAGCGCTCGATTTTCTAAACGAGCGGGGCCACCGGGCGGTGACCATCGATCTTGCCGAACTTTCCCCAAATTGCTGCGCCGGGCGGCTGCCGGACGTCCGGCTTCGTCCCGGTTCGCCGGAAAACCCCGAGGCCTACCGCCAATTCCATGCCCGGGGCATCGACCTTCACGTGGCCAAAGGCCTGAGAACCGATAAACAACTGCGGCTTCTCGTGTCTGGAATAGGCCCTTTCAAAAAGCTGGAAGTTTCAGGGCTGAATCTTATACTATGATAAAGAGATACTCAGCGAGCCGCCGCCGGGGGCGGGGCAAAACCCAATTTCTTCCTGAACGATGCTGACGATATTCATCCTTATTTTTTCCTGTCTGTTCTTTTACTTCGTCGGCTACCGCTATTACGCGGGCCGGCTCGACCGGGAGGTCATCCAGCCGGATGCCAGCCGCGAGACTCCCGCCGTGGGACAGAACGACGGCGTCGATTTTGTTCCCAGCAAGCCCCTGGTTCTGTTCGGACACAATTTCGCTTCCATCGCCGGGGCGGGCCCGATCATCGGGCCGATCATCGCCATGCATCATTTTGGCTGGGCGCTCACTCTGGTGTGGGTGCTCATCGGCAATGTGTTCATCGGGGCGGTGCATGATTACCTGACGCTGATGGTTTCGGTGCGGCACCGGGGCAGTTCCATCGCCGATATCGCCGAGGACAGCATGGGCGGCCGCGCCAAGATGGTGTTCGCCGTCTTTTTGGTGCTGGCCATGCTGCTGGTGGTGGCGGTGTTCGGTGTGGTGGCGGCGAAGACGCTCATCGCCCAGCCGGAGATGGTGTTCCCCACTTTTGCCATCATCCCCATTTCGGTGATTCTGGGTTGGTTCGTCTATCGCAGGAACAGCAACCTGGTGGTGTCATCCCTGGTCGCGGTATCGGCGGTGGTGCTCAGCATTTATGTGGGGTTCGAGATGCCGGTTCCCCTGCCGAACGAAGGCCTTTTTGGCTTCTCTCCGTTGATGTTCTGGTTTGTGGTGCTGATGATCTACGCGGCGGCGGCGTCGGTATTGCCGGTGCACGTGCTGCTGCAACCGAGGGACTACCTGTCCACCTATATTCTGTTCGGGTCGATGGCGCTCGCCATCCTCGGCCTGTTGTGGGTGCATCCGGAGATCAACACGCCCTCCTACCGCGGCTTGATGTCCGATGAGCAGGGGCCGGTGTGGCCGATGCTGTTCGTGCTCGTTGCCTGTGGTGCGGTTTCGGGTTTTCATTCGCTGGTGGCCGGCGGCACCACCTCGAAGCAGCTTGCCAGCGAGGCGCAGGGCAAGGCGATCAGTTACGGCGGCATGTTGACCGAGGGGGTGGTGGCGGTGGTCACGGTGCTCCTGGTCGGCGGCGGTCTCTACTGGGTGGCCCCCGCCGGAGGGGGCGTCGACATGGCCACTCTGGGCTTTCGTGAAACCTTGCAGTCCGGTGGATGGATTCTTGCCTTCGGCAACGGGTTCGGCAACGTGGTGCACCAGATGCTGCCGATGATGAGCTTCACCTTTGCGTCGATGATCGCCGTTCTCGCGCTCAATACCTTCGTTCTCACCACGCTCGACACGGCGGTGCGCATCACCCGCTTCATCGTGCAGGAATCGGTGGGGCGAAAGGTCGCCCTGTTCGATAATAAATACTGGGCCACCGGCGCCATCATGGTCCTCGCCTACCTGATCGGCGCGACGGAAGGCTGGCAAAAAATCTGGCCGATCTTCGGCGCCACCAACCAGCTCATCGCCGCGGTGGCGCTGATGGTCGCCTCCACGTACCTGATGGCGCGCGGGAAGCCGACCCACTTCACGCTGGTACCGGCGTTTTTCATGATCGTCACCACCATTGGCGCGCTCGCCTGGCAGGCCTACCGGTTCTTCACGGCGCCGGAGCCCAGCTGGTTTTTGGGCTCGGCGGCGCTGCTCTTGATCGGGCTTGCGCTGTTTGTCGCCAGCGAGGGCCTGCGAGCGCTCAGAGGGAGGAGCGTGGCGCGTCTCACCCCGGCGCCATCGGAAACCTGAGTCCGGAGAATATTTTCCGGCGGGTCTGAGGCGGTTGGTTTTTACGGTGGAATGATTTATGATAGCCCTATCCTGTAACCGGGCCCGGTGACACGCTCCAGGCCGAGACGAATCTATTTGCCATGAAGCTCAGCGAGATACTGGCCGCGCGCGAGCGGGCCAAGGAAAAAACCGTTACGCAAGTGGCCGCGCCCGCCGCCGCCCGGCCCACCAAAACCTCAGCGGTGATCAAAGTCGTCCGCACCCGCGAGACCCCCAACCCCGATGCGCTCCAGTTTGTCCTGAACACGCAGGTGCTTGACCGGGGCAGCCGTTCATTCGCATCGCGAAAGGAAGCCGAGCGAGATCCCCTGGGGCAGGCGCTGTTCGATGTGCGCGGTGTGGGCAATGTCTTCGTCATGGAAAATTTTGTCACTGTCACCAAGGATGAAACCGCCGGCTGGAACCTGCTGCGCGACCTGGTCTGGAAGACGATCGAAAAAAATGTGACCGTTTACCCGGATTCAGGCCCCGCCGGGCTGGAAGACATCGACGTGTTGAACTTTCCCTCGCTCTCCCGCGAGGACAAGCTCAAGGCGGTGGAGATGGTGCTCAACCGTTCCATCCGCTCCAACCTGGCCAAGGACGGCGGCGGCGTCGAGGTGAAGGGGGTCGATGGCAACAGGGTGCTCATCCAGTACCACGGCGCCTGCGGCAGCTGCTCCACCTCCACCACCGGGACCCTCAAGTACATTCAGGGCCAGCTTCAGCAGCAGATTCACAGGGAGATCGAAGTTCAATCCGTGTGAACGGGACTTCACGTATAAAGTTTTTCCCCACCCCATCTATTCCGTTTATCCGGTTCCCGAACCGCCCCGGTTCGCCCGTGCCCGGCAGCTCCGGGTTCCCACCCCTTAAATAAAACTCAAAAAAACAACGGTTTTTGTTTGTATTCACTTAACAATTTAGAATTCAATGTGTTATGATTTTGGCATCGATCACAACTTTTGAACGGGTATTTTGGCATGTCGAAGGGATTACGCAGGTTGCTCCTGCTCATGATCCTGGCTGGCGGCGTTTTCTGGTTGCACCAGGAGGGGGTGCTCGCCCCCTGGCTTGAGAAGGCCACCGCCCTGATTGCGGGCCGGAAAGATACGCGACCGACCATCCAGGACTATAAATTTCAAGCGGTTGCCCGTGGGGATGTGCACCAGAAGGTGCTCGCGACGGGGACCGTGAGCCTGAAAACGGGGGCCGAGGTGAAGATCGGCGCGAGGATTTCCGGCCGGCTCGAGAGCCTCAAGGTGCGCATCGGCGATTTCGTGCGCGCGGGGGATGTGATCGCCATGATCGAGCACGAGGATCTTTTGGCGAGGGTCGCCCGGTTCCGCGCCGACCTGGCCGCCGAACAGGCGCGGCTGGAAAAAATCCGCACGGAAAAGCCCCTGGAAATCAACGCCGCCATGGCCGAGCTGGAAGAACTCCAGGTTCAGCAGGCACTGGCGATCAAGATGCTCGAGCGTAATCTGGAGCTCAGCCGCGAGGGCGTGGTCTCGCAAACGGTGGTCGACGAATCCAACGAACGCGTCGAGGTGCTGAAGTCGCAGATCCGCGTGGCGGAGGAAAAGCTCAAGCTGGAGGAGGCCCGGCTGGAAAGCGATATGAAGGTTGCGAAGACGCAGGTTGAACGGGCCCGCGCCAACCTCGTCGAGGAGGAAACCCAGCTTTCTTACGCTAAAATCACGGCTCCTATCGATGGTGTCGTGGCGTTCATTTCCACCCAGGAGGGGGAAACGGTGGTGGCGGGCCTGAGTGCTCCCACGTTCGTGACTCTCATCGACCTGAGAAAGCTGGAAGTGACAACCTTCGTCGACGAAACGGACATCGGCCGCATCGCCGTCGGTCAGAATGCGGTGTTCACCGTCGACACCTACGCGGACAAGTTATTTAAAGCCCAGGTGAGGGAAATCCGCCCCAAGGCGGTCATCAAGGACAACGTGGTCAATTACGAGGTCATCCTGGAAATTGACCCGAAGAGCCTCGCCCTGCTGCGGCCGGAGATGACGTCCAACGTGGTGGTGACCGCCGGCGTCCGCAAACAGGTGCTCCTGATTCCGCGGGAGGCGGTCAACCGTGAGGGAAAAAAGACGTTTGTACTGCGCCGTCAGGGTGAGAAACTGGAAGAGGTTCCCGTGGAAACCGGCTGGCGCGAAGGCGATGTGGTCGAAGCGCTCTCCGGGGTGAACGAGGGAGACGAAGTGGGCATTCTCAATAAGACCGGTGCCACCGATAATAAACGTCAGGGCAGGAGGCCCCGTCGGCGATGAGCCTGATCGAGATGCGGTCGATCACCAAGGTTTACCGCAACAGCGGTTTCGAGACAGAGGTGCTCAAGGGCATTTCTCTCGATATCGAGGAAGGCGAGTACGTCAGCATCATCGGCCCATCCGGCGCGGGCAAAAGCACGCTGATGGCCATCATGGGCTGTCTTTCCCTGCCCACCGCGGGCACCTACACCCTGGATGGGGAAGAGGTGGAGCAGATGAGCGACCGCAGGCTGTCCCGCGTGCGCAACGAGAAGATCGGTTTTGTGTTCCAGGCGTTTCACCTGCTGAAAGGGGTCTCGGCCATCGACAATGTGATGATGCCGCTGATGTACTCGGAGAACGTTCCGAAAGACGCCGCCGGCCGCGCCCGGGCCGCGCTCACACGGGTGGGCCTCGGTCACCGCATTCAGCATACACCGGGCCAGCTTTCCGGGGGCGAGCAGCAGCGCGTGACGATCGCACGGGCGCTGATCACGCAGCCGAGAATCATCCTCGCCGACGAGCCCACCGGCAATCTCGACTCGAAAAACGGTGCCGAAATCATGGCTGCCTTTGACCTGCTCAACGCGGAGGGGGCGACGATCATCCTCATCACGCATGAGCAGGAGGTGGCCATGCACGCGCGCCGAATCATCACCTTGAAGGACGGGCAGATCGAGACCGATCGACGCTATGAGAATCTTCCGCAATCTGAGGCAGGCCCTGCGGGGGCTGGGGCAAAGTAAGGGCAACACCTTTCTGATGACCCTCGGCATCCTGATCGGAATCGGGTCGCTTACCGTTATCGTCGCCATCGGCGAGGGCACGAAGGCCAAGGTTCTCGAACGGATCGCCAATATGGGCTTTGGCCCCGAATCGTTCTCCGTGATCGCGGGCTCGGGCCGCCTGTTCTTCGCCCGCACCGAAAACCCCACCAGCATGACCCTGCAAGACGCCGACGACATCCGCGCCATGCCCACGGTGCGCATCGTGGTGCCCCGGCAGCGGGTTTCCATCAAGGCGGTTTACCGGGCGAACTTCACCGAAACCCGCGTCTACGGCGCCACGCCGGATTGGGAGGAGGCGAGGGGCTGGGTGCTTTCCGACGGCGAGTTTTTCGGCGACGAGGACATGGAGCGCAAGCGCCGGGTGATCGTGCTAGGGGCGACGCCGGCGAAAAAGCTTTTCGAGGGGGAGGACCCCATCGGCAAGAAAATCCGGCTCGGTCAGGTGAGCTTCGAGGTCATCGGCCTGCTGGAAGAAAAAGGGCTCACCGAAAGCGGTTACGACCCGGACGACCGGGCGCTGATCCCCCTCACCACCTCGATGTCCCGTCTTCTGCATCAAACGCATCTCGACAGCATCAAGGTGGTGGCGGTGAGCCCGGAGAAGGTGGGCGAGGTCATGGAAGCGGTGCGGCAACTGCTGCGCAGGAACCACAACCTCTCGCCGCTGGCCGAGGACGATTTCCGCTTCATCACCCCCGAGGGGATCATGCAGTGGGTGACCCAGTCGGAGCAGGCGCTCAACCGCATGCTGATCCTGGTATCGACGGTGTCTCTCCTGGTGGGGGGCATCGTCATCATGAATATTCTCCTCGTCTCCATTCGCGAGCGGGTGCGCGAGATCGGCATTCGCCGCTGTTTCGGAGCGCGCCGGTCGGACATCACCCAGCAGTTCCTGTTCGAGTCGGTGTTCGTTTCCCTGCTCGGCGGGGTGTTCGGCGTTGTCTTCGGGCTGGGAGTCTGCTTCCTGCTCGAGCGGTTCGATCTGCTGCCGACGCGGGTGACCTGGGAGCCCTTCGCGCTGGCCTTTGCGTTCTCCAGCGTCATCGGCCTGGTGTTCGGTATTCAGCCGGCGCGCCAGGCGGCGCGGCTGAGCCCGGAGGAGACTCTGCGATGACGGAAAGGGCGATGCGATGAAACCGAACTCTTACTTCCGCGTCACCGCGATGGCTCTCAAAGCCCATAAAACGAGAACCTTCCTGGCCTCGCTCGGCGTCATGATTGGCATCGCCTCGGTGATCGTCATGGTGTCCATCGGCAAGGGGTCGGAAAGGGAAGTCATGGGGGTGATCGCGGAGATGGGGGAAAACCTCATCACCATCAACGCCGGTGAGATGAAACGCCGTGGCGGGCGGCTCCGGCTCACCGGCAGCGTGACGACGCTCACCCCCCGCGATGCGCGCGCCCTGGCGAATGAAATTCCGGAACTGGCCGAGGTGGCGCCTTTCGATTTTCAGCGCATGCAGGTGAAGGCGGGGGGCATGGCCACGGAAACCACCGTTGCCGGATCGACGCCGGATTTTCTCACCGTGCGCAGTTACTCCGTGGGCACCGGCCGGTTTTTCGAGGAAAGGGATTTGAAGCAGGCAAGCCGCGTGGTGGTGATGGGGCCGACGGCGGTCAAGAATATCTTCGGCGAGGAGGATGCGGTGGGCAAGATCCTGCGCATCGGTCAGGTTCCGTTCAACGTCATCGGCGTTTTCCGCTCCAAGGGGCAGGACACCGATGGGGTGGATCAGGACGACATCATCGTGGTGCCCCTCACCACGCTGCTCAGGCGCGTGCTCAACAAAAATTTCATCAGCACCATTTACGCCCGCGCCGATTCGAGAAAAAATATCGACCGGGCGGTGAAGGAAATTCGCACGGTTTTAAGGGGCAGGCACAAACTGCGGGACGAGGGAGAGGACGACTTCACCATCGTCAGTCAGCTGGATCTGGAGGAGCTCAAGAAGGAAACCAGCGAGCTGTTCACCCGGCTGATCGTCGGCGTGGCGGCCATTTCGCTGGTGGTGGGGGGCATCGGCATCCTCGCGGTCATGCTCATTTCGGTGAAGGAGCGTACGCGCGAGGTTGGCCTGCGCCGGGCGCTGGGAGCGACGCGCGCGGATATCGTCCGGCAGTTCGTCCTCGAATCGGTGGCCATCGGCATGCTGGGCGGTGGCATCGGCATCGTGCTGGGCGTTGGCCTCACTCTGGGGATCAATCACTTCGGCCCGTGGACTCTCGTCCTCAACCTGCCCTCGGTTTTCCTGGCCACGGCGGTGTGTGTGCTGATCGGCCTGCTGTTCGGCGTTGCACCGGCCATCAAGGCTTCCCGCCTCGACCCGATGACGGCCCTGACGGTGGAGTAAAAAAAAGCCCGCCTCCCTTGCGGGAAGCGGGCCGGTTCGATACCTGAATACGGGGGTGAAAATCAGAAGCCGATGCCGCCGTGGTTCGCGGCCACCATGCCGATGAGCATCGGAATCGACAGCCAGGCGTTGGTGCGGCTTGCCAGAAACGCATACCGCTTGGCTTTGGCCAGCGCTTCGCCTTCCAGTTCGCCGGCGATGATTTTCTTCTGGTTCGGCCAGATGATGAACCAGACGTTGCCGGCCATGATGATGCCGAGCAGCATGCCCACCATGATCTCGCCGCTCGGGATGCCTTCCACTGTGTTGCGCCCGGCAATGTAGTAAGCAATGCCGGTGACCACCGTGAGGAGGGCGGCCCAGCGGAACAGGAAAAGCGCCCTGGGCAGGATAATCTGCGTGTAGGGCTTGGCTGCGCCCGCCTCGGTCATTTGCGGCATGGACTGCACCTGAACCAGATTGAAAAAGTACAGCAGACCTATCCACAGAATGCCAACCAATACGTGAAGAAATTCATATACCCACATATTTTCTCCCCATTCCTTTCTTTAAATTTATAAAACCGTAAATTTGTATTAAGAACGCTGCAAAAAGAACAGCAGGTTGAAACCATCGGATTAGATCACTGGATTGTAGGATGGCGGCCAGCGGTCAAGGATTCAACTTTCTTGATATCCGAGTGGGGATTTTACCCGATCTTCGCCCGCAACGCCAATTTAAATAGATCCTGAGCCCACCGTATCTCCAGTAAATCAACAGCTTCACCCCTTCGGCCCAATATCCCGCCATTGTTCCAGCATATATTGGGCAAAGTGCAGGGTAGGTGAAACTAAATGACCAACTGTGAGATTTCTGGTGTGAGAAGGCGATGATCCCCGGTTTTTAGGTTTTCTCGATTCGCCGACCCTCATGTAACTAAAAAAATTTAAGGAGTGCCCGCCTGCGCCCCGTGATCGCGGTATTCGGGCTTTACCTTCAGGGATTGGCAAAATAATTGGAGAATACCTAAATTTCTATTAAGCCGGAGCGATGGATGAATTTTGTCAAAAGGATAGAGACCTAATGGATTGCGAGTTAAGTTCCAATTTTTGCCGCGAATCGTCTGGTGATCTGTCGCCGAATCAGTTGACTTGAATGGGGGAGAGGCATGAAAAAAATAATGGTATTTCGATTTTTACTGCTGGCATTACTCTCATTATTTTTTATTGCCTGTTTAGCGCAGGCATCGCCTGATGTCTTTCGCTGGACAGACGAGCAAGGGCGAACCCATTTCACCGATGATATTAACAAGGTTCCTCAGCGATTTCGTCGGGAGGCGGAAGAGAAAAAGGATAAGGATATCCCACCGCTTGTTCCGTTGGAGGACTTATTTGAAACCAAAGGAGATGAAAGTCCTGAGGTGTTAAAAAGAGATGAGCGAGAGCAGGTTTTTAGAGAAATTGAACCCAGGCTAAATCGAGATTTTGACCCAGGCCCTCCAGGAATAGGGTATGAAGGGCAGCAAATTGATTCGCAACGGTTGAAAATAGTGAATGGTGGGGTGAAACACATTCCCGAGTTAGGTGTTGGATATTCGTTTACCTTTTTGAATCCAACAAAGGACCCGATATGGATAGCATTAAAAATTGGAAAACAACTATTGGTGCAAGAAGGAATTGCCATAGAAAAAGGTGTTGGATGTAATGCTGGCCACAAGATTGACCCCGACGAACTGTTTACTTTTTTATGCAGAGTTGACGCTGGCCTTATTGACGTTACACATGACTATCAAGTTGAAATTGAAGTATTTGATAACGAGCGCGCATGGAAATTGCCGCATATGCCGGGATTAAAAAATGAACCCGTTGAAACCCATCGATTTGAATTTCGATTTAAATACGGTGATATAAAAAAAATTAAAGACCTTCACCCACAGCGAGAGGAATACCTGGGTGAACACACTCACCATGAGGAAATCCAATCAGACTGGATTGAAATTGTCTCGAGCGGATTCAGGGTATACAACATACCAGAAAGTTACTCATTCGGTCTCACTCTTAAAAATAAGACGAGGAAGACAGTCTGGATGACGGTGAGTTTTGAAGATTCTCAGAATAATGAAATATGTACAGTTGTGGACAAAATTGAGCCTTGGGGCGAGGGATCATTCGGGTGTCGTCAAGAGGGTGTAAGGGTTATTGGTGCTGAATACAAGGTCAATCTCGTTGTTTACAGGAAAGAGAAAAATGCCAGGAAAGGGGAATTTCCTAAGGAAACTTTACAAACTATTCTGAGATCGCGGTAGGAATTGGACGGCCCTCAATGTTTTAAAAAATTGCCGGCCCAGGTTACGGTGTTTCAGGGCCGGGACAGGAAAAAAAGCAGGGCGGCCAGGGCGAGGCCGGCAAGGGCCAATGCGCCCAAAAACAGGGGCAAACCGGGTTTTTTCGGCGTGCCGCGGGCGGGGCCGGAGCCGATGGCGGTTTCTGGCAGGCGTTTTTCGAGGGCGTCCGCTTTTTTCTTAAGCGCCCGGTTTTCTTTTTTGAGGAATTGGTTTTCCGCGCGCAGTTTTTCGAGGGCGTCCCGCATCTGCAAGCGCTCGACCTTCAATTTTTTGGATTTTTCGATCTCGCGGCGAAGTGCTTCTTCCGGCCCGAGGGTGATGCCATCGTCCTCGAAAGGGGGCTGCCAGGTTTCGTCGTTGCTCATGAGAGTGCTCCGCCGTCAAGGTTTTAGCCGGTATCCCTTAAGGTTCGAGGGTCTGTTCCCTGGTTCGTGCGAAGGCTTCGCTCGCCGCGTTGAGCCGCGTGCGCTGGCCCTCATCGAGAACGAGCCGGGATGCGCCCGCGAACCCCGCCACCTGTTCGGCTTTTCGCGAACCCACCACGGCGGTAAAAATATTGTCCTGAAGAAGTGCCCAGGCCACCGCGACGGCGGCCGGTGAGGCCCCGGTTTCGTTGGCGATTTCAGAGACCGTCTGGTAAACCTTGCGCGCGTGCGGGAAGAGGGGTTCCTGGTACAGGGGGTTGCTTTGCCGGGTGGGGGCTTTTTGAGCGTCCTTATCCAGGCGGCCTGCCAGCAAACCCTGGGCGGTGGGCGAATAGGCCATGTAGCCGATACGCGCCCGCATGCAGGTTTGCAATGTCTCGCCTTCATACTCCCGCTCGAGCATATTGTAGGGAACCTGGTTGACGGAAAACTCATTGAGGCCCGGCCCGAGGCGAGCCAGGTCCTCCTGATGAAAATTGGAAAGGCCGATCAGCCGGGCCTTGCCGCTCTGCTTAAGAGCGCCCATGGCCTCCACCAGCCGGGCGGATTTTTTCTCGTTGGCGAAATACGAACCCGGCCAGTGGATGAGGTAAACATCGACGTAATCGCGGCCGAGGGCGGCCAGGCTCGCATCGAGATGGGCCTGGTAGGCGGCGACGGAAAGCTCGGCATCGGGCCAGATTTTGGAGATGATGATGACATCGTTTTTCCGTGGCCCGAGGGCCTTGGCCAGCCGGCGCTCGGATTCCCCGTCGCCATAGCCCTCGGCGGTATCGAACGCGGTGATGCCGCAGTCGAGCGCCGCTTTCACAACCCGGTCGGCCTCGGGGGGCGTGCAGGGGTCTCCCCAGCCTGCGCTGGGAGCGATCTGCCAGCACCCGAAGGTGATACGGCTCCAGTTTTTCCCGAGGGCCTGCCAATGGGTGGCGTCCACGTTATCTCACAATATAAGTGAAGGTGCGGCGGTACCGGGGGGTCCAGCTCTCTTCAAAGCTGGCGTAGGGCAGGGGCGATTCAGCAGTCCACTGTTCCGACCGGTAAGCCCGGGCGCCTGCAATAAGAATCGAGACTCCGGCGAACAGAATGAAGCCCGCGAAGAGGAACGCGATGAACTCGGGAAACATGAATATCAGTGCGGCGAGCGCCATGAGAGCGGCACCGAGCAGCAGCAGGCTCTTGCTGAAAGTCCGCTGGCCTTCAAAAAGACTGTCGTATGGATTGAACCGGCGATTGAACATGGGAAAACTCCTTTCTTTGAACTCTTTAATCAATAAAATCGCCGGGGGAGGTTGTCAAGCCCGCTTGGGTTGCAGGGCATTGAGGCAATCGGTGATGATGGAGAAATCCTGTTTCTGCTGGGCCAGCGGGCGGCGCCAGTTCGTCACTCGCGGGCTCGGATGGTAGAGCGGGAGCAGCAGGAAATCCTCCCTTTGCTCGACGCGGGCGGTTTTCCCGGGCAGGGTGAACC
>QJZQ01000111.1 GCA_003246675.1 Nitrospirota bacterium | reverse complement strand
AAAACTTTCCATGCTGGGCGTTAAATCAACCTGCAAGGATAGATGGCGGCAAGTCCTTTCAGAAGCCGCCCGAATAACTGACAAACATCTACTAACATTGGAACCCGGCATAAGTGAGAACCAGACAGGAGAAATGATAGCCAACCGGGTTCAACTGATCCTACCCAAAAGCCTTCACGAGACCTACCGTCCTGCCCAACGAGAATGGCTCATGAACTTAACAGACTTTATCCAGCTAGTTCGGGACCGTCAGGAAAATAATTAATTCTTGAAACTAGCCTTAAGATACTTAACATGGTTCTCTAAACAACAAAGCACACGACTCAAACCATCTTCTCGTCCGCCGGGCGGGCGTCCAGGATGCGCAGCTCCAGCTTGTTCTGGCCGTTCCAGTTGTTGGTGTGGATTTCGCAGGCGATGTCGATGCGCGGGGCTTCGTCGTCTTCGAGGGCGGTGAGGGCTTCGGCCATGCCGAAGGCGACGGCTTCGATGCGGCCCCCTTCCTGATGCGCGGTGAAGCGCGCATGCTCTTTGGTTTTCCCCATGAGGCGCAGGTTTTTCATTTCGACGTTTTTGGCGAGAAAGACGGGCGAGGGGTTGCCTGCGCCGAAGGGTTCGAGCTTGCGGATGGCGGCGTCGAGCGTGCGGTCGATTTCGCTTATGTTCAGCTCGGCATCGAGGGTGAGTTCGGGGATCATGTCGTCGTCGCTCAGGATGCGGGTGGCCACCTGGTTCATGGCGTCGCGGAAGGCGGCGACGTTTTCTTCCTCGATGCTGAGGCCCGCGGCGTAGGCGTGGCCGCCGAACTGGCTGAGGTGCGGCGAACATTCGGTGAACGCTTTGTGCAGGTTGAAGCGCGGGATGCTGCGGCCGGAGCCTTTGCCCTTGCCTTCGGCCAGCGCGATGAGCACGACGGGGCGGAAATATTTTTCCACGAGGCGCGAGGCGACGATGCCGACGACGCCGGCGTGAAAGTTCTCCGAAGCGAGGACGATGGCGCGCTCGGTTTCGAGGTCCACTTCGCGGGCGATCTGGTATTCGGCTTCTTCTTCCACCCAGGCCTGGATTTCCTTGCGCTCGGTATTGATCTTGTCGATCTCTTCGGCGATGGCCATGGCCTCCTTGAGGTCCGTGGCGGTGAGGAGGTGAAAGCCGGCGTCGGCCTTGCCCAGGCGGCCGGCGGCGTTGAGCCTGGGGCCGAGGGCGAACCCGACGGCGCGGGCGTCGACGCTGCCATCGACACCGGCCACGGCTTTGAGCGCCACGATGCCGGGCTTCTTCGAGGTGGCGAGGACTTCCAGGCCGTGGCTCGACAGGATGTGGTTCTCGCCGGTGAGCGGGGCGACGTCGGCGATGGTGCCCAGGACAAACAGGTCGAGATGGCGTTTCATGTTGGGCAGGCGGGATTTTTCCCAGCCGGCCTGATGCAGGGTGTTGCGCACGGCGAGGGCGAGCTTGAAGGCGATGCCGACGCCGGCGAGAAAGCGGTACGGGTAGTCGCAGTCGGCCCGGTGCGGGTTGAGCACGGCGACGGCTTCGGGCAGGCCTTCTTCGCCGACCTGGTGATGGTCGGAGATGATGACGTCCAGGCCGAGGGTTTTGGCGACGCGCACTTCGTGATGGCCGGTGATGCCGCAGTCCGCGGTGATCATGAGGGTGCTGCCGGCTTCGCGGATCTTGCGCACGGCGTCTTCGTTCAGGCCGTAGCCTTCGGCCATGCGCTCGGGCAGGTAGTAGCGCACGTTCACGCCGAGGTCGCGGAAGAAGTGGGTGAGGAAGGCGGCGGAGGTGACGCCATCGACATCGTAATCGCAAAAGACGGTGATGGTTTCGCGGTTCTCGACGGCCTGCGCCACGCGGCGGGCGGCGGCCTCCATGTCCTTGATGCCGAACGGGTCGTGCAGACGGGTAAGATCTGCATTCAGGTAGACTTCGGCTTCTTCGGGCGTTGTCACCTGGCGGTTGATGAGCAGCGCCGCCACGACGGCGGGCACGCCGAGTTCGCGGGCGAGGGCCTGCGTGCGCTCGGGCTGGCTTGGGTGGAGGCACCATTTTTTATTGAGCAGGGACAGCATAGGCATCAATCCTTTATGGGGCGGGCCTCAGGCCTTGACGCCCCGGAAGGTTTTGCGGTGGATCGGGCAGGGGCCGTGTTGCCGGATGCTCGCCTTGTGCTGGGCGGTCGGGTAGCCTTTATGCCTGTCGAACCCGTACTCCGGATAGTGCTTGTGGTATTCCTGCATGAGCCGGTCGCGCGTTACTTTGGCGAGCACGGAGGCGGCGGCGATGCTCTGGCTCTTGCTGTCGCCCTCGATGAGGGTCCACTGTTCTTCGTTACGGTCGATGGTGTGGATGCCGTCGATGAGCAGGAGGTCCGGCGGCCGGGGCAACTGCTCCACCGCGATTTTCATCGCCCGCCGGGACGCTTGCAGGATATTGATTTCGTCGATGACGTCGTGCTCCACGATGCCGATGCCGAAGCCCAGGGCCTGCTCCTGAATCTGCTTGAAAAACGCATCGCGCTTTGCGGCGGAGAGTTTTTTCGAGTCGGTCAGCCCTTCGAGCTGCGGCGAGGCCGGCAGCACCACCGCCGCGGCCACCACGGGGCCGGCAAGTGGCCCGCGCCCGGCTTCATCCACCCCGGCCACCTGGGTGTAGCCCATCTGTTCGGCCTGGGTTTCGTAGCGGCGCATGATTCCGTGACGCGTGGTGAGAGGGGTCCTCCGGTTCGGTCAAATGATAGGGCAATCGCCGGGGTGCGGCAACCGAAATGTTTTTGGCCCCGGCGGAGGGCGGATGGGGTGCCGGCGGGAAAAGTCATTGCAAATCAGTGGGCAAGGAACTTATAATTTCGGAATGAAGATAAAAACGACTCTATCCGCTTTTGCTCTCATTCTGACCCTCACCGCCTGCGTCTCCACCCCGGTCTCCGACAAGGACGCCTTCATCGTGATTCCTTTTTCCCAGGAAGTGGCGATGGGGGAACAGGCCTACAAGGACCTTCTGGCCAAGGAAAAAGTCTCCGGCAACCCGCGCCTGACCGAGGTGGCTGAACGGGTGGGCCGAAGGCTGGCGGCGACGACGACCATGCCCAAGCTGAACTGGGAGTTCAATGTCATCGAATCGAACCAGAAAAACGCTTTCGCCCTGCCGGGCGGCAAGACGGCGGTGTACACGGGTATTTTAGCGGTGTGTGAAAACGAGGCGGGGCTTGCGGCGGTGCTCGGGCACGAGATCGCCCATGTGACGGCCCGCCATTCGGGCCAGAGGATATCGCAGCAGTTTTTGCTCATGGGCGCCATGACGGCGGCCAGCATCAGCCTGAACAACAACAAACAGCGGGATTTTCTGCTCGGCGCTCTGGGCCTGGGCGCGATGTACGGCATCACGCTGCCGTTCAGCCGCTCCAACGAGGCGGAGGCGGACCAGATCGGCCTGGTCTATATGGCGCAGGCGGGTTACGACCCACGCGAGGCGGTCCGCTTCTGGGGAAGGTTCAGCGAGCTCAAGGGAGACAAACAGACTCCGGAGTTTCTCTCGACCCATCCCGCCGATGCCACGCGCCTGGACCGCCTGCAGAAATACCTGCCCGCCGCGATCCGTATCTACGAATCGCAGCCGCAGAAATTCGGCCTCGGGGCAACCTTCTCCCCGGCCGATTTGGCGGTGAAGGAAGCCGCCCCGGCTCCAGCCCCGGCAAAACCCGCGCAAGGTGTTGAAACCTTGAGGTGATGCCGGTGCAGGACGCAGCCTCAGGAGGCTGCGGTCTTGCCCTTTTTCCCCTTCACGGCCTTTTTCGGACGAATCTCCTTGAGCCGCGCCGCTTTGCCGCGCAGGTCCCTCAGGTAGTACAGCTTGGCGCGGCGGATCTTGGCGCGTTTGACGATTTCCACCTTCTCGACGCGCGGGGAATGGACCGGGAAAATCCGCTCCACGCCTACGCCGAAGGAAACCTTGCGCACCGTCAGGGTTTTGCGCACGCCGCCACCGTGCATGCGGATGACAATACCCTCGATCACCTGAATCCGCTCTTTTTCCCCTTCGACGATGCGCATGTGCACGCGCACGGTATCGCCGATGCGGACGTCGGTCGCTTCTTTTTTCAATTCCCCAGCTTCAATCTGGTCGATCAAATTCATTGCTTCTTCTCCTCCCGGTTTCTATTTTTCAGTGTTCCGTTGATTGATAGTTAAATTTATCCATCCGCAGCCCGGCCCAGCAGGCGATCGAGGATGATGGCGATCGCCGCCCGGACGGGCAGGTGATTATAGTCCACGGCTCCGTCGATGGGTTCGAGCACGAAGTCCGCGTTTTTAATGAGATTCCTCTCCAGGCCCCAGCCGGTGCCAAAAATAAGCAGGTGATGGCCTTCTCCAAGCTTTGCCGAAAGCTCGCCGTAACTCACGATGCCGGGAAACCGGCGGGCGTCGGTCACGGTCTGCAAGGGCGTTTCGCCACACCGGTCCTCGATGTCCTTGACCACGTCGGCGAGGGAATTTTTCATCTGCGTTTTGAGCAGCGATTCCTTGCGCGTCGGGTTGTACTCGGCGCCGTAGCCTTTCACCCAGTGGTCGATGATGCGCTCCACCAGCACCTGCTGCGTTTTGAGCGGGGTAACCACGTAAAACGACCCCACCGAATACGTCCGGCAGATTCTCGAGATGTCGTGCACATCGAGCGTCGTCACCGATGAGACGACGATCTCCCCGGCTTTGTTGTACACCGGGAAATGGACAAGCGCCAGATGAATATTCGAGTGTTCAGCCAAGGTTCAGCTGTCTCAGGGCGGCCTCATCCCCATCTGTTAGTTGCAATTTCTCCAGGAGATCGGGCCGCACCCGGGCGGTTTTTTCGAGCGCCGCCCTGCGCTGCCACTCCTTGATCTTTTTCGGGTCGCCCGACACGAGAACCTCGGGGACCTCGTGCCCCTTGAACTCGCGCGGCCGCGTGTACTGCGGGTACTCGAGGATCGGGTCGCTGAACGATTCCTCCACCACCGAGGTTTCGTCGCCCAGCACACCGGGCACCAGGCGGGACACGGCCTCGATCACCACCAGGGCGGCGACTTCGCCTCCCGCCAAAATGTAATCGCCGATGGATAATTCCTCGTCGACGCAACAGAGGCGGACTCGGTCATCGACGCCTTCGTAGCGCCCGCACACCAGGATGAGACTCTCCTCGCGCGACAGTTCCCAGGCCTTTTGCTGGTCCAGCGGCCGGCCGCCGGGGGAGAGCAGGATCGTCCTCGCGCGGGGCCGGTCGGCCTTCACGGCCTCGACGGCGCGGTCGATGGGCTCGACGTTCATCACCATGCCCACACCGCCGCCGAAGGGATAGTCGTCGACCTTGCGGTGCTTGTTGAGGGAATACTCGCGCAGGTCGTGCGTCCGGAACTCCAGCAACCCCCGGTCCTGCGCTTTTTTCAGCAGGCTCTCGTTCAGGGGGGAGGTGAACATCCCCGGGAATATGGTGATGATGTCAAACTGAAGCGTCTTCAATCAAACCCTCGACAACATGAAAAGTAAGCTTGCCCTGCTCAAGATCGATGCGGTGAACCACCGAATCGACCATCGGCAGGAGAAGCTCGCGATCCTCATCCTGCACCACGTAGACATCGTTGCTGCCGGTGGCGATGATCTCCACGACACGGCCATAATATTTTCCGTCGTCGTCGTAGGCTTTAAGACCCTCGATTTCGAACCGGTAATACTCGCCCGCGGGAAGCCTGTCAAAATCGTCCCGGTGCCTATAAAGCGTTTCCCCGGTGAGGGCTTTTGCCTCCTCGACACTGTCCAGGCCACTGAACTTGATAATGCGGCTTCCCGGAACGCCACGCAGGGACTCGACGCGGAATTCCTTCAGCTCCTCCTGCGCATCGCCCAGCATGACCCGGTCGAGGCTTTCCAGAACCTGGCCGTCGTCGTCCAGGGGGGCGAATTTCAATTCGCCTTTCAGCCCGTGGGTCCGGTTCAACCGGCCAAGGGGAATCCACTCCATACTCATTCGACAATTTCCAGAACCGCCCGTTTCTTCAGCTTGGTGGCCGTCGCGTTCACGATGGTACGGATCGCACGGGCGGTTTTCCCCTGCTTGCCGATCACCTTGCCCAGGTCTTCCTTCGCCACCCTCAGCTCGAACACCGCGGTTCTTTCGCCTTCCAGCTCCACCAGTTGGACTTCATCCGGCTTGTCCACCAGCGACCTCGCTATCATCAATATGAGATCCTTCATCACTGCCTCCTCAAACCGCGTTGTGCAATCCAAATTATGGGGCAAACGATTCGAACGGGAGATGCAGGTAAAATCCAGCGCGAGTGGCAACGTGGCGGAAACCGCCGACTATGAACCGAGCCCTGCTTTTTTCAATAACGACTCGACGGTCTTGCTCGGCTTGGCGCCTTTGGCGATCCAGGCCTTGGCCTTTTCCGTGTCGATCTTGATATTGTCTTCTTCCTTCAACGGGTCGAAGGTGCCGAGAATCTCCAGGAACTTGCCGTCCCTCGGGCATCTCTTGTCCGCCGCCACCACCCGGTAGAAGGGTTTCTTTTTTGCCCCACGTCTGGTCAATCGGATAACTACCGCCAAAGCCTTATCCTCCTCTGATAGGATGATCCTGTTACCCCGCCCCTCGCGGGCGGGAAGTTTTATTGCAATTGTCTAGAATACCTTTTTAGTGCTGGTCGCGCCACCGGGTTCAAAACCGGCGGTTTTTCATCATGCCCGCAAGGTCGAAGCCGCTGCGAATTTTACCCATGGAAAACTTTTTCATCATCTTCTGCATCTGCGAAAACTGCTTGAGCAGCTTGTTGACATCGTTCACGCGGGTGCCGCTGCCTTCGGCGATACGCCGCTTCCTGCTGGAGTTGATGATATTGTGCCGGTCGCGTTCTTCCCGTGTCATCGAATTGATGATCGCCTCGATGCGGCCCAGCGCGCTCTCATCCACCTTGAGCCCCTTGAGCTTGGAGGCGCCGGGGATCATGCCGAGAATCTGCTCCAGCGAACCCATCTTCTGCACCTGCTTGAGCTGATTGCGGAAATCATCCAGGGTGAATGCGTTCTTTTTGATTTTTTTCTCAAGCGCCGCCTGTTCCTCGAGGTCGTAGGCCTGTTCGGCCTTTTCGACGAGGGACATCACGTCCCCCATACCGAGGATGCGGGAAACCACCCGTTCGGGGTGGAACGGCTCCAGCGCGTCCAGCTTTTCGCCCGTGCCGAAAAACCGGATGGGCTTGCCGGTGACCGACTTGATCGAAAGCGCCGCGCCGCCGCGCACGTCGCCGTCCATCTTGGTGAGGATCACGCCGTCGATGCCGATGGCCTCGTTGAACGTCCTGGCGATATCGGCGGCCTGCTGGCCCATCATGGCGTCGGCCACGAACAGCACCTCGTGCGGCGTGACCGCGGCCTTGATGCGCCTGAGTTCATCCATCAGGGCGTCGTCGACCTGGGTGCGCCCGGCGGTATCGAGGATGACGACGTGGCGCATGGTCCGCCCCGCTTCCTCCACCGCGCCGCGGCAGATGGCGACGGGGTCCTTCTCGTCGCCCGCCTGATACACCGCCACCTCGAGGTCGCGGCCCAGCACGTTGAGCTGTTCGATGGCGGCGGGGCGGTACACGTCCGCCGGCACCAGCAGGCAGTTCTTGCCTTTTTCCTTGAAACGGCGGGCGAGCTTGCCGACCGTGGTCGTCTTACCCGAGCCCTGCAGCCCCGCCATCAGCAGGATGGTCGGCGGCTTGGGCGCCATTTCTATTTCGCGGAAATCATCACCGAGCAGCCCGGTGAGCTCGTCGTTGACCACCTTGACCATCTGGTGGCCCGGCGTCAGGCTTTTGAGGACTTCCTGGCCAATGGCCTTTTCGCGCACCTGTCCGAGAAAGTCCTTGAGCACCGGCAAACTGACGTCGGCCTCGATGAGCGCCACGCGGATTTCGCGCAGCGCCTCGTCGACATCGCCCTCTTTCAGGACGCCGCGGCCCTTTAATTTCTTGTAAATCGCCTCGAGGCGATCGGACAGATTCTCAAACATAGGTGAAAGGGATCAACGATCCTATTTTGCAGGGGTTTATGTAAATGATTTAGTATATAATATCGCCCGGTAATGTCAAGAATCATTCCTGAACTATCATGACTCGAAAAGCCATCGTCCTGCTCAGTGGCGGGCTGGACTCGACCACCACCCTGGCCATAGCTAAATCCAAGGGTTTTCAAGTATTTACATTGAGCTTCGAGTACGGCCAGCGGCACCGGGTGGAACTCGACCGGGCCCGGGAAATCTCCCGCCGGTCCGGTGCGGCCGAGCACCGGGTCCTCACGGTCGACCTTGGCGCTCTTGGCGGCTCGGCGCTCACCGCGGGCATCCCCGTTCCCACCGGCCGCAGCGCGGAAGAAATGAGCGCGGAAATTCCCGTCACTTATGTCCCGGCGCGCAACACCATTTTTCTTTCCTTCGCGCTGGCCTACGCCGAGGTGAGCGGCGCGCGCGACCTTTTTATCGGCGTCAACGCGGTGGACTACAGCGGCTACCCCGATTGCCGGCCCGAATACATCGCCGCTTTCGAGAAGCTGGCCAACCTCGCCACCAAAGCGGGCGTGGAAGGCGGCGACCCGATTCGCATTCACACCCCGCTCATCGACCTGACCAAGGCGGAAATCATTCAGCTTGGCCTCAGCCTCGGCGTCGACTACGGCCTCACCCACAGCTGCTACGCTCCCGACGAACAGGGCCTCGCCTGCGGTGTGTGCGACAGCTGCCAGCTAAGGCTCAAGGGCTTTCGCGAGGCCGGGGCAACAGACCCGGTGGCTTACCAGCCCGCCGGTTGACGAAAATTCCCCTTTTCCTCTGGCAGGGGCTTTCGCGAGGCCGGGGCAACAGACCCGGTGGCCTACCGGCCCGCCGATTGAAGAAAATCTTCCTTCCCTCTTATATGAAAGCTCCGTTCAGGCTTTCGAGCCGCCGCCGTCGATAAAGAGCGTCTCGCCGGTGACGAACGGGCTGGCGAGAAGATAGTCGAGCGCGCGGCAGATGTCGTCCACGGAGCCATGGGTGCGAAGCGGAACTTTTTCCGCCTCCCGCCTGAGGAATTCGTCGCCCCGGCCGGGCGGCGGCAGGATGAGGCCGGGGGCGATGGCGTTCACGCGCACGCGCTCCCCCCATTCGATGGCGGCGAGGCGGGTCAGGTGATCGAGGCCCACCTTGGCCACGGAATAGGCGGCGAAGGTCGGGATGTTCTTCAGCACCCGTTCATCGAGAATATTGACCACCATGCCGCGGTTCACCCAGCGCTTGTAGTCGCGCATCAACAGGTAAGGCGAGAGCAGATTGATGTTCATCGTGTCAGTGAGGCTGGCGGTCTCGGTGTTTTCTATATCCTGCGGGATGAAGTTGGCGGCGGAATTGACGAGCAGCTCCAGATCGGGAAAATCGCGCACGGCCTGGCCGGCCAGCTTCACGGTTTCGCTCAGGTCGGTGAAATCGGCCGGGTAACCGCGCGCGCGGACGCCCAGGCTTTCGATTTCGGCGAGGACGGCGCGGGCTTTTTCATCCGAGCGATGGTAATGCAGGGCCACGCCATACCCTTTCCGTGCCAGGTGAAGGGCGATGGCCCGGCCCAGGCGGACGGCGCCGCCGGTGACGAGTGCGGAGGGCATGGTTGAACCCCTTTGGGTTTGCGGGTATACTTCGGTGTTTATGCCCGCCCCAAAGGGCGGCGAGCCTTCCGGCTCCATGCCGGGAAGGGCCTTCAATGTAACTTGAAACCGCGCCGCAAATCCACCCTTATCCGCCCGGTATGCCAGGCGGACGATTCGGACACGATACGGCGGCGGCACTTACGGCAGGAGATGACAGGATGAACGACCCGGCAAAAAAGAAATGCGTGAACATCGCCATTCTCACCGTTTCGGATACCCGCACGTTGGAAAACGACACCTCCGGCCAGACCCTGGCCGACCGCGTGCAGGCCGCGGGCCATCACATCGCCGACCGGCGCATCGTCAAGGACGAGATTCCGCTGTTGCAGGAAACCCTGCGGGAATGGATCGGCCGGGCGGATGTGGACGTGGTGATCTCCACCGGCGGCACGGGGGTCACCGGGCGGGACGTGACTCCGGAGGCCTTCGAGGGGCTCTATGAAAAATCCATCCCCGGATTCGGCGAACTGTTCCGCTGGTTGAGCTATCAGAACATCAAGACCTCGACCATCCAGTCGCGCGCCACCGCGGGCGTGGCCAAGGGCACGTTCCTGTTCGCGCTTCCCGGCTCCACCGGCGCCTGCAAGGACGCCTGGGACCAGATCCTCGTTCACCAGATGGACAGCACTCACAAGCCCTGCAACCTGGTGGAGCTGATGCCCCGGCTCATGGAATAGCGGTTTTCACCCACCCCCCGGGGGGAGGGCCGGCCGCCATTGCCCGCGAGAACCTTAAAACCCATTTCGCAGGAGGCCGCGCCCCATGCTGACCCCCGAGCAGGATAAATACCTCGTAAAAAGAACCGCGCTGCAAAAAATATGGCCCTGGGCGGCGGGGCTTCTGGTGTTGATCTGGGTCGGCGGGATGGCCGCCTTCTTTCTGCGCCTGCCGCTTCTGGCCAACCCGTTCCTGATGATCGAGCGGCTGGAGAGCGGCGGCGTTCCCTCGACCTCGCTCGTGGTCTACGCCGCGATGGTGCCCCTGCTCTTTCACTTCATCGGCTTCCTTATGGCGGTTCTCATTCTTTTTATGGTCGACCGGATGCTGGGCGAAAAAAAGCTCCTTGAGATCGTCCGGCGGCTCAGGGAAGGGCAAGGCGCTCACTGACCTATGCGGCATTTCGAATTTTCGGCCACCCCGGCCGACGAGAAAAAACGGCTGGATGTGTTTCTGGCGGCGGTGCAGGCCGAGGCGAGCCGCACGCGCATCCAGAAACTCATCGAGGAAGGGCGGGTCGCCGTCAACGGGCAGCCCGCGCGCGGCTCCACCCCGCTTAAAGCGGGCGACCATGTCACTCTCGACCTGCCCGCCCCGGTTCCCCTGCAGGTGACGCCGGAGGCGATTCCCCTGACCGTGGTGTATGAGGACGAATACCTCATTGCCGTCGACAAACCGGCGGGGATGGTGGTGCACCCCGCCCCCGGACACCGGGCGGGAACGCTGGTCAACGCGCTCCTTGCGCATTGCAGGGATCTTTCGGGCATTGGCGGCGTGGAGCGCCCCGGCATCGTCCACCGGCTGGACAAGGAAACCTCCGGCCTCGTCCTCGCCGCCAAAACCGAGGCGGCGCACCGGTCGCTTGCGCGCCAGTTCAAGGAGCGGGAGATCACGAAAGTGTACCTTGCCTTTGTCCGCGGCCGCATGGAGCAGGACCGGGGAACCATCGACCTGCCCATCGGCCGTCACCGCACCCACCGCAAGAAGATGGCGGGGGACAGGGAGCGCGGCCGGGCAGCCCAGACATTATATGAAGTGATCGAACGCCGGGCGGCCTTCACCTACCTTCGGGCTTTCCCCAAAACCGGGCGCACGCACCAGATTCGCGTGCATCTCGCATCCCTCGGCCACCCGATCCTGGGGGACAAGCTCTATGGACGAAAGACGGGCCCAGGGAGCCCAGGGATGACGCGGCAGGCACTGCATGCCCACCGGCTCGAATTTTCCCACCCTGTCACAGGAGAGGCCCTGGTGCTCACCGCCCCCCTGCCTTCGGATATGGCGAAACTCCTGGAAAAACCCTGCTCTTGATTCGCGGCCTGGAAAAAGCATGCAAGAGCGGGCTTGCCCGCCCCGGAACCCCCCGGTTTCTCGCCTTCCGAGCCCCCTTGAGCGGCTTTCTCCCGCCTGTGGATAAAATGTGAAAAATTGTCCATGGTTCCGGAACCGGCCGCGCGAATATCCGAAAATGCCATATCAACCCGCTCGGAACCCTTTTCTAACCCATGGTATTTAAACGAATTTTTAAAATAAATCGGCATGGGGAATTTCGCGGGCAAATGAAACTTGACAGAATCAAGTTATCCACAGATTTAAAACGCCCCCCTGAAACCCGCTTTCAAACCCATTTTTAGCCGGATTCCTGCTAACAAAATTTTGGCAGGCTCACAGCGCCCTTTACTTAAGCCTTCGGCGAGTGCGGAGAGGTCGATTTTTGTTATTCACAGCGCTTTTCCCATAGAATGCGGCCTTCCCCAGCCATCAAAAAATTGACGGTCGGAAATCTGGCATTTTTCAAGGCTCCGGCGGCAAGACACGGCTTCACGGCCTTGCACCTCCCAATAAATGGACCGCATTCGCCCCCCACCGTCCGGAAGCCTTTCCCGCGAAGGGAAACCGGAGGGGGGCGGCCTCGCAAGCAGATGCCAAGCGGCTTTCAAGCGCCTGTAAAACGGGCGGTTAGTTTATCCACAAATGGTGTGAAGAATCTGTGAATAATCCCGTGAGTAACCTGCTAAATCGCATAAATACAATGGCCGATGAGCACCGACCAAAAAATGAGCAGACGCTTTTGCCCCCTTGAAAACAAAGGCGTTAGCCGATGTCAAGCGCTTGCCCCGGGGCCGGCCCTCCCCGGGGGACCCCGCAGAGGCGGACGCAAAAATATTTCACCTCCCTGGCGGCCAAAACAGTACCGGCCACTTCAGGGCCCTTGTGATAAAATAATCGCCGACTATGATTGATCGCCGTCTGGTATCCAATTTCAACTGGTGGTTCTTCCTCCTTGCCCTGGGCATCGCCTGCCTGGGGGTGGTGGTCATCTACAGCGCCAACCACGGCCGCCCGGAAGCCTTTTTCAGGGGCCTGTACGTCAAGCAGATCTACTGGATCGGCTATGGCCTGGTGGTGATGAGTGTGGCCGTGCTCATCGACTATCGCCTCCTCAGCCGCCACGCCTACGTAATTTACGCGCTCACCGTCCTGGCCCTGATCTTCGTCCTGCTGTTCGGCACGGTGGCCTCCGGGTCGCGGCGGTGGATCCATATCGGGTCGGTCAGCATCCAGGTTTCCGAATTCGCCAAGATCGCCGCCATCATCGTTCTCGCCAAATATTTCGAATCGGGGAAACTCCAGGGCCAGTATCAACTGAAGGACCTTTTGGTCCCCTTCCTGCTGACAGGCCTTCTGGGCGGCCTGATTTTCGTGCAGCCCGACCTCGGCACCGCGATGATCATATTTTTCATTTTCCTGATTTTCGTCACCGCCATCGAATTCAACTACCGGACGCTGCTCAAGATTTTCGCCCTGGGCGCCGCGATGGCGCCCCTGTTCTGGTTTCTGCTCAAGGACTATCAGAAGACCCGCCTGCTCACCCTGCTCAACCCGGATCTTGACCCGCTGGGGGCGGGCTACCATACGATCCAGTCCAAGATCGCCATCGGGTCGGGCGGGTTCTGGGGAAAAGGGCTCCTGGCGGGAACCCAGAGCCGGCTCAATTTTCTGCCGGAGAAGCATACGGATTTCATTTTTTCGGTGTTCGCCGAGGAAGCGGGGTTTATCGGCGTGGTGATCCTGCTTTCGCTTTACCTGATTCTCCTGCTCAAGGGCCTTCACATCGCGTTTCGCGCGGGGGACCGCTTCGGGCTCTTCATGGCTCTCGGCCTGGTGGGCTCCCTATCCTTTTATGTTATTTTCAACATCGGGATGACCATCGGCATCTTCCCCGTCACCGGCGTTCCCCTGCCCTTGTTAAGCTACGGCGGCTCTTCGCTGCTCACCAACTTTCTCGCCATCGGCCTGCTGCTCAATATCGAAATGCGCCGCTCCCTGCACTGACCTGCGGCAAATTGCCTCTTCGGCCGCCTTTCTTGCGGGGCGGATGCCCGAACCATGCTATAATCGGCCCCTGAATCGTATCCTGAAATTTGACCCGGAACCGGGTTTCCCCTGGCACAGGGGTACCGCGGTTGCGACCCTTTTAATATAAAGTTAACTGTCTGGGTTTCCCTACGGAGCGGACCGCACGATGCTATCGGAAATTTTCATCAACTCCAGCCCCAGAGAGATCCGCGTGGCTCTCATGGAGAACAACCAGCTGGTCGAGCTGTTCATCGAGCGCAAGGAAAACAAGGGCATCGTCGGCAACATCTACAAGGGGAAGGTGACCAAGATCCTCCCCGGCATGCAGGTGGCGTTCGTGGACATTGGCCTCGAAAAGGCGGGCTTCCTGTATGTGGGCGACATCGACCTGCTCGACATGGTGGACCTGCAGGACGAGGAGGGCAACGCCCTGCCCATGAAGGACGACAAGGACCCGGAAAACCAGGACAAACCCCTGCGCCCCGCCAGCCCGCCCTTCCCCATCCAGAACATCCTGAAGGAGGGGCAGGAGATCATGGTCCAGGTGGCCAAGAACCCCCTCGGCACCAAGGGCGCGCGCATCACCTCCTACATCAGCCTGCCAGGACGCTACCTGGTGTACATGCCGACGGTGCATCACGTGAACGTTTCCCGGCGCATCGAAGATGAAGCTGAAAAAGAACGCCTGAGAAATCTCATCATGGAAATCGACGGCACGGGCGGCTACATCGTCCGCACGGCCGCGCAGGGCTGCCAGAAGGCGGACTTCGAGGACGACCTGACCTTCCTGCGCCGCCTATGGGAAAATATCAAAGCCCGGCCGGAAACCCCGGGGGACTTTCAATTGCTCTACGAGGATCTCAACCTGGTGTTCCGCTCCATTCGGGATTTGTGCAGCCAGGACCTGCAGCGGCTGGTGATCGACTCGAAGGACGATTACGAAAAATGCGTCGAGTTCTGCTCCACCTACATGCCCCACCTGGTGGACAAGATCGAACTGCACGACATCCCGATACCCATTTTCGACCATTACGGCATCGAGCTGGAAATCAACCGCGCCCTCGACCGCAAGGTCTGGCTGAAATCGGGCGGCTACATCTCCATCGACCAGACCGAGGCGCTGGTGGCCATCGACGTGAACACCGGCAAGTTCGTCGGCCACAGCGACCCGGAGGAGACCATCCTTAAAACCAACCTGGAGGCGGTGAAGGAAATCGTCTATCAGCTCCGTTTGCGCAACATCGGCGGCATCATCATCGTCGACTTCATCGACATGGCCCGGGAGGAGAGCAAGGAGATCGTCTGGAATGCCCTCACTCAGGCCCTGAAGTCGGACCGTTCGCGCACCAAAATCCTGAAAATTTCCGAGCTGGGGCTGGCCGAAATGACGCGCAAACGGGTGCGCGAGAGCCTGGTGCAGACCCTCTGCGACCCCTGCTCCTATTGCGGTGGCAGGGGGCACACCAAATCTCCGCTCACCATCTGTTACGACATCATCAGGGATATCCAGCGCCTGGCGGGCAGCCAGCCGGGGAAAAAGATCGTCCACGTCGAGGTTCACCCGCTGATCTACGACCAGATGTTCGAGGAAGAAGGCCGCTACATCGAGGAAGTCGAAATGGCCTATCAGGTGGAAATCAGCTTCAAGGTCAACCCCAAGCTGCACCAGGAAAATTTCAACATCTCCCTGACCTGACCCGCCGGAAGACCTGGGCACACTCCCTTGTTTTCATTTTTCCAAGTGCGTGTTAATATCGTAGGTTAGTAGATCGCCGGAACCCGTGGCCGGGTTCCTTCATTTCTTTCGCTGGCGGGCTCGCTTCAATGCGCCGGTCCATTGCCGTATTCGAGTTCCAGAGGAGGAGCGTCCATCATGAAACATCTTATCTTATGCGGAATTTTACTGGCTGGCCTTTTGCTTGCGGGTTGCTGGACCACGGGGCAGAAGTTTGACGAAACCCTCGTCGACAGCATCGTCACCGGCAGCACCACAAGAACCGACGTGCTCGTGATGCTCGGCAAGCCCTTCAAAAAGGGCGTCCAGAACGGCAAGGAGGTCTGGATTTACGAGCACAATCAGTACAAGGCCATTGGCGATGAAACCTCCAAAGACATCTTCATCACCTTCAACCAGGACGGCGTCGTGGAATCCCGTCAATTGATGGTCAACAAAGGACCGCAGTGACCCGGCCACCCGGCCGCCCCCTGAATGTTTGGTTTTGACAGTAAACAGAAAAGCGTCCTGCATTTAACGTGGGTCGCTTTTTTTTTGACCTTCGCGGCCTGGTTCAACATGGCCCCGTTCAACACCACGATCATGCGGACGGTGGGCCTCTCGGCCGGCGAGATCAACATCCTGATGATCATGAACGTCGCCCTCACCATCCCGGCGCGCATCGTCATCGGCACTCTGGTCGACCGCTTCGGGCCGCGCCGGGTGTTTTCGGCCCTGCTCTTTTATTCCGCCGGGGTGTGCTTTTATTTCGCCTGGGCGCAGACGTTTTCCGACTTTCTCCTGGCCCGCCTGCTCATGGGCATCGTCGGGGGCGGGTTCGTGGTGGGCATCAAAATGATCGCCGAGTGGTTCCCGCCCGGGAAAATGGGCACCGCCCAGGGGATCTACGCGGGATGGGGGAACTTCGGCGCCGCCTTCGCGGCGTTCGCCCTGCCCCCCGTCGCCGCCCTGTTCCCCGAAGCGCTCGGCTGGCGGGTGGCCGCCGGCCTATCGGGCGCCCTGTGCCTGATCTGGGCAGCGGTTTACCTGTATTTTTCGCGCGAAGCCGAGGGGGTTCAAAGAAACTTCCGGCTCAGCCTGCTTGAGGCGATCGAGGTCACCTCCTGGAAGGACCTGGTCTTCATGAGCCTTCTCTGGCTCCCGGTTTACGGGGCGGTTTGCGCCGTGTTGTGGCGGCTTGCCGCTTCTCCGGCTCCCCCGTTCGGGACGGGAATCGCATGGACATTGACGGTGGGTCTCGCCGTGTTGTACGCGGCCGGCGTCCTCCGGTCCCTTCGCGCCAACCGGCCGCGGCTTGCCGCGCCCATTCCGCCGGAGAAGCGCTACGAATTTTCGCAGGTGGTCATCCTGTGCCTGGTTTACGCCCTCACCTTTGGGTCGGAGCTTGCGGTGGTATCGATGTTTCCCGGCTTTCTCGAGACCACCTTCGACCTGTCGGTCACCGTCGCCGGAGTTCTCGGTTCCTGTTTCGCCCTCATGAACCTGGTGACGCGGCCGGGAGGCGGCTGGCTGGCCGATGTGTTCGGCCCACGGCGCACCCTGGCGGTGGCGGTGGCGGGATCGGCTTTCGGGTACGGGGCGATGAGCGCCATCACCGGCGATTGGCACCCCGGAGGCGCGGTGGCGGTGGCGCTATTGTGCTCGATGTCCCTGCAGGCGGGCAACGGCGCCTGTTTCGCCGTGGTGCCCCTGATTCGCCGGGACCTGACGGGCCGGCTGGCCGGCCTCACCGGAGCCTATGGCAACATCGGCGCGGTGTTTTTCCTGACCGCGCTCAGCCTGATGGACGCGCTGGCTTTCTTCCGGCTGCTCGGTGGCTACGCTCTGCTGGTCCTTGTGAGCCTGGTTTTTCTTAAATCGTTCCATACGCGGCGTCTCTCTTATACTTAATCACCACTATCGATCGCGGCCGCCCCGGGCGGGCCCGGTCACTCTGAAAGGACGATCATGGGATTTCATTGCGGCCTCGTCGGCCTCCCCAATGTGGGGAAATCGACCATTTTCAACGCGCTCACCCAGGCGGGCGCCGAATCGGGCAATTACGCCTTCACCACCATCGAGCCCAATACCGGCGTGGTGGCGGTGCCAGACCCCAGGCTCGACGCCATCGCCCGCATCATCCCGGCCGATAAAACGATTTACACCAGCCTCACCTTCGTCGACATCGCCGGGCTCGTCAAGGGCGCAAGCCGCGGCGAGGGCCTGGGCAACAAGTTCCTCGGCCACGTTCGCGAGGTCGACGCCATCGCCCACATCGTCCGCTGTTTTGAGGACAGCAACATTCCTCACGTCGAAAACCGCATCGACTCAAACGGCGACATCGAAGTGATCGAAACCGAACTGATGATCGCCGACATGGAAAGCCTGGAGCGGCGAAAGGTGAAAATAGAAAAACTCGCTAAAAGCGGCAATGCCGAGGCGCGCATGCAGGTCGACGTGATCGGCCGGCTGACGGCGCTCCTCGACGACGGCCAGCCGGCGCGCAAATTCCAGGCCGGCCGCGACGAAGAAGCGCGCTACGTGAAATCGCTCAACCTGATCACCACCAAGCCCGTGCTCTACGTCTGCAACATCGCCGACCCCGGCGAGGCGGACAATGACCACGTGAAGGCGGTGCGGGAGCGGGCGAACAGCGAAGGCGCGGGCATCGTGGTGCTGGTGGGCAAACTGGAAAACGAGATCATGGAAATCGAGGACCTGGAAGAGCGCCTCGCTTTTCAGCAGGAGATGGGGCTCGAGGAAACCGGCCTCAGCAAGATGATTCGCGCCGGTTACGACCTGCTCGACCTCATCACCTTCTTCACCGTCGGCGGCAAGGAAAACCGCGCCTGGACGGTACGCCAGGGAACGCGCGCACCGCAGGCGGCGGGGGCCATCCATACCGATTTCGAGAAAGGGTTCATCCGCGCCGAGATCTATCATTACAACGATCTGATGGAACTTAAGTCCGAACTGGCGGTGAAAGAGGCGGGCCGCCTGCGCGTCGAAGGCAAGGACTACCTGTTTAAGGACGGCGACATCGCCCACTTCCGCTTCAACGTCTGAGGCGGTCAGGGGTGTCCCCAGCCGGGGACCAGGGAACGCGGCGTCCGGCCGGCGAGAGCGTCGAGCACGTTGTCGGCTGCGAGCTTAGCCATGCGGTCGCGGGTTTCGGTGCTGGCGCTGCCGATGTGCGGAAGCAGCAGCAGGTTTTCAAGCTCCACCATGCCCGCGCTCAGCTCCGGCTCGTTTTCATACACGTCGAGGGCGGCGCCCGCCAGCCGCCCGCCCCGGAGCGCCTCCACCAGGGCGGCATCGTCCACCACCTTGCCGCGCCCGGTATGGATCAGGAAAGCCGCCGGTTTCATCAGCGCCAGTTCCCTTTCGCCGACCAGGTGACGGGTCTTTTCGGTCAAGGGCACGTGCAGGCTGACATAATCCGACTGCGCTAACAGGTCATCCAGCGGTACGAATTCGAGATTCAGCTCGCGTTCGACTTTTTCCGGCAGGCGGTTGCGCTGGTGGTAGAGCACGCGCATGTTAAACCCCGCCGCGCGCCGCGCCACCGCCCGGCCAATCTCCCCGCAGCCGACCACGCCCAGGGTTTTTCCATACACGTCGGCGCCAAGAAACATTTTCGCTCCCCATCCCTTGAACTTTCCCGCACGCGTGTAGGCGTCGGCGGGCACGATGCGCCGCGCCACGGCCAGGATCATCGCCCAGGTGAGGTCGGCGGTGGTTTCGTGCAGCACGCCCGGGGTGTTGGTCACCCAGATGCCGCGCTTGCCCGCATGGGCAACATCGATATTATTGTACCCGGCCCCGTAATTGGCGATGATCTTGAGCTTCCCCGCGCTTTCGATCACCTCCTGGTCGATCCGGTCCGAAAGGTAGGTGACGAGGGCCAGGCTTTCGGCCGCCGCCCGCATAAGCTCGGCGCGGGTGGGGGGCGTCTCGGTCTGGTTGATGCGCAGGTCGCAATGCGGGGCGAGTTTTTCCAGCGCCACATCCGGAAACAGGTTGGTGACGGTGACAATGGGTTTCAAGCGATCACTCCTTGTGATAATGGATGGAAGGGCGTGTCGATTGTATAGAACATTCCCGGCTCGCCCCAAATTATTTTTCCCGGCGGCTCAGCCCCGCTTCATCGGGAAACCCTGAGGGTCGAAATGCCAATCCTCGAAGGCGAAGCGGTAGGCGTGATCGACCCGCAGGTCGAAATGCCAGGCGTTGGAGCGGCCGAAACGAATCGCCTTTTGCATCATGGTGAGGTCCATCCTTTCACCCACCTAGAATCAATTTTCAGTAATTTAAATTAAAATATTATTATTTATCAAATTTAAAAA
>QJZQ01000141.1 GCA_003246675.1 Nitrospirota bacterium | reverse complement strand
CCCAGTTCCAGCGGCGGCGGGTACAGGGCGGTGGCGGTCAGGTAGTTCTGAATACGGCCCCCCTCGCCTTCGACATGGTGACAGCCCCGGCAATTATAGCGCTCCACCAGGCGTCGCCCGTTCTCGATGATTTGCTCTTTTTCGCTAAGAATCTTGCGATAGCGCTCCGGTATTTTTGAACCGTTAAAGCCGCGCAGCAATACGACAAGGGCTTCAATTTCATCCGGCTTCAAATGAAAGTTGGGCATCTTGTCAAGAACGCGCTCCGTGCGGAACGAGTCAGGTTTCTTGAGCTTGGTACTCGCCCAGGACTCCCAGGTGTGGGGGACGTGCGAATCGCCAAATTCCAGTTCCACCACCTGTTTGCGGCCAAAGGAGGAAAGCTCGGGAGCGATTCGCCCCTCACTTTCCATACCCTTGATGTCGTGGCAGGCAAAGCAGCCGCGCTGGCGCACCACGGTCTCGCCATATTCAACCAGCCTGGGGTCGGAAACACGTTTTTCGATCCCCGGGATGTCTTTTGGCGTCCCAAATTGCATCAGGTACGCGGTGATGTCCGAGGCCTGACTGCTCGACAGCCTCAAGTCCGGCATCTTGCTTTTGGGGTTGATGTGCTGCGGCCCACTCAACCAGCTGACGAGCCAATCGGCCGTGGTTTTATTGCCGATGCGGCTGAGATCAGGACCAAAATCCTCCCCCTTGCCATTCAGGGTGTGACAGGCAATACAACCGATGGTCCCAAATAACTTCTCACCCTTTTTCGCGTCACCGGCCTGGAACTTAACCGGCAATTTGAAATCCTTATCTGACGACGCCAGCAGATATGCTACGGCAGCCAGAGCGTCCTTGTCATTGAACTGAAAATCCGGCATTCGGGTATCCGGCAGGTATTCACGGGGGTTCTTCACCCAGCGATAAAGCCAGCTGGGGCTCACCTTGGAACCGATGCGCAACAGCTGCGGACCTACCTTGGGCTCGTCGGCGTAACCCTGTGCCAGGTGGCAGCCGTGGCAGCCTAGCTCGACGAACAGCTTCTTGCCCTTGGACAAGGTCGGCGCACCTTCCAGAGTCAACACTTCCGCGTGACAGTTCCGGCAGGTGGACTCCATGAATTTGCCATGCAGGATCGGCTCGTTGATTTCC
This sequence comes from Nitrospirota bacterium, assembly GCA_003246675.1. Lineage (GTDB taxonomy): Bacteria > Nitrospinota > Nitrospinia > Nitrospinales > VA-1 > SZUA-259. Next base: position 18,701 of record QJZQ01000141.1, on the reverse strand, counting down.
ACCGTCTGATCCATCTCGTGGTGCGAGCCATGCGCGTCTTCCGCCGGCGCGGTGGCTGTGCCCTGGCCAAGATGACACCAGGTGCAACCGGTTTTCTCCGGCGGATGATTTTTAATCAGAACGTCAATATTGGGATGGGCCGTGAGCGGCTCCTCGAATTTTTCGTAATAGGGGTCGCCATAGGAGATATGGCAGGTCATGCAGCGATCGACCCTGTAGATGATCTCGGCAAAGTTATTCCTGCTGAAACCCGGGATGACGGTTTGCAGAATTTCCGCCGGCTTCCAGAAAAACGGGAACGGCTTGTAATAATCGAGGGTCAGTTGAACCTTGCCGCGCTCCATCGTCAGCTTCTGCAGTTCCTTTTGCATCTGCATCTGCTGAGCCTTAAAAGCGAGCAATCGGTCGTTGGCTTCGTTGAATATCTTTTCCTGGGCGTCAATCTGCGGGATAATATCCTGGATTTCCTGTTCGATGGCCTTCATGTGGGCAAGCTCCACATCGAAGTTCTGGCCTTCGTGCTGCGCCTTTTTATAGAAGTAATAAGCTTCATCCAGCCGACTGCCGGCGAACTTTTTATGTTCTTTTATCTCATCCAGGCGAATTTCTTCCTCCCTCGCCTCATGCACAAGCTTCTGGAACTCCTTGGAGTCCTCCAGGCGGCCTTCCTCCTGAGCGAGACTGGTGGTGATTTCCTTTTCCTTGGACTCGATTTCCGCGTTGACCTTTTTCCAGCTTTCCTCGGCGCGGGCGTACTCCGTCTTAAAGAAAATATCCTGGTATTCCTTGTAGCCGCGGCGGGCGTACTCATCATCCCAGAAGGCCCAAAGCGTCACCAAAAGCGCGGCGCTTGACACCAGAAAGAAAACAAAACTAAAGGAAACCTCCTCGACCGGGACGTAATCCCCCCGTTTTTCTTCCTGCTCTAAGTTTTCCTGATTATCCAAAGCTCGTTCCTCGGAAAAGTAAACCCTGAACCGGTTGTGCCCCTCGCCTGGCTAAATATTGATCCAGGGGGTGACCATAATGTACTTGATATTGAAACCCAGCCTGAGCACGATCTTGATGACGATGCCAACCATAATGAGTAAAAGCTGGATTTTGATAAACATGCGCAGAAAGCCAACGCTTTTGATGGCCTTGCGTTCCATGAAGAAATAGGCACCGGTTCCCAGACCAAAATAGGCCGCCACGATAGCAAACCCCGTCCATGCCGCGGTTGTGTATTCCCGCACCCCAAACGCGTAGGGCAGATCGACGTTGACCAGAGCCACGACCTTGTGCGGGTCCCAGTACTGCCAGGGCATGAACAAGTTCCAACCCGGGCCGCGAAGGAAAACACCCATGATGATGAGGGCGATCCAGAGCACGAGAAAACCAAAGCAATAAACCCAGATCGCGAATTTTCGCTCGGTGTAAGTGTAGTAGCCGTTGCCCTTGGGATTCACATCGAGATACGGGATCAGCATCAGCCCGACAATAATAAGGACCGGCGCGACCACGCCTGCGAACCAGGGATCGAAATAAACCAGGATGTCCTGCAGGCCGAGGAAATACCAGGGCGCCTTGGACGGGTTCGGCGTTTTGGTGGGATTGGCGGCTTCTTCCAAAGGCGCGTCAATCATGATAGACCAGACCGCGAGCGCCAGGATAGTCAGGATGGCGCATAAAAATTCGATGCGCACCAGATAAGGCCAAACATGAACCTTGTCGGCGACGCCTTCGACTTTCTTTTTAGCTGGTGCGGGTGCAGCCATAAATCAGTGTCCTTTCTTCCGGAACAGAATCAAATGCTTGGTCAATGAATGGCTAGAGCGGCCCGGAAATGCCGCCGTCCTTGCGAATGCGCCAGAAATGCACAATCATCAACGCACCTGCTACCAGCGGAATGAAAATGCAGTGCAACACATAAAACCTGAGCAGAGCCGGTGGCCCGACCAGGCTGCCGCCAAGAAGCACCGATCGCGCATCGTACCTGGGCGTAACACCAACGAATTCCGCGAAGGGACCTTCGTGTCCCAGAAACGGCGTTGCCCGGGCCATGTTGGTGCCCACGGTAACGGCCCACATCGCCAGCTGATCCCACGGCAGCAGATATCCCGTGAAGCTCAGCAGCAGGGTGAAGGTGACGAGGAATACTCCAATCACCCAGTTGAATTCGCGCGGCGGCTTGTATGAACCGGTGAGAAACACCCTGAACATGTGCAGCCAGACGGTGATCACCATCGCGTGCGCCGCCCAACGGTGCATGTTCCGCATAAGCATGCCGAAGGGAACGTCGTACTGCAGGTATTTCATATCGAAATAAGCGTACTCACCCACCGGCCGGTAGTAAAACATGAGGATGACCCCGGTCACCACCGTGGAAAGAAACAGTAGGAACGTGATGCCGCCCATGCACCATGTGAATTTGATCCGCAGTGCGTGACGGTGGATCTTTACAGGATGCAGGTGCAGCCAGACGTTGCTGGCAATCTGCAGGACCCGGTTCCTTGGTGTGTCAGCGTAGCCATGCCTGAACGTGGACGTCCAAATCTGGGATTCGGTGATCTCTTTGGCGATCTCCCCGAAAATTTTCCCGCTTTTCACCTTTTCCATCAATTCGGCGATGTTGGGAACATCTGGTTTCTTGGTAGCCAAAACCCAAACCCTCCTTGAAAATATATAAGGGATGCCTGAGACGATAAACCCAGCGGAACCGGGCGATCCCGTGAATAAAAAAAAAGTTTATACCCGCAAAAGTGCTTCCGCCTTACCCCATTCCCCTTTTTCGTAGAGAAATTTCTTGCTTTTATCGACGACGATCTGGCCATCGGGCCCGAGCGCTATTTTCAGGCGCTCCAGCGCTCGCGGCGCAGGCCCCTCGAAATTGAGCCCTTCTTTAGTAAAACCACTGCCGTGACAGGGGCATTTATATTTACTTTCGGAACGCAGCCAACGCGGGGTGCAACCCAGGTGGGTGCACAGCGCAAAAACGGCATAGATACCCTCGTTGTCGCGTACCAGCCAGACCCGTTCGTCCTTCACCCAGCGGGTGCTCACCTCTCCCACGGTGTAATCCCCCGGCCGTCCGGCCTTGAAAATAGGGGAAGGCTCGAACAAAACCCGAGGGTAAAGCAGCCTGAGGAAATAAACGGAGGAAAGTCCAAGGGAGGCCATGAAGCTTGCCCAACCGGCGTAGGAGAAAAAATCCCGCCGCGAGTATAAAGTGTCCTTGGGCTCGTCTTTATCGGCCTTTTTGCCTGCCGGCTTGTCCTCTGGAGCGGCTTTTTTCACCTTCTTGTCATCGGCCATAAAAGGTTCCTGAATTTAAAGCGTTTGTAAATCTATGAAATGATAACAACACCTGTATTTTTCGCAACTTCGCCATTTTCAAGAGCTTGGTTTTTAACATAATTAAAATATCCAGTCAAGGCCAGAAATAAAATCGGATCAAGGGGCAAGCCGGGCTTTTTTAAGCGCCTCGGAACAAGCGCGGGCCGCATCCTTGATTCCGCTCGTTTCAGAAGAGCTATCGCAGGCGACGCCCTTCAGGGCTTCGACGGTCAATCCCTTCTGTATAGCCAAAGAAATCATGGAAATGAGGTCGGCGGCACGCGGCGAAACCACCTGCGCGCCAATGACGCGGGCGGTCTTTTTATCGGCGACAAGGCTCACCCAGCCGCCCTCGCCTTCCCGAAGCAAGCCACAATCGAGCTCATTTAAATGACAGCGCCCTTCAACGGCGCGATACCCCTGATGGTGTGCGGTCTCGAAGGCGCAGCCGATGCTGGCGATATCGGGCGCTGAATGGATGATTCGGGGCACCCGCCCGGCGTCGAATATTTTTTGCAGCCCGAGGGCATTGAGAGCGGCGATTTTACCCTCCTCCTCGGTCAGGCTCTCATAGCATGGCCGGCCGAGAACGCTGCCGGCTGCATAAATACCCGGCTCCGACGTCTGGAGTGCCTCATCCACCAGTATTTCCCCGCTCTGCCCCAGCCGGAGCCCCCTCTCCCGGGCGCCTATGTCCTCGGTGCAGCCGCGCCGCCCCCCCGTCTGCACGATCACGTCCGTGGTGAATTTAACGCCTCCGTCGAGGGTGACGTCTATTTCCGAGCCATTTCTGTAGATGGATATCACCCGCTTGCCAAGCAGCATTTTAATCTTGAGCCGCTTGAGACCGGTTTCGAGGGATTCGGCCAACTCCTGAGGCCCCTCGGGTAGCAGGCGCGGCTTGTCGCTGAGCAGGAATACCTTGCCCTCGCCCAAGGTGCGAAACAGCAAAGCGGCATCGCAACCGGCGCGTTCTTCACCCAGCAGCAGTGCGCGCTCGGGCATGGACTCTAGAGAGGACAGGTCATCGCAGGAAAGGATCTGCCGGCCATCAAAAGGCAAGGTGGCCGGCGCATGCGCGGCGGAACCGGTAGCCAGGATGATTTTATCGGCCGATACCGTCTGGGAACTTCCATCGCTCTCCACAAGCACCTCTCCCCCGCCACCCAACCGGCCCCTGCCGTGGAGTACGGAAACCCCGGCCTCGGCCAGGTTTTGCGACCAGCGTTCGCCAAGCGCTTCGCCCGCAAGGCGGGCCGCCTGGATGAGCTCTAGGCCGCTTGTTGCCTGGTGGGGTTTATGGAAACGTGCGTAGCGGCAAAGCGCATGGAAAACCCGGCTTCGTCCGCCTATCGCGTCCTTCTCCAAAAGCAGGACGCGTGCGCCCCGTTCGGCTGCCTTACGGGCGGCGGTATAGCCCGCCAAACCGCCGCCGACGACAATCAAATCGAAGCTGTCCATGCGATGACCTGTTTCCTGGAAATGGGACTCTGTGCTAATGCATTACAGCACAAACCACAGCGCGCCGCAATGCCCGCACGGACCGGGGAAAAACCTCAGATCAGGCTGAAGGCGGCCACGCCGACGAGGAGGACCAGGCCGATGGAAGAAAGGATGGCATGCGCCTTCACACTGGCGCGGCGGCTGAAGGGAATGGCGGTGACAAAATAAAGGAGGACGGCGTAATTGAAGACCGGATTGGGACGCAGGCCGTGATGGAACCAGAGGAAGAGCAGATAGGTCAAAATTGTCAGGGCATAAAGTACGCGGTGCAGCCAGTAACCTTTTTTCCGGCGATCCTTCGGGAGAATGCTCACCCCCACCATGATGTTGACGATGGTAAGGAGAAACGACGCCAGGAAAAATATAAACAGCGGATGGCTAAAGAGGTCTTCTAGTGTCGTGAACTGCATGAGTCAGGGGAACTCGGTAGGCCTGGCCTACAGCTGGGATTGGACAAGGTTTCTGCCTTTTCGTTTCGCCTCGTACATGGCCTGATCGGCCCGGTCGAACAGGGAAACCTCGTTGTCTCCCTCCCGTGAGCAGGTGACACCCACGCTCACCGTTACTTTCAGGGTTTTGTTGTCAGGACCGAGATAATAGTCTTTCTCGACCTGCTGACGGATTTTTTCGCCCAGCCGGTTTGCGTTCTCCAGCGATATCTTGTTGATAAGAACAACAAACTCTTCGCCTCCATAACGAAACACCAGGTCGGAGGTACGCAGCGCTCTCTGAATATTGCCGGCGACGGAATGCAGAACCTTGTCCCCCGCCTTGTGGCCGTACTGGTCGTTGAAATTCTTGAAATGATCGATATCCACCACCATCAGCGCGAAGGGTTCCTTGAACCGCTCGTAATCGCGCACCATTTGGCCAATTTTAAGGTTGTAGGCGTTGCGGTTGAGGGCGTTGGTGAGAGAGTCGACCAGGGCGACGGCCTCTGTTTTCTCCAGTTGCTGAGTCAGGATTTCGGTGGTTTTGCGGTGATCCTCCAGCTCGGTCTTCAGCGTGCTGGACCGCTTCCGGAGGCTCCCGAGTGTGCCGACGATTTTCTCTTTGGCCTTGATAAGGTCGCCCAGGTTGTCCGTGCTTTCCAACTCTTGAATCGCATTTTCAAGCTCGCTGTCGAACTGGCTTGAATGTGCCGCAAATTCCTGGATCGTGCCCATGAGGTCGAACACGATCTGCTTCATCACGTCCTTTTTAGTTTCCCTGAACTTGTTTTCCAGGGCGAGACGAATGAAATAATCCTCGATTTCCCGGGCAATGCCTGTGATGGGCTTCTGTTGCACCGCTTTCTTGATCACCCGCCCAAGGTCGTTCAGGGTGTCATAGAGATACTCCTTTTGCGGCACCAGCTTGCACAGCCCTTCGATGCAAACGAGGAGCAGGCGCGAAACGCGCTGGTTAAATTCGATGGGAGTGAGTTTCTCGTGCGGCAGGGTGGTTGGGGGAACCGGAGGTTGTTCTTTGTTCAGCATGGGAACCTGGGAAGGAGGCAAGGGCTCCACACGAGCCCATGGTGGGCGGCCCCTGGGAAAGGCCTGGCCCTTAATTTCTGGAATGCCGATGGGGAGATTCGAACTCCCACGGATTGCTCCATACGCCCCTCAAGCGCACGTGTCTACCAGTTCCACCACATCGGCATATTCAGGTTAATCTTTAGCTTTTTCCTCCTCAGCGGGTTCGCTCGCCGCCGGCGGCGTGGTTTCAGCGGCCGGCTGAGAAACACCCTCCATGATCGATTTCGATTTTTTACTGGTGGACAGGATCGCAAGCGTCAGGGAAGTGAGCATGAAAAGGATAGCCAGCCCCGTGGTCATCTTGGTCAGGATGTTGCTGGCCCCAGAGCTGCCGAACATCGTCTGGCTGCTGCCCGCGCCCAGCCCGGACCCCATCGCCGCCCCTTTGCCGGATTGGAGTAAAATGACCACTATCATCATTACCGCGCCGATCACATGCAATACGGTGATGAGGGTATCCATAATCAGTTAATTCCTTCCTTGGAGGCGTTCGGTCGCCGCATTAATAATAGCATAAAACGAATCAACAGCAAGGCTCGCGTTGCCCACAAGCGCGCCGTCGATATCTTCCTGGCGCATCAGGCTGCCGGCATTTTCAGCGTTCACACTGCCGCCGTACAGCAACCGCGTTTCACAACCGGCCTCTTGCCCGAGCAGGGAAACCAGCTGATTGCGTATATGGTGGTGAACCGCCTGTGCGATCTCCGGGGTCGCGTTCTGACCGGTGCCTATAGCCCATACCGGCTCGTAAGCCACGATAAATCCGCTGAACTGCTCCGCCGTTACGCCCACCAGAGCCTGCTCGATCTGCCGGCTCACCACGGCCTCGGTTTCGCCGCGCTGACGCTCGTCCCATGTCTCGCCAACACAGAGAATGGGCCGCAAGCCTTGCTTCAGGGCCTGCTGGATTTTACCGCAAATTTCCTCATCCGTCTCGCGGTAAAGCTGCCGCCTCTCGGAATGACCGATCAAAACGTGGCTGCAACCGGCATCCATCAACATCGCGGCCGACACTTCGCCGGTGAACGCCCCCCGCTCCTGGGAACAAAGGTTCTGTCCGGCCAGGCTGAAACCCGCCTGCGCCACCGCCTCGCGGACAACCGGCAGAACGGTGAACGAGGGCGTTAATATCACCTCGATGGCCGGGCCATCGGCCAGTTTATCGGCCAGTTCGCGAACCAGATCCACGGCTTCGGCGGCCCGGAGATTCATTTTCCAGTTTCCGGCGACGACAGGCCGTCTCATGACATTTCAGAACCCTTTGCTCACGATGAACTTGAGCAGATCCTTCACGCGGGAGGAATAACCCCACTCGTTATCGTACCAGGCGAGAACTTTAACGAGGTTCCCTCCCTGCACTTTGGTGGAAAGCGAATCGACGATGGACGAGCAGGAATCGCCATTAAAATCGGTGGAAACCAACGGGCGATCCTCCACCCGCAGAATGCCCGCCATATCCCCCGAGGCGGCTTCCCTGAAAATATCGTTGACCTCATCGGCGCTGGCGTTTTTCTCCGCGTCCACGACAAGGTCGATGAGAGACACATTGGGCGTGGGTACGCGGATGGCCATGCCGTCCAGTTTCCCCTTGAGCTCCGGCAACACCAGAGCCACCGCCCTGGCCGCTCCGGTGGTGGTGGGAATCATCGAAACCCCCGCGGCCCGCGCCCGCCGCAGGTCTTTATGGGGCAGGTCGAGAATTCGCTGGTCGTTGGTGTAAGAGTGAATGGTCGTCATCAGCCCCTTGCGGATGCCCAGGGAATCGTTGATCAGCTTCGCCACAGGCGCCAGGCAATTGGTCGTGCACGACGCATTGGAAACCAGGGTATGCCCCTTCGGGTCGTACTGATCGTGATTGACGCCAAGCACAAGCGTGATGTCCGGGTCGGTCGCCGGAGCGGAAATCACCACTTTTCGGGCTCCGGCTTTCAAATGGCCGGACGCCCCATCCCGATGGGTGAAAAAACCCGTCGACTCAACCACGAGGTCCACCCCCATCTGCTTCCAGGGAAGATCCGCGGGATTGCGTTCGGAGAGAATCCGAATGCTTTTCCCATCAATCGTGAGGTTCTCGGCATCGGCCTCGACGTCCTGGCTGGCCACGCCCTGCACGGAATCGAACTTGAATAGATGCGCCAGGGTTTTCGCGTCGGTCAGGTCGTTGATCGCGACCACTTCAAAACCCGCACCCTCTCCTTCCGAAAGAATACTTTTGAGAACGTTCCGGCCTATACGGCCGAACCCGTTGATTGCAACCTTAACCGTCATGACCTTCCTTTCAACCGAAGAAACGCCCGTCCGCTAAATATCATGCGATTCATGATCCATGAGGGGATGTTCAGGATGTGATTCAGGATGAAACAAGCCGAAAAGGCATCCGGAAGTATAAAATCGCTTGCAGCCGGCCAGGCAAAGCCGGGATGAACAAAAAAAGGACAGAAAAGAATGGCTTCCTTTCTGTCCTGCGAGATTATGAGGGAAACCGGTTTTCAAGTCAATGAAAACATGATTCCAATCCCCCGCGAACGGCGTGCTAGCGGGCTTATCCGCCCGGGTCAGTTGTTTTGAAACCCGGTGCTGCTGGGCTGGGTGAAAGCGCCGGGTCCTTCCGCCGCATCGAGCGACGAAAACAGCACCCGGTCGATCTCCTCGCTCAGGGTGACGCAGCTTTCGACGTTCTTAATCATCTTTGTGAATTCGTCGACCAGGATGCGCTCTTCCTCGATGGAGGTTTCAAGCTCTCGGGCGTAACTTTCCAGGTTGTTGAACAAGCGGTGGCCCGTGGCCTCCAGAACCTCTTTTCTCTGTTTTGCCTGGTTGTTCTTCGCCTCTATTTCCACCCGCGATTTTTCCAGTTCGTCTTTTTCGCTGGTGGTGGACAGGAGGTCCTCATCGAGCTGCTTGAAATTATTCTGCATTCGCTCCAGAAAATTTTCTTTCTGCCGGCGAAGGTTTTCCCGAATCATGGCTCCGGAATCTCCGGCTCCCTCACTCTGCTCCAGAGCGTCGTCAACCCGGTCGGCTCCCTTGAGCAATTTCTGGTATTGTTCCACAAGCCGCTTTTCATTGATCTGACATTCCGCAAGCCGGGTTTGAACATCGGCCAGCCCCTGGCTGTGGGACTCAATTTCTTGGTTCAGGTTTTCGAGCTCTTCGCGGTTGCTCTTAGCCTGCTGGCCCACCCGGACTATTTCGTTTTCCAGCCCCTGGCCGATTTTTTCTTTATACTGAAGAACCCTGTTGAAGGTTTCCACCACCCGCTCGAACTCCCGCGCGATGGAAGTCCCAAGTTCTCGGGCAGCCTGATTTTCCTGAGAAAGGTTGGTTTCTTGTCGGCTCTTCTGCATTGGTAATCCTCTAAAATGAAGGTCTACGGATCATTGGCCCCCGCGGGCTGTGGATAACCCTGAAACTAACACGAAAAGACCAAAAATAAAAAGGTTATTTACTTTCGCCCTTCCGATACAAGCCCAATTATTCAACACTTTCAACGGCTTCCAGCATTTCTGAAACGGCTCGTTCAAAACCCGTGTAGACCGCACGGGCAACGAGGCTATGGCCAATGTTGAGTTCTTCGATTTGCGGGACGGCGGCTATGGCTCTCACGTTGGCGAGATTGAGGCCGTGACCGGCGAAGACCTTGAGCCCTCTTTCCTGAGCCCTGCTTGCGGCGCTACAGATTTTAACACGCTCCTGCTCGATAGCGCCGGGGTCGCTCAATTCAGAGTATTGCCCCGTATTGATTTCGATGCTGTCGGCCTGCAAGCGGGCGGCGGCGTCGATCTGGTCGAAATCCGGATCGACAAAAAGGCTGAAACGGATGCCGAGGGGCGACAGTCGCTCTTTAACCTGGCGCAGGTGATCGAACTGACCGCGGACATCGAGCCCCCCCTCGGTGGTGATCTCCTGTCTTTTTTCCGGCACCAGGGAAACTTGATACGGCCGTACGGCGCGCGCGAACTCGACCATTTCCTCCACGGCGGCCATTTCCAGGTTGAGTGGTGTGGTGATGGCCTGCCGGATACGGCGGACATCATCATCCTGAATATGACGACGGTCTTCCCTGAGGTGCACGGTGATGCCATGCGCCCCGGCCTTTTCCGCCAGCAACGCGGCCGTCAAGGGGTCGGGTTCTACGGTCCGGCGAGCCTGCCGGAGGGTGGCGACGTGATCCACGTTGACAAATAGACGCATCAACTCCTTGTCCTTTCATGCTGTTTGATAGCCGTGGCGACTTTAACGGCCCGTACCGTGGCCGCCACGTCATGCGCACGGATGATTTTAGCCCCTTTAAATACTCCCGCGACGGCAGCGGCGAGGGAACCCTCCAACCGCTCCTCCACGGGGAGGTCAAGCACTTTGCCGATGAAGCTTTTGCGGGATACGCCGAGGAGCAAAGGCGCTCCCAGGCTGCCAAACTCGTCGAGACGTGCAAGTATTTCAAGGTTATTCTCCAGGGTCTTGCCAAAGCCAATGCCCGGGTCGATGGCCACCTGGGCCGAGCCGATGCCGGCTTCACGAGCCAACCGCAGGCTGTCGCCGAGAAATTCCTTTATCTCCTCAATGAGGTCGCCGTACACGGGTTTTTCCTGCATATATTCCGGGCGGCCCTGCATATGCATCAATACCACCCCTGCCCGGTGGCGGGCGACCGTTCGGGCCATATCGGGGTCCCCCCGCAGCCCGGTGATGTCGTTGATCAGCGCCGCCCCGGCGTCGAGCACCTGCTCAGCCACCGGGGCCTTCCAGGTATCCACGGAGACGGGAACGGGGCATTCCCGGGCAAGACAGCGGACGAGGGGAAGCAGCCGCTCGATCTCCAGTGCAGCATCGATCGGTCGGGAGCCCGGCCGCGAAGATTCCGCTCCGACATCGATCAGGTCCGCCCCTTCACCGGCCATTCGGCGCGCGAGTTCAAGCGCGGCATCCAGCCCCTGCGCCCGGCTTTGCTCATAAAACGAATCCGGCGACAGGTTGAGCACACCCATCACTTGAACCGCTCCATCCTCCTGCGAAAAGGAGAAACCTTCCTTCTGGGTGGGGATGCTCATGGCTCCTCTCAAAATGGCCGCAAAAACAAACCACCCTGCGGCCGGGGGTGGTGCGTCAGTTTAGAATAAAAAAAAACCGCCTTCAACCCGGTGCGGGCTGAAGGCGGATCTTTATAAACTGTTCAGGCAAAGTCGAAACCCGAGACCCTCTCTGTTCAGGCGGGGCTGGGAGTGGGCAGGCCGTCGCCGCCCAGGATGCCGTCGTCGCTCTCTTTCTTTTTAACCTCTTCACGGGCGGCGGGCTTGGCCGGTGGCAATTCATCAGCGCCCATCGGGCCTGAACCTCCGCCCTTGACGATGAGACGAATCTCTTCCGCATCCAGGGTCTCGCGCTCAAGCAGGGCCTGGGCGAGTTTTTCAAGATCTTCCCTGTTTTCCGTGATGATCTCGTGGGCCTTGTTGTAACCGCTCATAACCAACATCTTGACTTCCTGGTCGATGAGTTTCGCGGTCTGGTCGCTGAAGTTTTTCTGTGTCTGAAAATCCCTGCCCAGAAAAACCTGCTCTTCCTTGGTACCGTAGGTGAGCGGGCCCATCTTATCGCTCATGCCCCACTCGCAGACCATCTTGTGCGCAATTTCGGTGGCGCGCTCGATGTCGTTGCCTGCACCGGTGGTCATCTGCCCGAGGCAAATCTCCTCGGCAACGCGGCCGCCCATCAGAATGGCCAGGTTATTGTGCAGGTAGCTGCGCTGGTACGTGTGCTGCTCGTCCACCGGCAATTGCTGCGTCACGCCCAAGGCACGGCCGCGCGGGATAATGGTGACCTTGTGAAGCGGATCGGTGCCCGGCAACGTCATGGCGACCAGGGCGTGCCCGGCCTCGTGATACGCGGTGGTTTTCTTTTCCTTCTCGGAAATCACCAGGCTGCGCCGCTCCACGCCCATGAGGACCTTGTCCTTGGCGTTTTCGAAGTCGACCATGTCTACCACTTTTTTATTGTTCCGCGCCGCCAACAGGGACGACTCGTTGACAAGGTTGGCGAGGTCGGCCCCTGTGAAACCGGGCGTTCCGCGCGCGATGACCTTGAGATCCACGTTTTCACGCAGCGGCACGGTGGAGGTGTGCACCTTGAGTATCGCCTCCCGCCCACGCACATCGGGCCGGCTGACCACCACCTGACGGTCGAAGCGGCCGGGGCGCAAAAGCGCCGGGTCCAGCACGTCGGGCCTGTTGGTGGCGGCGATCATGATGACGCCTTCGTTGTTTTCGAAACCATCCATTTCCACGAGCAGCTGGTTGAGCGTTTGCTCCCGCTCATCGTGCCCACCGCCCAGGCCGGCGCCGCGATGGCGGCCCACGGCATCGATTTCATCCACGAAGATGATGCAGGGGCTGTTCTTTTTCCCCTGTTCGAACAGGTCACGCACGCGGGAAGCACCCACGCCCACGAACATTTCAACAAAGTCGGAACCGCTGATGCTGAAAAACGGCACATTCGCCTCACCGGCGATGGCCCGCGCCAGCAGGGTTTTGCCGGTACCGGGCGGCCCCACGAGCAGGACGCCTTTCGGGATTTTACCGCCAAGCTTGGTGAACTTCTGCGGCTCCTTCAAGAATTCGATGATTTCGTGCAACTCTTCCTTGGCTTCATCGACACCGGCGACATCCTTGAACGTGGTCCGGGTCTTGCCGTCGTTGAGGAGACGGGCCTTGCTCTTGCCGAACGACAAGGCCTTGCCCCCTCCCGATTGCATCTGGCGCATGAAAAATATCCAGATACCGAGCAGGAGCAGCATGGGGAACCAGGAAATGAGAATATTCGCCAACCAGCTCGGCTGCTCGGGCGGAACGACGACGATGCGCACGTTCTTCTCCCGAAGCATGCGGATCAGGTCGGGGTCCTTCGGCGGAGCGTTGGTCTGGAACGAGCGGCCATCGCTGAATTTACCGCTGATATTATCGCCCTGAACCACCACTTCCCGGATCTGGCCCTTTTCCACCTCATCCATGAAATCGCTGAAAACGAGTTCACTGCCGGTGACCAGGGGCCGCTGGAATATATTGATGAGGGCCACTACCACAAGCAGGATGACCATCCAAAGCGCTAAATTTCGATAAAACTGGTTCAAAACTCTCTCCTTCAATAAGGGCTTTTGATAATCCAGATGCAATTAGTCTAACATACTTCCCAATGGGATGGGACCCGTTATTTCAGGCACCTGCGGGGCTTTCGCCAGGTTCCATCTCAACCAGAAGCACACGCCGGGCCGCCTCGGTCACACGGTAAATTTCCGACGCCCTCAAGCCGCACACCCAGAGAATGCCTCCCCCTTCCGCCGTCAGAACGGGAACCGTCCCACGCTCTGCGGCGGGAATCTTTGCGTCGATAAAAAACGCCTTCAGCTTTTTACTGCCCACCATGCCCAGGGGCGCGAAACGGTCCCCCGGACGGGGAAACCGGACGCCAATTCGGGGGCCGGTTTTGTCAAAGTCGCAAAGCAGCCGGTTCCCGCCCGCCGGTTGGTCCGCCGCCTCCTCCCGGCTGAGCAGCCGGGTGCGGAAAACGTGGCCCGTAGCCGGCAGGATCGTTTCCCCGGGGACGGCCAGCCACAGGGTTTCCACCTCTACGCTGGCTTTATGTTGGATGCGCTCGCGGCTGCGGGAGGTTCTAACAAAATAGAGGCTGTCGTAGCCGGATACCGCTGCCATCCCGCCGGGCAGGGAAATCTGCCGGCCAACACGCGGCCGATCCACAAGCTCCAGCACCGCCTCGACGTGGCCCGCACTGACGCGCCGCAACGAACCAAGCGCGGAGTGGAGGATTTGCCGGATCCAGCGCCGCTTAAGCGCCTCGGGCTGCCCCTGAAAACCCTGGAGGGGAAGTTCGTCACCGGGCCGCCATGCTCCAAAGCGTTCCCCGAATCGTGCCCGGGCGAGGTCCTCCAGGAAATCGTCTTCATCCTTAAGGACCCGCGCCGTCCTCACCAGCGTTTGCCGGACACGCGGATTGATCGCCGAGAGCGCCGGAATCAGCTCCAGCCGAACCCGGTTACGCAGATAACGCCGATCGACATTCGAAGCATCATCCCTGTACGCAATTTGGCGCTCGCGGAGAAAAGCCTCTATCTCCACCCGGTAACAATCGAGAAGCGGACGAACCAGAACCCCACTCACCGGAGCCATGGCGGCAAGCCCGCGCGGCCCACTGCCCCGCAACAGGTTGATGAGCAGGGTTTCCACCTGATCGTCCGCCGTATGCCCCAAAGCGATCCAGCCGGCCCCCAGGCGAATCCGAACATCCTCCAGGAAACGATGCCTGAGAACTCGCGCGGCCTCCTGAAACGAGGTCCTCATTTCCTGACGAGCAGCCTCCACGTCGCCGGTCCCCACAATAACTTCGATCCCCAGGCGTTCGCCAAGCCGCGACACGAAACGCGCGTCCTCGGCCGATTGTCCGGCGCGGGTGCCATGGTCGAAATGGGCGATGGTCAGACGATTGGGAAGGGTCTTGAGAAGGTGAAGCAGGGCCACCGAATCGGCTCCGCCGGAAACCGCGGCCACGATGCCGGCGCCCTCGGTAATACTTTCGGCGGCGGCCTCGAATTTTTCGATGATGGACACGTCGGGATGCCGGGCTTGGGAGCAGAGCATGCGCCATGCCCTGAGAGAAGGTGCAACAGGCCTCCCGCCAGCCTCGGGAGACTGCGGACGATGGGCCTTTAAAGCCGGTCGAGCAGGGCCTGTTTTCTTTTCTGATACTCGGTTTCGGAAATGCGCTTGCTCGCGTAAAGTTTCTTGATGCGGCTGAGCTGTTTTTCTACGCTGTCCAGTTCCTCCGCGGGATCACCGGCCTTCAGACCGGCGCTTGCAGCCGGGGAACCGGCCTGGGCCGTGCGCTCCGAGCCGGATTCTTCGCCCTCGCTGCCTTCAAAGAGAAACGTCTGGATGAAGGATTTACTTTTAAGCTCATCCATCCATTTTTTATACGCGCTGACCCGCGCCTCCCGCCCGAGGGTTTCTTCGATCTGGGGCTTCACTTCCTCCAGCGGCCGCGTCCGCCCAACTTCCAGC
Source organism: Nitrospirota bacterium (assembly GCA_003246675.1). GTDB lineage: Bacteria > Nitrospinota > Nitrospinia > Nitrospinales > VA-1 > SZUA-259. The sequence goes on along the minus strand of QJZQ01000141.1, from coordinate 3,298 downwards.
TTATCGACCCGAATGATGTGCAGGCCGTATTTGGTTTCCACCAATTCGCTGATTTCGCCTTCCTTCAAGGAAAAAGCCACCTTCTCAAATTCGGGCACCAGGTTGCCCAGGGTCACGGAGCCGATACTGCCGCCGCTGGGGCCGGAAACATCCTCGGAATATTCTTTCGCGAGGTCTTCGAAATCCTCCCCGTTTTTGATTTTGGCGAGGACTTCCAGGGCGACTTGCCGCTTGACCTCCTTTTCATCCTCATCCATAAGCTCATCCATAATGAACAGGATGTGGCTCACGTGCGGCCTCGGCGGCACCCAGTAATCGGCAAGGTGGTTCTGGTAATAGGCGTGAACCGCTTTTTCGCTCACGTTGCCAGGGTCGCCCATCTGAAAGCGAACCACCTTGGATAAAAGAATTTGTTCCCGAATGGTCTCGAGATACTGATCCAGCGTCCGCCCTTCGGATTCAAGCATCCTGACCATCTCTTCCTGGCTCACGTTGTTTCGCTTTTTGATATCGTCAAAAGCTCTTTGCACGCTCTGATCATCGACCCCGATGTTATTCCTCCTGCCATCCTGCAGTTGCAGGCGTTCGTCGATAATTTGATCGAGAGCTTCCTTGAGCAGTTCCTTGTCGCTGGGAACAGATGTGGCTCTCGCCGCCTGCATGCGGCCAAGCAGTATTTCCGCGCGCTCCCTGACCAGGCTGAGCGTAACGATTTCGTCGTTCACTTTCGCCACGACCCGGTCGACCACATCCGCCCCCGCACTTCCGGCGAATAGCAGCATGCAAAGAAGAAGGGCGCAAAGCGCTTCAGGTGATTTTCGCAAAAATTTCCTCATCGATCTCGATCCGAGCATTTTCCTTGAGGCGGGTCATCCATTCCTGAAACGCCTGATCCCGGTGATCGGCGGTCAGTTTATTCTGAATAATATTTTTCGCTTCTTCAAAATCCATCTTTCGCTTATCCCGCTTTTCGATGACTTTAAAGATATGGCTCCCGTAAGGGGTCTTGATCACATTGCTGATCTGATTGACATTGAGCTTGAAAAATGTGTCGAATTCCACGGGGACATTATCCGCCTCCAAAAAACCCATATCCCCACCGCTCGGGCCTTCGGGGGCGATGGAGTGTTCCCTGGCGAGTTCCTCGAAATTATTCCCCTTCCGGCCGAGGAGATTTTTGATTTTAAGCGCTTGTTCTTCGGTCTCCACCATGATGTGCAGAGCCCGGACCTGCTCGCCTTTTTCAAACTCGTCGGGGTGAGCATCAAAATATTCGAGCAGTTCCTCCTCGCTCACAGTCACTTTACTATCCACCATCTGGTTAATCAATTTTTTTATCAACACGTTGTTTTTTAGCTTGTTCTTCCATTCCTGGAGGGAAATGCCCTCGCTTTCAAGCGCCTGCTGGAAGCTTTCATCGTCGTAACCGGACCGGGCCTCGGCGAGAACCTCTTCGAACTCCCCGGGAGAAACGACGATCCCGTTTTTTTTCGCCTCCTGTTCAAAAAGGAGATTCTGGATCAACGGATTGAGCGCCTCCATTTTAAGCCAGAGCCGCTTCGCCTCGTCGAGGGTTCCGGGGCCCTGAACGCGGAACTTTTTTTTCAGGACTTCGATTTCCTTCAGCAGGTCCGCTACATGCACCGGCTGGTCGTTAACCCGGGCCACCACCGCCTGCGGGTCCGGACCTTGCTTTATTTCCGTCTGGCTGCTGCAAGAGGCAAGAAGAAGTGCGGCCAGGACCGCCGGGATAAGGCTAAACGGCCCGAACGGTGGCAAGCAGTTTTTCCAGGGATGCTTTGAGAAATTCAATATCGTGTCTCCAACCCTTGCCCGGGAGCCGGATGCCGAGGCGGCTCTCGGAAAGAAAGGTCATGTTTTTATCCGCCAGCCGGGCCGCCTTTTCAGGGTCCAATGGCGTCGATGATTCAATGATCAGCCGCGCGACTCCTTCCCGGGTCTTGAGTTCCGAGACATGGATTCTGCGGCAGAGTATGCGGATATCGATCAGGCTCAGGAGCTTCTCCACCGGTTCGGGCAGCGGGCCGTAGCGGTCCCGCAGTTCCTCCTCCATGGCCACGCGTTCCCCTGCATCGGCGATCAATTGCAGGCGCCGATAGATTTCCAGGCGCTGGTTGAGGTCCACAATATAATCTTTCGGAACGAAACCGCGAATCAGGAGGTCGATCTCAGGTTCCACCTGAGTCTCAAGTTTTTCGCCCTTCAGCTCGCGCACCGTCTCCTCGATCATTTTACAATAGAGATCGAAACCGATGGCGGAAATATGGCCGGACTGGCTGTGCCCCAGCATATTACCCACGCCGCGGATTTCCATGTCCCGCGCGGCGAGTTGAAAGCCGGAGCCAAGCTCGCTGAGTTCCTCGATGGCGGTGATGCGTTTCCGCGCCTCCGGGGTGATGGCGAGCGCTCCGGGAATGAGCAGGTAGGCGTAGGCCTGATGCTTGTAGCGCCCCACGCGCCCGCGTAACTGGTAAAGCTGGGCCAGGCCGAACTGGTCCGCGCGATTGATGAGGATGGTGTTGGCCGCGGGGATGTCCAGCCCCGACTCGACGATGGTCGTGGAGAGCAGCAGGTCGATCTCGTGATCGATGAATTTCCGCATCACGCTCTCGAGCTGCTTTTCCGGCATCTGCCCGTGAGCGATGCCGATCCTCACCTGCGGGACGATCTTGCGAATCATCTCCCCCACTTGCTGGATGCTCTTCACCTTGTTGTGGACGAAATAGATCTGGCCGTTGCGGTCGAGCTCTCGCACGATGGCCTCGTGAACGATCCGCTCGCTGAATTTGCGCACGAAGGTTTTCACGGCCAGCCGGTCGTTGGGAGGGGTCTCGATGACGCTCAGATCGCGCACGCCCATGAGCGAGAAATGCAGGGTGCGCGGAATGGGGGTGGCGGTGAGCGTCAGGATGTCCACCGTGGAGCGCAGTTTCTTGAGCTTCTCCTTGTGCGCCACACCGAAGCGCTGCTCTTCATCGATGATAATGAGGCCGAGGTCGGCAAAGGCGGTGTCCTTTGAAAGCAGGCGATGGGTGCCGATGAGGATGTCCACCTCGCCCTTCTTCAATTTTTCGAGGATGACTTTTTGTTCCGCCGCGGAGCGGAAACGGCTGATCGCTTCGATAACGACGGGATAGTTGCGAAACCGTTCGCGGAACGTGTTCATGTGCTGCTGCGCAAGCAGCGTCGTCGGCACCAGCACCGCCACCTGTTTTTTCTCCAGCACCACCTTGAAGGCGGCACGCATGGCGACCTCTGTCTTACCGTAGCCCACGTC
>QJZQ01000077.1 GCA_003246675.1 Nitrospirota bacterium | reverse complement strand
CGCCCCATGAAAGTGAGCGCGGCGCGGCGCAGGCCGGAAGGGCGCAGATAGTCGGCATCCGCCGGCAACTCCACCGGCGCCGAAAGCGGCAGCAGGGCAAAGGCGCGTGTCTCTTCGCTTCCAGGCCCTGCGTGCGAACCGTTCTCTATAGAAAAACTGAGGGACGGCTTGTCCCAGCGCCAGCCGGATACGATCAGGTCTCCCGCGTCGGGGTGATGGCAGAGATCCGCCAGGTCCTTCGACGCCTCCGCGCCAAAGGGGTGACCAGGCCCCAACACTTGCGCGCCGTCCTGCGGAAGGCGGAAGCGGCCCGCGGGAGTCCAGGCGTGCGCGCCCCCCTCCGGGCCGGGAGCAAGCACTAAAGGAACACGCGCATCGGAAACGAGCTGCCGCGCCAAGCGGTCCCGCTCCTCCCCATCCAGATCGTATCCTGGATAAATATGGCCGAGCGAGCCCATGGCGGTGATCAGCGGACCCGCTTCGTGCTCATTCCAGGCGAAGGTCTCCTCGCCGATCAGCCGGGCAAAGAATGAGCCGCCCAGCCATTTGGAACGGTCGAACTGGGTGCCCCGCTGTTCACGGATGGTCCCTTTTTTATAAGGCCCGGCACTGCCAAAAATACGCCACACCTCTTGCTGAAGGGTGGTTCCCATTTCAACAGGGTAAGGGATGCACGCTTCCTGACCGTGATCCGCATAGACCCACACTTCGTAATCGCGCCGGTGGGAGCGTGTTGCGGCATGGAACAAACGGCGTATCGCATCGTCGATGCCCTTCAGCGTCCAGTGCGCGAATTTTGATGCAGGCCCCCGCCGATGGGCTTGCTCGTCGTAACCGATGAAATTGAGATGAACGATGGGAAGCCCCCGCAGAACGTCCACCGTCGCGCCGATGGCCACGAGATCCCGGAGAAGAATGCTGATTCCCACCCGGGTGGGCACGAATTTCAGTTCCTTCAATAAATCGCGTCCAGCGATCAGGCCTTGGAAAAAATCGAAAACAGCCAGAAAAAATTCCACCACAAGCAAAACCGCCGTCCGCAACAGGCTGATTCCGTGAGTCAGGATAATACTTAAAAAGGCCAGCGGCCTGAAGGCGTTCTTAAAATGATCCCAGCCGAAAAATTCCGGGCAGAAATGCGCCTCCTGGCTGCCGGCGGAATAAATATTGGCGTAAGACCCTCCATCGACAAGAAGCCCCGCATCCTTCTGCTTCAGGGTGTTTTGAATTTCGACCGCGGCCTCGCGGTCGAACATCGTGAAGACTTTCCCCGAAGCCCGGTGCAGGTAGCTGAAGGCGGGCACCACGCCCTTGACACCGAAAAACAGTTCCCCCTGCACTGCGGGGGTGCTGGCGGGCAGCCCGGAATACAGGGTGTGCAAGCGATAACCCTCGCTACGCATGAGGGAGGCCAGAAAAGGCATCCTGCCGCATTCCATAGCGGATTCGAGTTGCCGGCGCGACAGGCCGTCGATCTGAATCATCAGGAGACCGGGGTGGGCCTCGGTGCCTTCCGACCGGGAAAGACCGAGCCAGCGGATCACCCATTCGCTGCGGCTGAATGCGATTCTTATTTTCCTGGGTATGCGCCCCAATCTTTCCAGCATACTGCGTTATCTCTCCGATGCACCGGACCGGGCCTGAGTTTACCTCGTCACAGGCGTGGGGGTTCGGTTTCCTTTTTGCCCGCATCCCCGGAGGTGAGCACGGAACCGGCCGCACTGGCCACGCCCCGAACGATGTCCCACTCCGCCTTGATCAATTTCAAAACGCGCTGCCACTGCTCGAACTCCTGCGCGCGGCCGACAAAGGCCTTTTCCTGAAGCTGGGCATAGCTCGCAAGGGCTTTCCCGGCCGTGCTCGGCATGGAGAACGCATGAGCGGTCTCCCGCACTTTCTGCCTGAGAGCTCCGAGTTTCTCCGCCGGCAAACCGGCCAGCCAGTGAAGCGCTTCAGCAAAAGCCTGTGGCGTTTCCTCATGAAGCAACCGCCCGTTGTCTTTATCCCTCACCACCTCGCGCACTCCGGATGCGTCGAGCGCGACCACGGGCACGGAGGCCGCCATGGCCTCGGTGAGCACCATGCCCTGGGTTTCACTTTTCGATGCGAAGGCGAACACATCCATCGCGTGGTAAGCGTCGGCCAACCGGTCATGGTCGAGCACGCCGGCGCAGTGCAACCTGGCATTTTGACCCTCGCGGGCGAAAATGGCCCGGATGACAGACTCCGAGGGCCCCTCGCCTGCCACCAGCACATGCGCACGCGGGTGATTCACGAGAAAAAGAGCCAGGGCTTCGGCGAGGAATTCCAGGTTCTTCTCCGGCGCCAGCCGTCCCACATGCCCCACCACAAAGGCATCGCCGGGTATGCCCATGGAAGCGCGAAAGCCCTCGCCATCTCCTGTGCCGAAGCGTTCAAGGTCCACCCCCGTGGGAACCACCGTCACGGGCGCCTGCACGCCGCGCTCGCGGATCAACGCGGCGATGCTCTCGCTTGGCGCAAAAACCTGGTCGGTGAGGTTGGCGTAATGCGTCGCAAGCTCAATGGCAAACTGCTGAAGCGCCGGCGAATCGCCGGGCACATAATGGGTGTATTGCTCGTACAGAGTGTGATGGGTGAAAACCAGCGGCAGTTCGCGAAAACGGGCGATGCGCAGCGCCGTCATGCCGAGCAGGTAGGGATGGTGCGAGTGCACAATCTCCGGCTGAAACTTGTCCAGCACCTCGGTCAGCAAACCGGCCAACGGCAGGACCACCGAGAAGTCGCTGCCATTGAAATTCTGAAGAGCGGGGATGCGCACCACATCGCTTTCAGCTTCGGGCATGCCGGGAAACTCGGGGGCCACCACCAGCACCCGGTTCCCGCGCCGCCGGTATTCTTGGCTGAAAGCGGCCACCGAGCGGGCCACCCCCCCCACGTGCGGAGTGTAAGTGTTGGTGACCATGACGATGTTCATGATTTCACTTCCAAGGGGAATTCCAGCGCATGCACACCCGGACCGCACGGCACCGGCTCCCGTCCGGGGAGATGGATTTCGACCTTCGGCGGCTCGCCGTGCCACGCGGCCTCAAAGCCAACCTGAACACGCGTTTCATCCACTCTCACCTGAACCGTCACGAGTCCGAACGATGTCGGCGCGGGGCCGAAAGCCATCCGCGCACCGGGCTTCAGCCATCGGGGAGCGATACCGGCCAGGAGAATAAGCCGCTCGCCTTCCTCGCGAACAAAACAATTGCGCACCATCAGCAGCCACTCCGCCGCCGCCCACACGTGCTGGCCATCGCCCATGCAGCCTCCGAGGGTGCGGGGATGGATGGCCTCGGGCCACTGCCCCGTTGGCGAGGCGAGCCGCGCCACGGCGTCCATGAGGTTCAGGTGGCGGGGGTCTCCCGCCCGCAGCATCACCTGAGCCACATGCAGAGTGAGGTAGGCATTGATGCCCGAATGGATCATGTCCTGAAAGAAGCCGCCCCCGACGAAGCAATGGCTAAGAAGAAATTCCACGGTGCCGTGCAGGCGCGGATCATCCGGCGCAAGCGTCTGCAGAGGATAACCTCCCGCAAGCGAGCCGATGGCGCCCGCATCCAGCCGCCGGTACGGCGAGGCGGGCATGGCGGGCCGGCCCAGCCGCGTCGCTGAATGTTCCAGGCTCCTTTCGAGGGCTTCGTTGAAGTCTTCGGCTTCGCGCTCGAATTCCCGGCTGGCGGCGGCATCGAAGGACTCCGTCAAACGGGCGGCGGCCCGCAAGCCAGCGACGCCCCAGAAATCATCCCAGTAATAATAATCGTTGGGGCCGAGGTGTTCGGCGCTGAATCCAGCGGGCAACAGCCCCGCGTGCGGTTCGCCCGCGCCGTCCTTCAGGCGCTTGCGGCCGATCCAGCGGCCACCACGGACGATGGACTGCCGCCACGATGCCTTCGGCGGCTGGCCCGTCAGTTCACAGAAACGATGGAAGATCCACAGGGCCTCACCGTTGGAATCCCACTCTCCTTCCTGAGAATGAAAGTAGCCGTTTGCATCCTGGTAGTTGGAAAACCGGTCGAGGGCGCGTTCGGCTCGTTCGATGAGCCCCGCGCAAAGCAGGCCATGAATGATGAAAGCCGCGTCGCGAAACCAGAACCGCTTGTAGGTATAGGGGCCGGGATACACATCATCGGGCGAATGCAACACCAGCGTTTTGACAGCCGCGTCGTAAAGTTCCTGGAACGCAGGATCGGGGATTTCCAGCCGGCAGCGGGGCTCCAGGCTCTTTTCCCATGATTCCGGCGGCGAGTCGCCCCGCCCCTCATCCAGCGGAATTTCGACGACAATTTCGCGCTCCGCTCCCGGCCCGAGCTTGAACATGGCCGCCGCGGTGACCATGCCCACATCGCATTCGCCACTGAAATCGTCGGCGAGGTCACGCAGATGCAGAAAGACGTCTCCCAGGCGATAGTTCGAAACGTGATGACGGTCTGCCGGATCGCTGAAAGAAACGCTCCTCTCGCTATCGATCCTCCATCCCTTGCGATCCGGGTTCAGAAGCGCGGCATGAATGAAGCTGATCCCCTCCGGGTTCACCGGCCGAAGCGCCACCACCACCCAGCCCGGCCGGTCGGCCTTTGCAAGAATACGCCACTGGCAAACAGCGGTTCCCCCGACCTCCTGCACCGAGGCGATTGCTTTAAGAGCCAGGTTGTTATCGCGGGTTTCCGTGATGACGGTGAGGCCGTCGCCGTCGAGCCTTTGGCTGGCCTCGGGCGCCCTGGATGGCAACAAGCGCTCGCCATCCTCGGTGACGATGGCGGCATCGAGAGACCAGCCGTCGAGAAAAGGCGTCAGCAGGCCGCGTGGATCGATGATGGGAAGCTCCCGCGCATCGGGCAGGCCGATGGCCGTCCAGTTCCGATGCGTGAGGTTAACATGCGTAATGCTGAAAGCGCGGGGAACGAAGGCATCGTCCGCGGGGTCGAACTGGCGTTCGATCCAGTAAGGCCAGACCCAATCCAGGTTATGTTGAATAACGCGGCTGTTGATGAGGCCGCGGGCATGGAACACCACTCCGGCGCGCAAAAGCTCGACCGGCTCGCGCACCTCCGAGGGTTGCGCGAAACGCTGCAACAGCCCCAGCACCGCCATCGGGTCGAGAAACCCCCGGGCGCGGGCAACACGGCGAATCAGGTAACGCCAGGGCAACCATTTCATCCACGGCATGGCTCATTCAACCTTTCTGTTGCGGGCGGTTCATCGCCCAGCCTCCCGGCGGAAGGGGAAATACCCTCCAGCCAATACTCTTTGCCAGCACTGTCGTCCAAACCCTGAAAACCTGTTTTCCCAAAGGCCTCCAAGTCCTATGAATTATATTAATCCTTAACCCCCGCCATGGCCAGCCCTCATCAACCGCATCGGCATGTTCCCCGGGTCGGCGGAGCCGATAAGCATGAAACACCCCGCCCGTCGATATTTGGCGTCTCTTCAGAACTTCGTGACCGAG
>QJZQ01000160.1 GCA_003246675.1 Nitrospirota bacterium | reverse complement strand
CCTGTGTCTGTCGCTCGCGAATTAATCACGCTGCGATAATTTCTCCCCCGGCCTGCTTGTAACAGAGGGCCGGGGGAGATTGCCTGTCAAGCTTCTCTCCCCCTTCTACCTGCCTTCCCTGCCCTCCAGGGAAGAACTTATATGAATAACCTCTCTACTCTTCATAACGGTAGCCCACGCCATGGACGGTGCGGATGATTCGCGGGTTCTGCGGGTCGATTTCGATGAGCTTGCGCAGTTTGGAGATGTGCTGATCGAGCGTGCGGCTGGAGGGAAGGTAGTCCTGCCCCCAGCACTGGTCGAACATCGTGTTGCGGTCGACAATGCGCCCCCGGTGGCGATGCAGCAGTTCCAGTATTTTCACGTCGCGCAGGCTGAAGTCGATCGTCCTTGGACCCCGGTGGCCGCGCAGTTCGCCGGGAATCACTTCCAGGTCGCCGAACAGCAGGCGTTGGGCGGGTTTCAGGCCCTCGTTGGCGGCCGCGAGGCAGCGCCGGGTGACCGCGCGAATTCTTGCCACCACCTCGCGCGTGCCGAACGGTTTCATGATGTAGTCGTCGGCGCCGAGTTCCAGCCCGAGCACGCGGTCGATCTCCTCGGACTTGGCGCTGATGAAAATCACCGGCACGCTCGCATCCAACCGGCGAATCTCGCGGCAGACCGCGTAGCCGTCCAGCCCGGGCATCATGATATCCAGCAGCACGAATTGCGGCCTCTCGGCAATGAAGAGGTCCAGGGCGTTCTTTCCATCCGCCGCGGGCAGCGTCTCATAACCTTCCTGGCCGAGTAGCTCCATCAACCCTTCGCGGATGTAGGCATCGTCTTCGGCGATGAGAATCTTCATGAATTATCTCCTGCGGCCGGGGTATGCAGGCGCACCTCGAAACTGGCCCCGGGCCGCGCATCTTTGAGGGTCAGGTCGCCGCCGTGCAGCCGCGCCAGCTGGCGGGCTATTCCCAGGCCGATGCCGGTTCCGGTCGCCTGATCGGTCAACCGCGAACTGATGCGGTAAAAGGGCGTGAAAACGCGCCCCGCTTCGCTTTTCGGGATACCCGGTCCGTGGTCGCGCACCACGATGGTGGTGAACTCTCCCGCCTGCCGGGTCTGCACATCGAGGCGCCCGCCCGAGGCCGCGTATTTTTCGGTGTTGTTGAACAGGTTGTTGAGGATCTGCTCCAGAACATCGGGGTCGACCATGACCCGCGCCCCGGCGCCTGCGTCCAGCCACGCCTGCACGCCACGGGCGGCAAGAGAAGGCCGAAACGCCGCCAGGGTTTTCTTGATGATATCGTCCACGCGCCCCGCCTTCGGCTTCAGCGCCAGTTTGCCTTTTTCCTGCCGGGCGAAGGTGAGAACGTTACCGATGAGGCGCGAGAGCCGCTGGCTCTCCGCCGCGATGATGTTGGAGTAACGGCGCGGTTTCCCCCCTTCCTCGACGCTTTCGGGAAGGGCGTCTTCCAGCAGCTCGGCGTAAAGACGGATATTGGTGAGCGGCGTCTTCAGTTCGTGCGACACCTGATTGACGAAATTAACCCGCTGCCCGGCGAGGCGCACCTCGCGCGTGTGCTCCAGGTACAGGAAGCGGCCAAGCCCAAGGAGCGCCGCTCCCGCCGCCAGCAGGAACAGCCCAAGCCCCCAGCCGCCCGCGCCGATGGCTGAAGGCGCGGCCCCGTAGTAATCCAGCTTCCAGCTTTCCAGCGGGTGGCTGAGAAAAATTCCGGCGAGCGCCGCCTCCCCTTCCGCAGGCTCCCGCCCGCCCCACTGGTACGCCACCGCGCCACGGCTGTCGATGAGGCGAATCCGGTATGCCAGCGCGTCCTCCCCCGTCCCGGTATCCGGCAACGCGGCGATGAGGCCGGAAAGAAAACGCATCGGCTCAAGCTCCAGCCCAATGAGCCGCCCTGTTTCATCCTGCCACCAGAAAATATGATTCTGCTCCACCCCGGAAAACCAGGTGTACCAGCCCCGCCGTTCCGCGGGCCCTTCGCCCGCGCCGGGCCGGGTCAAGGCGGAGGTGATCCCCTCCCCCGCCGCGAGCCCCGGTTCCCCCGGATGGCGGCTTCCCCGCGCCGCGTTTTCCGGCCAAAGGTGAACCGTGCGCTCGAGAAACCGGTTTTCCTTTTCGGTGACGGGTTCGCCCTCGGGAGGGAACAGGCGCGCCCCATCGGAACCGAAAACGAAAAGCTGACGCACGTCCGGCTGCTGCCGCACAAACGCCCTGAGGAGGCCGGTTTCCATCGGCAGCTTGTCACCCGCGGCGAGAAAATCGCTCTCCAGACGCCTGAACTGGTCCTGCACCCGCCCATCCACCGTGTGCAGCCGATCCAGCACGAGCGAACGCATCTGGTGCCCGAGCAATTCCTGCTCGTCGAACAAAACCCGCAGCGCGAGCCAACCCGAAACAAGAATCGGGATGAGAACGATCAGAATAAGCGCTGCCAGGGTTTTCGGTTTCAAAGCGGGATCTCTCCAGCGTTACGGGAAAAGCCGCCCCCCGGGGGGCGGCTATCCTCAGTACTGCTGCTGATTATCGAGTTTGTACTGCTTCTCGCGCAGGCTCTTACGTTTCTTGTTCCAGTTTGCATCGTCGAGCTCGTCGGCATCCTGCCGCAATTCCATCTTCATCTCTTCCGCCGGGGCCGGAGCGTAAGCGCCGAACTCCTGCTCGATGTTTTTCGCGCCCTCCTTGAGCAGTTCCTGAGCCTCTTCAACCCGGCCCTGGTCTCGCAGGCGCACGGCGTCCTTGCTCATTTCGTTGGCCATCTGCTTGATGGACGAACTCATGACCGCCTTATTCGCCTTCTCTTTCACCTCTTTCTCGGACCGGGTGTACTGAACCGAGACCGAGTTGTTGAGGCGGGCGCTTTTCTTCGTGTACAGGTTCGCGTAGGACACGTCCACCGAGGCGAGCTTCTGGTTCTGGCCCTCGTCGCCCGCGGGAATCTCCACCTCCAGCACCACAAATTTCTCCTGACGGCTCGAAAGCTGATTCATGCGCGCACGCACGGTTTGCCCGGCAATGTCCGACTCCCGCCCCAGAACGCGAATGGGCCGGATGCCGCGCTCGCAATGGATGACGATATCCAGATCCTTGGCGACGACGTTTTTCGCCGTCTGAAACTCGTTCTCGAAAATACGCGCCAGGTCGCCGGGGCGCTCGACGAACGCGTGGTTGCCGTCGCTGTAGCCGGCCAGCTGCGTCATCAGGTCCTCATTGTAGCCGAGGCCAAGGCCGATGGTGGTCACGCTGATGCCCTCCGTGCCCAGCGTCGAGCCCAGGCGGCCAAGCTCCCCCGGTGTACTCGGCCCCACGTTGGCGAGGCCGTCGGAAAGCAGGATCACGCGGTTGACGCGCTGATGGGCGAGATATTTCCGCACCTCCCCCGCCCCTTTGCTGACCCCGGCGAACAGCGCCGTGCTGCCGCCCGCGTTGATCGTCCGGATCGCATCGGCGATCCAGTAACGGCGGCTCACCTCGGTGGCGGGCACCACCACGCGGACCGTGCCGTCGTACGTCACCACCGAAACATAGTCGCCCTCGCTGAGCGAATCGAGCGCCATGATCGCCGCTTCACGCGCCCGCTGAATTTTTTCGCCCGACATCGAGCCGGATTTATCGAGAACGATCGCCGCGTTGACCGGCGGCCGCTCCGACGGCCGGTCGATCTCGAAACCGGTGAGCGCCACCCGCAGAAACGCCCGCTGGCTCTTACCCGCTTCAACCACGGGGGTGCCCAGCGCCACATCGAGCCGCACTTCCCTCGCCTGCGCGGGAGCCCCGGCGACAGCGGCGAGCACCACCGCTCCTATAAATTGACTGATAGACCGCATCGTGTTCATGACCACCTCCGAAAGTATGAGTTCTTCTCGGCTTGCAACCGGGCTCGTCCCGGCAACCGATCCATACCCTCAAGGTAAGTGGAGTGGCGAAAAAGGGGGTCAGACTCGTTTGAAAGTTTTGTAAAAAATTTGTCAATCCGCCGAACCGCGCCCGGCGCCTGTGTCCATTTATTGTAACCCGGACGGGTTCGCATGAAAAATCATTTAGCTTAATTAAAACAAAGGGTTATATTATACAATCTGAAATGCCCCCTGGCCCGGCGCGGTTTTTTGGCGCAGGGCTTGACTCCAACCGTGGCTGTTGTAATATTGATCCATGACCAACCCGCTCACACATTTCAACGAAGAAGGCCGCGCCCGCATGGTGGACGTGGGCGGCAAAGCCGTCACCGAACGCACGGCGGTGGCCACCGCAACCGTGCACATGCTGCCGGCAACCCTGCAACGCATCAAGGAAGGCCGCATCAAGAAGGGCGACGTGTTCGCCGTGGCCCAGGTGGCGGGCGTCATGGGGGCGAAGAAAACCGCCGACGTCATCCCCATGTGCCACCCCCTGCAACTGACGCACGTGGACATCAGCTTCACCGACAACCCCGAACCCGACGCCGGGACCGGCCTCTGCCAGGTGACGCTCACCGCCACCGTCAAGGTGACGGGGCAGACCGGCGTGGAGATGGAAGCCCTGACCGCCGTGACGCACGCGGCGCTCACCCTTTACGACATGTGCAAGGCGGTGGACCGCGGCATGTATTTCACAAGCATCGGCCTGCTGCATAAATCCGGCGGCAAATCGGGAACCTTCGACCGCAACGGCTGGAACGCGGAGCAACAATAAAATGATCCATATACTCTATTTCGCCAGCCTGCGCGACATCGCCGGAAAAACCGAGGAGACCCTCGACCCGAACGACGCCGCCACCGTGCGGGAACTCGCCGACTTCATCGGCAAAACCTCGCCGCAGCTCGGTGAGATGATCCACGGAAAGAAGGTCATGGTCTCCGTCAACCAGGATGTGGCCAACCTCGACACCCCCGTCCGCGATGGAGACGAAGTGGCCTTCCTGCCGCCGTTCTCCGGCGGCGCGTAATAAAAAGGACAACGTCATGAGCTCGGTAATGGAATCGAAGGTCAGGATTCAACGGGAGGATTTTTCGGTCTCCGAGGAGATCGAGGCGATCAAGAAAACCTCGCGCAACATCGGCGGCATCGTCACCTTCCTCGGCACCGGCCGCGAACTTTCCAAGGGCGAGAACATCACCCAGCTCAACTTCGAGCACTACCCCAAAATGGCCGAGAAAAAACTCGAAGAGATCCGCGTCCAGGCCATCGCCGACTACAAGATCATCGACATGAGCATCATCCACCGCATCGGCGAGATCGACATCGGCGAAAACATCGTTCTCATCGTCGCGGCGGGCGAGCACCGCGCCGAGGCCTTCAAGGCCTGCGAGTGGGCCATTGCCGAGCTGAAGCGCATCACCCCGATCTGGAAACGGGAAACCACCTCCAAAGGCGAAGTCTGGGTGCAGGACACCCCCTGACCGAAGCCCCCGCCCGCCCGGCAGCCCCCAAGCCATCAAACCCACCGCCAACGCGGCGGTGCTGAGCGCATGTGTTGCGTCGACCGGTTGAAGTCGCAAACCAAAGTGGACGTTGGCATAG
>QJZQ01000028.1 GCA_003246675.1 Nitrospirota bacterium | reverse complement strand
GTTGAACATCGTCATCGCCGTATTGGAAGAAAAGGAAACCTGATCGACCGCTTGAGACGTGGCGTGAGCGGGGGCCCGGTTGCGGGCCCCCGTTTTTTTTGCCGCGCTTCCTAGGAAAATATCAGGGGGTATTCCTCCACCAGATCGGTGTAATCCTCCAGCCAGCAGGCTTCCGGGTTTCTTTTGTAAATCATCAGCCGGGAGCTGTCCACCATCCGATTGGCGCGGTGATATTTGAGAAAGATGCGATCCTCGGTGAGGCCGATGATCTCAATTTTGCCCGTATGATGGGACATGACAAACCGGGCCCGTTTCCCCAGGCCGGAACAATGGCTGCGGGCGTTTTCAAATATCTCATACCCTTTTTCAATGGGAACGGCAAACGGCTTGTTGCCCAGGGTGGGCCGGCATTGAAAGACGTAATAGGGCGGCACGCCGATGGCGCACAATTTGCGGAACAGATCCGCGAGCACGTCGGCGCCGTCGTTGACTCCCTGGATCAACGGCGTCTGGTTGACGATATTGGCGCCGGCCTGCTGCATCAGGGTGAGGCTCTCCACCGCGGCATCGGTCAGTTCGCGCGGGTGGTTGAAGTGGGCCATGATATAGATTTTCTTTTCAGGGAAGGAATAGCTTTTAATCATCTCCAGCAACGAGGGGTCGTTGAGGATGCGGTACGGGTTGAAGGCGGGAATCTTGGTGCCGATGCGAACGATGCGGATGTTTTCGATCTCCTCGACTTGGCGGACGATGCGCTCGAGGTTTTTTGTCGACAGAACCATCGGGTCGCCGCCGGTCAGCAAGACCTCGAAAATCTCCTTGTGGGCGCGGATGTATTCCAAACCCGCCGAAATGTCCCGGGTGACCTCGTCGTTTTCATCCATGAATAACCGCTTGCGGAAGCAGAAGCGGCAGTAGCCGCCGCACACGTCGTTGACCAGAAGCAGCGCCACCGAATCGTATTTGTGCTCCAGACCATGTACGACGGTGTAGGCTTCTTCATCCGATGCATCCAGCCGCCCCCAATCCTCCAGCTCCTCCACATTGGGAATGATTAATTTCCGGATGGGGTCCTTCGGGTCCTTCCAATCGATGAGCGACAGGTAATACTCATTGATGCGGAAAATGAACTTGTCCGTCACCGGTTTCAACCGGCTCTTTTCCTGCTCGCTCAATTGCTTAATCTGATCGATATGCGTGATGTATTTGGGGCGGGGATACATTTTCTTTTGCAGTTCCGCAAATTCGTTCATGATTCGACTCCAAGGATGTTTACGTCAGGTAGAACCCGGACCCTTCCGTCCCTTGAATAAATGGGTCTTGCCCTAAAGATGTGTCCTGAAGAAAATAAATTCCAGCCCTGGCCGGTATGGAAGCCCACCGGCACGGTTGTGGAACCCGCCGGTTTTTGTTTTGCGTGGGAAATGTGGGATAATCGACGCCTCACTTGATAAAGAGCGAACCATGACCGACGCCAAAGACATCGACGACAGCCTGGAGTTTCTCCGTTATTTCGAGAAGAACACGCAGAACCCGGGCCTCGCCGGCCAGGTGGAAGAGGGGCTGAGTGCGGACGGGACCCGCCTGACCCTGGGCGGCGCCCTCAGCGTGGACGACGTGCGGACGCTCGCCGCCATGCAGCCGCCCGCCTCCCTGAAAACCCTCGTCCTCGATCAGACGGGCCTCACCGCCGAAGGCCTCAAGGCGCTGTGCACGTCAAATTTTTTTTCCGGTTTGCAGGCCCTGTCGCTGGTCAACAACAACCTCGACGACGAGGCGGTGTTTTACCTGTCGAAAGCGCCGGGGCTGGCTAAGCTCAAGCGGCTGTACCTGAGCAGTAACGAGATCGGCGCTCTGGGGGCGAAGGTTCTGTTCATGGCCACGCAGATGGGCAGCCTGGAGGAGCTCGATCTGTCGTATAACCGCATCGAGGCGCTGGGGATCAAATCGCTCAAAGGCTCGCCCCTGGCCTCCACGCTGGTCACGCTCAATCTCCGGGACACCTGTCTGGGCGACGACGGCATGGAGCAGATCGCGAAACATGTCGAGATGGACAGCCTCGCTGAGATCAACCTCTCGGACAACGCCATCACCGGAGCCGGGCTCGGCCTGCTGTGCCGCGCGCGCGCATTTCCCCGCTTAAAGCGCCTGATGCTCGACAACAACCACATCGGCGACGATGGCATCTATGCCCTCGCTGAATCGGACGGCCTGGCCGGGGTCGAGGAACTCAGCCTCAAGAACAACGGCCTCACCACCGATAGCGCCATCTCGCTCGGAGAATCGAAAACGCTGATAAACCTGCGGAGGCTCGACCTGAACAACAATGACATCCGCGCGGAAGGCACCCGGGCTCTCGCCGAATCGCCCAACATGCAGGTGATGGAACATCTCGATCTGGGAGAGAACAAGCTCGGGCAGGAGGGGGCGCGGGCTATCGCCGGGAGCGGTTTCCTTTCCCGCCTGAAGTCGCTCCGGCTCAACAACAACAGCATCGCCGACCAGGGCGCGCAGGCCCTGGCCGATTCAGAGACGCTGACGAATCTGGAAGCCCTGTATCTGGAAAATGAAAACTGGATTCACGCCGAGGGCGCGAAGGCCCTGGCCGGGGCGAAGCACCTCACGAGTCTGCGCAAGCTCGTGTTGTCGCTCAACATGATCGGCGACGAGGGCGCCCGTCATCTCGCGAACTCGCAGGCGCTCAAGCAGCTCACCCACCTGAACGTAGCGGGCAACCGCCTCACCCCGGCGGGCGAGGGCGCGTTGCAGCGTTCCCTCACGCTCACCGGCCTGAAGGTTCTGGAAATCGTATGACCCTGTTGCCGCGTCAGATCATCCGCAGCAGTTCGTTGATGGATTTTTCGATGCCATCGGCCACTTCCGAGATATTCTGCCCGAGCATGTAAGCCGGCGTCGAAACGATTCTGTTTTCCCGGTCGAGCACCACGTCGCGCACCGCGCAGTCCTGGTGATGGCTGCCCATCTTCTCGATCTTCGCACTCACGTCCTGGTCGTTGCCGACAGTGAGCGTGGGATGCACCGGCTCATCCTTGTAAACCCGGGCCATCACCGTCGGCGCGATGCAGGCCACGCCCTGCGGTTTCCGCTTTTCCTTCAGTTCGCGGATCAGGCGGGTCACCTCGGGGTGCACCGAGCACGCGTCGCCCTTGACGGCGAAGTCCGACAGGTTTTTCGCCGCGCCAAAACCGCCGGGAAAAAACAGCGCGTCGATGTCCTCCCCCTTCACGCTGCGGATGTCCTTGATGTCGCCACGGGCGATGCGCGCCGATTCGACGAGGACGTTTCTTTTCTCGCCCGCCATCTCCTCGCCGGTGAGATGGTTGATCACATGCATCTGGTCGATATCGGGAGCCATGCAGACGGCCTCGGCGCCCGCGCGGTCGATGGCGAGCAGGGTGATGACCGCCTCGTGAATTTCGGCGCCGTCGTAAACCCCACAGCCCGAGAGAACCACACCGATTTTTTTCTTCATGAGCAATCTCCTTTGGACGGACCCGCCCCGCGCCCGGGACGGACGATGAAACCCTGGGCCAACCGCGCGCCGGGCCGATGAAAATGCAGCATCAACGCCAGCCGCCGCGGTGGATGGCCGATTTTATCATAAAACCGCAAGCGGAGAAATCCGCGGGGCGGTACCACACGCTTCAACCCTTGAAGTGGTTGGTGATGGGGAGCCGGCGGTCCCTCCCGAAGGATTTGGGGGTGATCTTGATTCCGGGGGGGCTTTGCCGGCGCTTGTATTCGTTGGCGTCGACCCGTTGCACAATATGGCGCACCTCGGCTGCGGGCAGACCCAGCCCGCTAAGCTGGCCGAGCCCGTGGTCGGCCTCGACGTAGCGCGACAGCACCCGGTCGAGGAGCGGGTAGGGCGGCAGGGAATCGCTGTCTTTCTGATCGGGGCGCAGCTCCGCCGAGGGTTCCTTGGTGAGCACGTTTTCGGGAATCACTTCCTTCCCGGCGCGCTCGTTGACGAAGCGGCAGAGGTCGTAGACCCAGGTTTTAGGCACGTCCTTGAGCACCGCGAAGCCGCCGGCCATGTCGCCGTAGAGCGTGCAGTAGCCGACGCTGTATTCGCTTTTATTGCCGGTGGTGAGCACCAGCCAGCCCATTTTGTTCGACAGAGCCATCAGCAGGTTGCCGCGGATTCGCGCCTGCAGGTTTTCCTCGGCGACCCCCGGCGCGGTGCCTTCGAAAGCGCCGGCGAGAATATGGTCGTAGGCATGCATGGCTTCCTCGATGGGAAGCGTGAGGGTGCGGATGCCCAGCCGGTTGGCGAGCTCCAGTGAATCCTCGATGCTGCCCAGGGAGGAGTAAGGCGAAGGCATCAGCACGCCGACGATATTTTCCGGGCCGATGGCGTCGCAGCCGATTTTCGCCGTGAGCGCCGAATCGACACCGCCGCTCAGGCCGATGACGCCTTTCTCGAACCCGTTCTTTTGCATGTAGTCCCGCGTGCCGAGCACCAGCGCCTGATAGACCTCTTCCATTTCACCGGGCAGCGAGAACGCGCGCGCGGGCAGGGGTTTCTTAGCCTTCGGGGTTTTGGGGGCGGCGATGCGAAAGGTTTTTACCCGCGGGCCCGCTTTGGGCGCGGGCTTTTTGCCTGCCGGCTTTTTGGGCAGGGGCACATCCGCATAGATCATATCTTCGACGAAGCCGCCGCCGCGGGCGAGCACCGTGCCGTCCGGCAAAACCACCAGGCTGTGGCCGTCGAAGACCAGTTCATCCTGCCCGCCGACAAGGTTGGCGTAAACCACCGGCGCGCCAAGCTCGCTGGCGCGCGTGCGGATCATCAATTCCCGGTCTTTCCACTTGCCCTTGTGGTAAGGCGATGAAGAAATGTTGAGAAGCAGATCGAGCGGACCTTCCCGGTGCAGAGAGCGGCTGGGGCCTTCGGAGTCCCAGATGTCCTCGCAGACGCTGAGGCCGATGTGGCGACCCCGGTAGAACAGGCGCGCCGGCGAATCCCCCTCGCGGAAATATCTTTTCTCGTCGAATACGCCGTAATTCGGCAGACGCATTTTACGGTAGCTGCCCAGGTTGCAGCCGTCCGCGAGAACGGCGGCGGCGTTGTACAGCGCACCGTCCGCGGGCTCGGCAAAACCGATGAGAGCGATCAGGCCCTGGGTGTGCGGTGTCAGCTGGTCCAACGTGTCCAGGTTCTTTTCAATGAATGCGGATTTGAGGAGCAGGTCCTCCGGCGGGTACCCCGTCAGCGTCAGTTCGGGAAACAGCACGATGTCTGCCTCCATGCGCCGCGCGTCCTTGAGAGAAGAGCGCACCTTGGCTGCATTGGCCTTGAAATCGCCCACGGTGGTGTTGATCTGCGCGATCGCCACCCGCAGGGTGAGAGGGGGCTTGCCTGGTTTCGGGGTGTTTTGTTTTCGCTTGGCTTTCAACAACGAGAACCCGGGACAGTGCCGCATCCAGCGAGGCTGGCGGCGCCCCCCGCGGCGTTTTTCTTTGGGACGGCCGAAAGATTATACTACAATTGCCAGATTCAGGCCGGGCGAAGCGCAGCCCGGCTCCACCCGTGCA
>QJZQ01000123.1 GCA_003246675.1 Nitrospirota bacterium | reverse complement strand
ATCCCCCTTCTTCCTTGGTTACAGAGAGGAGCGGCGAGACGCCGGACTTCAAGCCAACCCCACCCCTCCCCGCCTCCCCTTGAACCAAGGGGAGGGACATTAAACGCTTTCAACTCGCGGTTAAAATATTTTTCCCGCGCGCTGCCCTGTGTTAACCTTGGGGGGATCGCCGCTGTGCTTTGGCGGGTAACTTCCTGATATCTCATGCTGAACGATCCTGAAAGTTCATATTCGCGCGCGCTGTGGCCTGTTCTCTTTGGCTTTGGGCTCGCGGTCTTTTTTTTCGTGGCGGCGTCTGGCGCGCTGGCTGCTCCGGGCCTGCCTGCGGACGGCTCCGGGCTCGCCGAGGTGGGAGCGTCGAAGGATGGTGTTCGCATCCGCGTGGTGGGGATGCCCATGGCGGAACTCCTGCAACGCATTGAGGCGGAAACGGGCATTCGGTTTGACTTCCCGGAGAGTATGGCGGCGGAGTTGATCACCGCTCATGTCAATGCGGCCACCTGGAAAGACGCTCTGGGAGAACTCCTGGAAGACAAGAACCGCATTGAGTTGTGGGACGCCCGCCAGCGCTTGACTTCCATCCGCCTGCTGAGCACGCGGGAGTGGGAACCGGGCACGGCGCCCCCGGCCACGGCCCCCGCCAGCAACCGCACCACCTCCGCCCGCCTGGCCCCGCCAAACGCCGGGGGAAGCACCACCCTCAGCAAGGAACAACTGGCGGAAATCTCCAAGGGCCCCTACCGCAGCCCGCTGCCCGAAACTCTGTACCGCAACCACTGCGCCCGTTCCTGGAAAGTAACGGCATCCGCTCGGAAGACGACCTGAAGGACACCCGCAAGGCCATGCGCGTGCGCCGTGAGGCGCGCAAGCAATTGCGCATTTTGAGAAAGCAGGAGCGCAAGGCCAGTTCGGAGAAATAGCCCGGCTGGTTTTTTCATGCCTCCCCCTTCCCGGCTTCCCCTGGCACAAACGAGGGTGGTTTTCGATCATCCATCGCCTTTTATTTTCCCGGCCGATCTGCTAATCTGTACGGCTTTTAATTCAACCTGACAGGATGTTCATTTCATGACGGCACCTATTAAAGTTCGCTTCGCGCCCAGCCCCACCGGCACTCTGCATATTGGCGGTGTACGCACGGCGTTGTTCAACTGGCTGTTCGCCCGCCACCACGGCGGCCGCTTCGTGCTGCGTATCGAGGATACGGATGTCAGCCGGTCCACCGAGGAGTCGATCCAGGAAATTCTCGCGGCCCTTAAGTGGCTGGGGCTGGATTGGGACGAGGGCCCCCACCGGCAGATGCAGCGGCAGGACCGCTACCGGGAAGTGGTGGGCACGCTGCTCAGGGAAAACAAGGCCTACCGCTGCTACTGCTCCGCCGAGGACCTCGACGCGCAGAGGAAAGAGGCGGAAAAGAAGGGGCTGAAACCCAAGTACGATGGCCGATGCCGCAGCCGCACGGGTGAGCCGCCGGACGGGCCTTCGGTGGTCCGCTTCAAGGTGGACGCGGAGGGAAGCATCTCGGTGCGCGACCTCTTGCGCGGGCAGGTCCATTTCGACAAGAAAGAGCTCGACGATATGATCCTCGAGCGCAGCGACGGCACGCCGACCTACAATTTCGTGGTGGTGGTGGATGATGCGGATATGGGCATCACCCATGTCATCCGCGGCGACGACCACCTTTCGAACACGCCCAAGCAGGCGCTGCTCTACGATGCGCTGGGCTTTCCCCGGCCGCTGTTCGCGCACATTTCGATGATTCTGGGCGCCGACAAGGCCCGGCTCAGCAAGCGTCACGGAGCCACTTCCACGCTGGCCTACCGCGACCAGGGCTATCTGCCCGATGCGCTGCTCAACTACCTGGTGCGCCTCGGTTGGTCGCACGGGGATCAGGAAATCTTCAGCCGGCAGGAAATGATCGACCTGTTTTCCCTGGACAGCATCACCACGTCGGCGGCGGTGTTCAACCCGGACAAGCTCCTGTGGGTCAACCAGCACTACATCAAGACGATGCCCCCCGTGGAGCTCGCCCGGCACTGGGAGCCCCTCCTTGTCCGGGAAGGCATCCTCGCCGAGGGCCACGGCAAAAGCCCGGAGGAAATCGCCCGCGTGATCCCGCACCTCAATCAGCGCGCGGAAACGCTGGTCGAGATGGCGCTCAAGGCGAAGTTCTATTTCGTGCAGGACGTGGAGTTCGACGACAAGGCGCGGGCAAAGTTCCTGACTGCCGAGACCCGGCCCCTCCTGCAAGGCCTGGAAAGCCGGCTAGCGGCTCTGGAGCCTTTCAGTCTGGAGGGTATCGAGGCGGCGTTCAAGGCGGTGGTGGAGGAAGCCGGAGTCAAGCTCGGGCAACTGGCGCAGCCGGTGCGTGTGGCGCTCACCGGGCAAACGGCCAGCCCGGGCATCTACGATGTGGTGGATCTGCTGGGAAAGGAAAGAACCTTGCGGCGGCTGAGCGACGCCGCTCGGGGCATCGAAGCGGGCTGACGGCCGCCGGCCGGGCCGCTAGCGATGAAAATAGACGAAATAAACCGTGATGGCGGTGAGGATGATCATCCCCACGAATAGCAGCCGCAGGTCAATATCCGGCGCCTGTATCACATTCCCGCCGCCGAGAAGGCTCTGATCTTTATAGACAGGGCGGAGCAGCTGCGGTTGCGGCTGAGGCTCGGCGCGGAAATACTTTCTCATCCTCGAATCCCGATCGAGGCGCACCCAGATTTTGCCGTCCAGAGACATGCGGTCGGAAGGGAACAACACCCCGCCCTGGATTTTGCGCGGTAAATCCCTCGCGGGTAATTTCCCCAACAGTGCCCCCCCGCGACGAATGAGGACAGCGGGAACCTTGTTTCTGGTGACCGTCTGCATACGGACCTTCCCCAAATTGGTGTGGATAATCCATTATTTATCAGTATGTTATATTATAAGACGGTTTATCAGCCGGTTCCACCCCAAATTTCTCCCCGGCCTTTGGCGGGCGGAAAATCCGCACTTTTCGCACTCCCCGATAGCCCCTGAAAGCCATTGAATTTCCCTGAATTGGAAGGTGGCTTGCAATGGCGGACGGCTTGCCCGAAAACAGGATATTTTTTTTCAGGAGGAAAAAATCAGCGGTTGAAAGGGGTGAAGCAGGATGAAGCGAGGAAGAAATCAGCGGAAGAGGAAGTAGGCCAACACCAGAAAGATGAGCAGGCCCACCAGAAAGCCGGTGTTCGATTTCTCGGACCCGGAGCGAACCTGCGTGACCAGCCTGTCGGCCCCGCCGCCACGGCGCTTGACGAAGTATTTTTTCATCTGCGGGTGCTGGTCGAGCCGTACCCAGTTTTTGCCGTCAGCGGAAACGCGGTCGGAGGCGAACAGCCGGTTGCTCTGGATTCTCTCCGGGATGGCGCTCAGGGACAGACGGCCGAGAACCGCGGTCCCACGGCGTACGACAACGGCGCCTTTGCTTCTTCGAGCGGAATCGGACATAGCAAAAAATCCATACCCTTTTAAAAGTTATCTCCTTCTATTCTAGATAAAAACCGCACCTGCGCAAAACTAAAAATTTATTTTCCTCCGCCCCAAACGCGGGTTTGCTTGACTATTCAACCTTTACGGGCGATTTTAGCCCAGGTGTCGCGCAGGGTGACGGTGCGGTTGAACACCGGCCTCTCCGCCGTCGAATCCTTATCGGCGGCAAAATAGCCCATCCTGAGAAACTGATAACGCTCTCCCGGCTTTGCCCGGGCCAGGCCCGCCTCCACCCAGCACTCCGGCAGCACTTGCCGCGACTGCGGGTTGAGGCAGGTGGTAAAATCGGGGAAGGCCTTTTCATCGCCAGGGTTTTCCTCGGTGAAGAGGTGCTCGTACAGGCGCACTTCGGCCCGCACCCCGTGCGCCGCCGACACCCAGTGCAAGGTGCCTTTGACCTTGCGGCCATCGGGAGCCTGGCCGCTTTTGGTCTCGGGGTCGTAACGGCAGATGAGCTGCACCACTTCTCCCGCCTCGTTCTTCACCACCTTTTCACAGCGGATGATGTACGCGTGCTTGAGACGAACCTCGGCGCCTGGGGCCAGCCGGAAAAACTTTTTCGGCGGGTCCTCCATAAAGTCCTCCCTCTCGATATAGATCTCGCGGCCAAAGGAAACCTTCCGCGTGCCCGCCGATGGGTCCTCGGGATTGTTCTCGGCTTCCATCTCCTCCACCTGGCCTTCGGGGTAATTCTCGATGACCACCTTGAGGGGGTTGAGCACCGCCATCATCCTCGGCGCGGTGCGGTTCATGAACTCGCGCACGCAGTGGTCGAGCACCGCGATGTCGACGGTGCTGTTGGACCGGGCGACACCGATGCGATCACAGAAATCGTGGATCGCCTCGGGCGGAACCCCGCGCCGCCTGAGGCCCGAAAGCGTGGGCATGCGAGGGTCGTCCCAGCCGGTCACGTGGCCGTTTTTGACAAGCGCGAGGAGCTTGCGCTTGCTGAGGACGGTGTAAGTGAGGTTCAGCCGCGCGAATTCGATCTGCTGGGGGTGGTGAACACCGAGGGCGTCCAGAAACCAGTCGTAGAGCGGCCGGTGGTCCTCGAACTCCAGCGTGCAGATGGAGTGGCTGATGCCCTCAATGGAATCGCTCTGCCCGTGCGCCCAATCGTACATGGGATAAATGCACCAGCGGTTCCCGGTACGGTGATGCGGGGCCTTAAGGATTCGGTAGAGGACCGGGTCGCGCATATTGAGGTTGCCTGCGGCCATGTCGATGCGGGCGCGCAACACGCGCTCGCCATCGCCGAACTCTCCCGCGCGCATGCGCTCGAACAGATCGAGGTTTTCTTCGACGGTGCGGTTGCGGTGCGGGCTGTCCCGCCCCGGTTCGGTGAGGGTGCCACGGTATTCGCGGATCTCGTCCGCGCCGAGGTCGTCGACGTAGGCCTTGCCCGCGCGGATCAGCTCCACCGCCCAGGCGTGCAGTTGGTCGAAGTAATCGGAAGCGAAAAACTCCCTTCCGCTCCAGTCGAAACCGAGCCAGCTTACATCCTCGCGGATGGCGTCGACGTACTCGCTTTCCTCGCGAGTGGGGTTGGTGTCGTCGAAACGCAGGTTGCACAGGCCGCCGTACCTGCGCGCCAAACCGAAATTCAGGCAGATGGACTTGGCGTGGCCAATGTGCAGAAAACCGTTCGGCTCCGGCGGAAACCGCGTGTGTACCCGTCCGCCGAACCGGCCCGTCCGGTTGTCCTCGTCGATGAGGTGGTGGATGAAGTTCGCTGTTTCCCTGGGGGCTTCGTCTTTATCGCTTTTGGAATCGTTCACAGGGGCCTTCTTAATGGGGTCCGTAAAAATCCTAGCATCATAATGGAAACGCCCGTGAGGTACAAGAGACGACTCATCTCACTTTCGCCCGAGTTCGGCGATGTCCCGCACTTGAACCTTGCCGCTCAGGTTTTTGGCCTTGAGAGCGTCTTCCAGCATCAGCACGCAGAACGGGCAGGAGGTGGCGATGGTGTCGGGCCGGGCGTCCAGCAGTTCGTCGAGGCGGCGGTGGCTCATCCGCTCGCCCACCTTCTCCTCAAGCAGGAAGCGCGCCCCACCGGCGCCGCAGCAACTGCCCCGGTCGCGGCTGTGCTCCACCTCCAGGGCGGGGGTTCCCCCGGCCGCGCGGGCCACCTCTCGCGGCGGGTCGTACACGTCATTGTGCCGGCCCAGGTAACATGAATCGTGAAAAACCACTCGGCCGCCGGCCGCCTCGGCGCCGGGCAGCCGCCCTTCCTTCATCAGCCGGGCGAGAAGCTCGGAATGGTGGATCACCTCCAGCGATGCGCCGAATTCCGGATACTCGTTTTTCAGCGAATTGAGGCAGTGGGGGCAATGGGTGATGACCTTGCGCACGCCTTTCTCCTGAAAGGTCTGGGCGTTCTGGCTTGCAAGCTGCTCGAACAGGTATTCGTTGCCTGCCCTGCGGGCCGGGTCGCCGGTGCAGCCCTCGTCGGTGCCGAGAATCGAGAACTCCACCCCCGCCGCCTTGAGCGACGCGGCCACCGCCTCGGCAATCTTCCTGCCCCGGCTGTCGAACGCGCCGTTGCAGCCGACGAAGTACAGGTATTCCGTCGGCCGGTCCTTGTCCCACAAGGGAATGTTCAGGTTCGCCGCCCAGTCGGCACGGGTGTCGCGCGGGAAGCCCCAGGGGTTGCCCTGGGTCTCCAGCGAACGGAAAGCCTGGGCGAATTCCTCCGGGTAGCGATCATGAGTGAGCACCAGGCCACGGCGCAGGCCGATGATCTTGCCGACGTATTCGATCATCACCGGGCATTCCGTCTCGCAAGCGCCGCAGGTGGTGCAGGACCAGAGGGTTTCGTCCCCGATCACCCCGCCCAGCAGCTCGGGGGCGGTTTCGGCGCGCTGTTTTTCCGGGGCAAGGATCCAGGGCGTCTCGGATTTCAGGTGGTTCCGGAGGTCGACGGTGAGCTGCTTCGGCGAAAGCGGCTTGCCGCTCGCCAGCGCGGGGCAAACGGCATCGCAACGGCCGCACTCGGTGCAGGTGTGCAGGTCCAGCAAATTTTTCCAGGTGAACTCGCCGATATGGGTGACGCCGAAGGTTTCCTGCGTCTCGTCCTCGAAATCCAGGCGGCGAACAGTGCCGCCGGGGCCGGGCCGGGAAAAATAGACATTCGGAATCGAGGTCAGGATGTGGAAGTGCTTCCCTCTCGGCAGCAGCGTGATGAAGAAAAGGATGGCGCTCACGTGCGCCCAGTAGGCCCCGTTGTGCAGATGGACGAGGGCGCCGGGCGGCAGGGCCGACAGCGGCCCGGCCAGGCTCCATCCCAGGGGGTTCAGCCACGTCGCGGCCGCGGGATGGCGGGCGGCGTGGGCGGCTTCGAATAAAACGTCACTGATGAGAATCAGCAAAATCAGGACGAGGATCAAAAGCCCCTCACCGGACAGGGTGAGCCGCGCGGGGCGCAGCTTGAGGCGGCGATAAAGCGCGTAACCCACGGCGAGCGCCACCAGAGCGACGACGCCGTCCTTGGCAAGACCGTAAGCGCCGTAGAGCCCGTCGAGCGCGGCCGGCAGGCCGACAGCGGGGAAAAACCCGATGGCGAAAAACTGCGCCGCCCGGAGCAGCAGGATGAGAAAACCCCAGAAAATGAGGGCGTGCATCAGACCCGCGCGCGGTTCCCTGAACAGCCGGGTCTGCAAAAACGCGATTCGGATCGTGTCTTTCAGGCGCGCGAGAGGGCGATCACACCGTTGTTCCGGCCGGGCCCCGGCGAGCGTCCGCAGTTTCGGCCAGGCCGCCGCGGCGAAAAACCCCAGCGCGACGAGGCACAGGCCGCCGAGAACCACGGGTTGCCAGGCTGCGGGAACCCAGTCCCACGCGCGGTTTTCAGCTTCGTCCATATCGAATTTCCATCGGCGCAAATCCTCCCCCGCAGGGGCCGCATCGTATAATTATAAGCACTTGAATTGCGGTTGTATTCAAGACCCCCTGTGCTATATTTATATATATCAGCGGAAACCTTTATCACCTAATTTTTGCATTTATTTTTGGGAGACACCCTGGCGTGAACCCGCGAAAGCTTTCCTATTCGATGCCAGGCGCGGCCGTTGCGTTGGGCCTGTGCCTTTTTTCGGCTCCCGCTTTCGGGCAGGAATTTCCCATAGACGACGCGTTCGGCAAAGGCCATGTGGAGCCCAGCCCGTCGATCAGCTTCCCTGCGCGCAACGACAACCCGGGGCCGGTGCATCGGTCGCTCAAGGGAGGCGTCACCGACGAGATCAACCAGCCCCTGCCGGTTCCGGAGGCTTTGCTGCGCACCTCCGACGAACGTTTTCCCTGGTACTACAACGACTTACTGCGGCTGCCCCCCTCCAACCAGGTGCAGAGCCGCATTTACAACCGCGAGGCGTTCGAGAAGACCCGCAGCATCTGCTTGATCGAATTCGACAACAAAACCACCGGCGCCGGCAAGGACGAGCGAGCGGCCCGGGTGGTCACTTCTCAAATTTCGAGCAAGCTGAGAAGTCTCAATAAGTACACGGTGGAGGTGGAGACCGGCGGGGTTGAGGATGCGCACCTTAAAATCGTCACTCCCCGTGCCGGCATGCGGCCCAGTGCCCCGGACAGCCCGGCAGAGCCCGCTACAGGCGAAGCCGCCGCGCCGCTCCCCCTGGGGCCGGCGTGCCAGGACGGCCCGGTCGATGCCATCATGGTGGGCGCGGTGACCCGTTTCATCAATACCTACACCGACCGCCACGGCAAGACGCGCGAAGCGCTCTCGCCCTCCGTCGAATTCGGCGTGTACCTGATCCGGAAGACACCCGGAGTGTCGCTGAACGATATGCGGGAGCTCAACCCCAAGGATGTCCTGTGGGGAGCACGTTACGTTGGAAGCCAGGCCACGGGCCTTCCCGCCGTCGCGCAGGGGCAGTTTGGCTGGTATTCGAAGGAAGATCTCTCCCGGTCTGCAATGAAAAACATTCTCAAAGAGTTTGAGCAGGCCCGCTGAGCGCAGAACAAAAATCTCAAACCAGACTCAAAAACATGAATAATCCTTTTGAAGACGAAAATAGCCGCCTGCCCGATACGGCGGGGGAAAAGAAAAAAGCTCTGTGGAAGAACATGTTCCTGATCAACCTGTGCGTCACCCTGTTGTTGATCGGCCTGTTCTGGCTGCCGCAGAAGCTCGAAAAGGTCAACGAATTCCTCGACTCTCCCAGCGTCAACCTGCCCAAGCAGGGGAAAGTGGCCGATGCCTCCCTGCAGCAGGCCCCGGTGGTGAAAGCCGGGAACCTGCTCGACACCCGCCATGTGGTGGTCAACGCGTCATCGGAAAACGATTGGGCCTACTTCAGCTTCGCCAAGGGAGAGCCGGTCAAAGTCCACGACAGGAGCTCCCTGGAGTGGGACCTGGCGTTTCGACGCGGCAAGGTGCTCTCCAATGGCGGCGCTTCCAACAAGATCGGCCAGGCGGGCCTCATCGACCTGGGCTCTGTGGATTACGACAGCGTGACCGAAGTGCCCACGGAAAACTATGTCACCGACCGCGCCACACGCACCGAACCCGAAAGCCCGGTGCTGCTCAAGTGGTACACCTACAACTACCTGACTCATAAACTGTCGGCAAAGAAAAACGTGTACGCGTTCCGCACCGCGGACGGCAAATACGCCAAGATCCAGTTTTTGGGGTTCAACTGCGATAACGGGGAAACCGGCTGCATCAAATTGCGCTACACCTATCAGGACAACGGCAGCGCCAGCTTCCTTCTCGACCCGGTCGAGAAGACACCCGCAGTCGCCGCTTACCCCGAGCCGGGAAAAATCTAGAGCCCGCCCCGGAAGATTCTCGTACCCAAAGGGCGCGGGCCATGCTATATTATCCGTTTTGCCATGCGCCCCACCCCGGGAGGGACGGGGTCGTTGCGGCGGACCCATTTCAACCGTTGTAGCCGGAGGAAGTTTCATGCCGAGTTTGAAGGGATTGCTTTTCAGCCAGTATGCTGCCGAGGGGCTTAACAAGCTTCTGGAGGAAATGCAGAGCCAATACAAGCCCAAGAAGGGCCGCCGTTTTAACCACGGCAACATCACCTACGAAATCAGCCGGCCCAATCTGAAAGACAACTGCATCGAATTTGAGATCAGCTCCAAAATTCCCCAGGACGAACTGGGAAGCGCCGAGGACATGAAAACCTACTTCGAGGGGATCAAAGAAATCCTCTTCAAGGAGACACCCGCCCCCGTGTCCATTGAAATGGAGAACATTGTCTGGGATTCGCGCCGTGACACGGAAAAGGAAAGGGAATACGTCAAGCTGCTCTACAGATACCCGCTGAACGACCTGTTCGACAACCAGGAAATCATCAAGCAGACCGAAGCGGGTAGCGAGGTGAAGCGGGCCGCAAGCACCTTCACCCAGCAGGGGAGCGCCGTCCTCAACATGGTCACACAAAAGATATTGGACGTGGGCCGGCAGAACCTGGAAAGCCTGATCAACGCCAACAAAGCGATTCGGGCCGAGATGGCAAACTAGGCACCATGAAGCAGGTCATGTATTTCCTCGGCCGGGCATTGCAGTTGCTTGGCCTTGCCACCATTACCCTGGTGGTGATCTTCTTTTTCACCTCCATAAGCATGGAACCCCTGCTGATCTGGTCTCTGATGGGGGTGACCGAATTTTACCTGGGAACCTTCCTGCTTCGTTCCGGGGAAAAAGGCTGAACGTCTCCCGGACGCGGGCTCGCAACCGATAAAACCTCTTCTAACATCTAAAAGGGTCCGAGAACCATGAAAGAACTCCTCGCCCGCCCCGGTTTTCTGGCCCCCGCCGGGACCGTGGGGGCCGATGTCAGCTACCTTCTGGCCCTCATCTTCACGATCCTCTTTCTTGTCGCCTGGCGTCTGGCCAAACGCGGCCAGGGCACCCGGCACCACAACCTCATTCTCGTTTCCATGGTCTCCATGGTGCTTTATTTCTGCGGCTACTACTACGCCCGGCAGCTTGGCGTGCTCAGCCTGGAAAGCGAGGAGGGGTTCGGCGGGCCCGTGGAGGTCTACAACAACGTTTTCATCCCCATTCTGACCACCCACCTCATCCTGGTGACGCTGGGGCTGGTGATGGCCATTTATATGCTTTTTCAGGGATTTCGGGCGTCTGAAAAAAACGGCGGGGAATATCGCCTGAAGGAAGAACCTCTCAACGTCCGGCCCAAAACCTTCAAGATGCTTTACCTGATCATTCTCGGGCTTTGGGCGGTGTTCGTAGCAATGCGCTTCGGCTCGATGGGTAAGGTCATCGCCTGGACGCTCATCTTCGCCACCGTGGCGGGTGTGATCGGCCTTGAAAAGCTCATCGAGAGACTATTGCCCAACGGCGCACGCCGCCACCGGGTTCTCGGCCGCGCCACCATGATCATTTACGCCCTGGTCCTCGCCACGAGCACGGCGACTTATCTGATGCTCTACGTCATCTACCCGGCGGGTTGACCCCGGGAGGGGAAAACCTTTCAAATTACCGCCGCTTTTGGGGTCAGTGAAATCCGATAAGCGAAGGAAATTTCCTGAAAAAAAGGATTTCCCTTGACACTTTTTGAAACCTTGTGATAAGTTTCCCGAGGTTAAATAATCTCAAAGTACATGAGAAGCAAATACGCAGCGGTCAATCCGTTGACCCCAAGGCCGATGTAAACGATGGTATCAAAGATTTTGCCGTCCTTACTAGCCATATGCAGAATTCCTTTATTAAAGCGGTGAGAGTTAAGGCCAAATTACCATTCAGAATTTGAAACTGTCAAGGGTTTATTGAATCAACCTTTTATACTTCCTTTTATACTTCTGGGGGACTGTCAATGGATTTAGAAAAAATTAAGGAAAAAGCTGGCCCGGTCGTTTATGTTGCGACCATCATATTTTCTCTGATGTTTTTTTACTGGTTTGCTTCCGTCTGGCGTTAAACATCAACCCCAAAATTCAAACAATCGGATACGAGGAGAACATAACAACCATGTCGGAACCGATCCAAGAAGAACAAAAAAAATTCATTACGCCGAAGTCGGTCATTTGGTTCATGATCGCTCTGGTCGCGATGGCTGGTTACTATTTCATGATTAACGTCGGCCTGATGAAAGCTCAGGGTCTCGACTTCTTCTATCTCTGGAGTTCCGGAGGCAGCGGAGGCGGCGGCCACTGACCCCGAAACAGCAAATTAGCTAAAAAGAATGACAGGCCTGCGGGCTTGTCATTTTTTTTATGCGTTTTCTCACCCTTATCCCCGACTCTGCCATGAAAGGCGCCCCCGGTTGCCGGATTTACCTGATTAGACACGGAGAGACCGCCAACGCCGGACGTGTGTGCTTTAACGGGCATTTCGACGTGGGGCTTTCACCCCGGGGCACCCGCCAGCTCGAAGAACTCGGCGAGTCGTTTCGCGACATCCCACTCTCCGCCGTTTATTCCAGCGACCTTCAGCGGACACGCCTCTCGGCGGCCCCTATTGCCCGTCCACACGGGCTTTCGCCCATTCCCTGCCCGGAGCTTCGGGAACTCTCGTTCGGCGACTGGGAGGGCCTGAGCATCGAGGAGGTCGAAAAGCGCTACCCCGGTCAGCTCGAAAAACGGCTGAGCGACATTGAAAATTTTTCCGTGACCGGGGGGGAAACTTTCGAGCAGCTCCGTGCCCGCGTGACACCGAAATTCGAGGACATCGTCGCCCGCCATGCCCAGGGGAACCTGGTCATCGTCGCCCATGGCGGCGTCAACCGGGTTATCCTCGCGCACCTGCTCGACATTCCCGTTAAACACTTTTTTCGCATTCAGCAGGACTATGGCGGGGTCAACATCATCCAGTATTACGAGACCGGCCCGGTGGTGGAACTCATCGGCGGGGGTCCCCTCTCCATCAACGCCACCGCGCCCTCGATAAGAAAAACACCTCTTCAGTGACTCCTTCCATGCCGGGCCCCCTCGTCGACATCGAAAACGCCGAGGTTTACCGAGGCGGCCAACAGGTGCTCCGGGACTTGAACTGGAGCATGCGTGACGACGAAAACTGGGCCGTGGTGGGCAATAACGGCGCCGGGAAAACCACCTTCATGAAGCTGATTTTCGGGGAGGTCATCCCCCTTCACGGGGGCGTGGTCCGCCTGTTCGGCCACCCCCGGCTCACGCCTCTCAGGGATATTCGCCGGCACATCGGTTTCGTCTCCGCGGAATACCAGGCCAGCTACGATTTAAATTGCCTGGGCTGGGAGGTGGTCGCCTCGGGGCTTTTCTCCTCCATCGGCCTGCACGAAACCGTCAGCCCCCGGCAAAAGGAACTCGCGCTCAATGAAATGGATTCCATCGGCATCGCCTCCCTCGCCTGCAAACGCTACCGGTCGCTGTCGTATGGCGAGGCGCGGCGGGTGCTGCTTGCGCGGGCGCTGGTCTCGCGGCCCAGGCTGCTGATTCTCGACGAGCCCTGCACCGGCCTCGACATCCCCACCCGCGAACACTTTCTGGCGACGCTGGAGACCATTTCCAGAAACCGCGCGCGCCTGATTTACGTGACCCACCACATCGAGGAAATTCTTCCCACCGTCACCCACGTGCTGTACCTTAAAGAGGGCACCGCCTTCGCTCAGGGGAAAAAGGCGGCGATGCTGGCCGGCCCGGTGTTGTCCCAGGCCCTGGGCTGCGAGATGCGCGTCCGGGAAGAAGGCGGCCGCTACTGGATCAGCGGGACGGGAAAACCCTGAAAAAAGCAGAGGGCTTGTGCAACCCGGGGCCCCGGGCCACAACGTCCTTGCTAACTTCAAAAAAAATGCGGTAGAATCCAGCTTTTCCCGCGCCCCGGCATGGGGCAGGAAGGGACACCCATGATGAAATGGATACCGGCGTGGTTCGCTGTGGCTTTTCTCCTGATGGCTCCGCATGGCTCAGGAGCCCAGGCGCTCGACGCTCAGGGATGGTTCGTGGAAGGCAACCGCCTGCTGGCCGAAGGCCAGCTCGACAAGGCGGCAGAGGCTTATCAGAACTCCATCGAACAAAACCCCGCTTCGCCCGTGGCCTATTTCAATCTGGGTCTCGTCTACAAAAAACTGGGCCGCAAGGAAAGCGCCGCGAAAGCGTTCGAAAAAACCCTGGAGCTCGAACCGTCGAACCTGGATGCGCGAATCAGCCTGGGAAACGTCTACAACCTCATGGAGCGCTGGGAAGACGCCATCGGGCAGTTGAACATCGTGATCCACCGGCGGCAAAACGACGCCGAAGCCCATGGCAACCTGGGCTGGGCCTACTACAACTTCCATTCGGGGCCACCGTTCAAGTTACTGGTGATCGCCAACCTGCGTAAAGCCGTGGAACTTTTTGAATCACAAGGCCAGATGGAAGCCGCGGAAGCCACTCGCGGTGTGCTCAATGAAGCGGAACAAAAATTCGGCGTCGAACCGGCCGGTTAACCTTCAGGAGATCGACAGAAAAAGCCATGACCCATAAAATCAACGTAACACCGACCAGAAGCGAAAACCTCGTTACCTTCAGCCTCGACCGGGAGCTGATCCCCCCGGGAACCGGCCTCTCGTTTTCCAGCGCCGCCCTCGCCGAGGGGCATCCCCTGGCGCACGCCCTGTTTCAGATTCGCGGCGTTCAGAGTGTGTGGCTCCTCGGCCACGACGTTCAGGTGGGCAAGGACCCCAAGGCGCGCTGGTCGAGCATCATCGCCCAGGTCATCGAGACCCTTCGCGCCAGCGAATAATGGCTTTAGCGGCAACGGTTCAAGGCCGATAAAATTCCTCGAACACGCGGATCAGGCTCTCGTGATCCCGCGTGCCCGCCATTTCCCTTATCGAGTGCATGGACAGCATCGGGCTGCCGACGTCGACGGTGTGGATGCCGAGGCCGGCGGCGGTGATGGGCCCGATGGTGCTGCCGCACTGCATATCCGTACGGATGACGAATTTCTGCACCGGCACACCTGCGCGCTGACACAACCCCTCGAAGCGGGCGCTTGAAATCCCGTCGGTGGCGTAGCGCTGGCTCGCGTTCATTTTGATCACCGGGCCACCGTTGAGAAGCGGCCCATGGCGGCTGTCGTGCAGTTCCGAATAGTTGGGGTGCAGGGCATGCGCCATGTCGGAGGAAATAAACAGCGACCGCGCCATCGCCCGCATGAACGCCTCGCGCGGACGGCTCGCGCCAAGGAGCAGCCTCTCCAGCGTATCGCCGAGAAAGGGGGAACCGCCCCCCTGAGCGCTTTCGCTGCCCACTTCTTCGTGATCGTAAAACACGGCCACCCGCGTTGCCGGGTCGTCCTTCGAGGCGCTTTCGGTGAGAGCCAGGGCCGCGGCATGGCACGAGGCCAGGTTGTCGAGACGCGACGCGAACAAAAACTCGCCCTGCGGCCCGCCGAGTGCGGATTTCTGCACGTCGTAGAGCATCAGGTCGCAGCTCAGGATGTCCGAAGCCTTGCAGTCGAGTTCTTTCGCCACAAGCTCTCTCAGCATTTCCTCCGTCTTCAACTCCCCTTCCACGCAAGTGAGAACCGGCGGCATGTGGCTCTGCTTGTTCAGGATCAGGCCTTTCTCGTTGACCTCCCGGTTCAGGTGGATGGCAAGCTGTGGAATGCGCAGCAGGGGCCGGTCGAACTTCACCCGCCGAATGAGCGTGCCGCTTTTGCCGCGCAGGCCAACCCGCCCCGCCAGCGACAAGTCGCGATCGGTCCAGGTGGCAAGCAGCACGCCGCCGTAAACCTCGACGCCAAGCTGAACATATCCCGCCTTGGCGTAGGTGGGGTTGGGCTTGAGGCGCAGGTTGGGGCTATCAGTATGAGCGCCGATGATCTTGAAGCTCGCCTCGTCACCCCCGGATGCCCCGGCGACGAAGGCGAGGAGCGACGAATCGCCTCGCACCACAAAGTACCGCCCCCCCGGGGTGATGTCCCACGCCATCGTTTCATCGAGGCGGTCAAAGCCGTGCGCTGTGAAATGATCCGCCAGTTCACTTGTGGCGTGAAACGGCGTCGGCGAACGGTCGATAAAGTCGAGGAGCGCACGGCCGGTCAAAAGCCATGAATTCTGTGTATTTTCCATTTCAAACTCTTTCGCTTGCGAGGTGTCCTGAAACTGGGCGGGTTTTGTCCGCCGGTCCCTCGGGAACCGGCAGAACCCATTCAAATATTTAAGATTAGCCAAAGGCCAGGGCGCGCCCCCTGCTCTTTCTGCCGGCGGCGCGTATTTATTTTTGGAGCCCTCGGGCCCACGGGAGTAAAATATTATCCTATCCTATTACAGAGGCATGGTCATGGGAGAATTGATACGAGCGGATTTTAAAACCAAATTGAACCCCCGCCTGCGCAAGTTCGACCCCAGGGACCCCCGGCCCGAGTACCACGCGGAAATCTTCTCGGAACTTTTCACGGCCTTTCCGCAGTTCAAAGCCCACGTCGCGGCCTACGTGGAAAGAAACTACTGCGTGGTGGTCAACGATGAGGATCATGCCGACCCCGGCGCACTGCTCAAATTCCTCAAGGCCGAGGAAATCCGCATGCTCAACGACTGGATCACCCCCAGGGGGCACCCAGCCTCGCTCATGAAACAGAAATAGTTACGATCGTATCAGGAAAAAGAATGCGGCGGGAAAACCCTGCGGCAGGCCCGGGACGGGCTCATTTGACCGCGACACTGATGTCGAGCACGCCCGCGCCCTGCAAAGCCCCCATCACCTGAATCACCTCGCCGTAGGGCAGGCTCTTGTCGGCGCGGATGATGGCCGTCTGCTTTTCCAGGCGGGCAAACTCTCCCACCTGGGTTTCCAGCTCATCGAGGCTGATTTTCTTGCCGTTAAAATACACCTTTTTGTCCACCGTCATTTCAATTTCCAGGCTCTTGGGAGATTCGTCGGAAACCGAGGCCTTGGAGGTGGGCAACTTGAGGTCGAGACGGCGGCTGAAGTCCACGAACTGGGTGGACACCACAAAAAAGATGAGGAGCAGAAAAACCACATCGATCAGGGGCGTGAGATCGAGGGCAAAATTTTCTTCTTCTTCGCTTCTAAAGCGCATGGGGCCTCACCGGAGAAGAGGATCGGACAGGGGCGTTCATAGCGCCCGCACTTCCTGCCGGCCCTTGGCGCGCTGCTGGGCCTCGAGAGCTTTTTTCTGCCGCACCGCCTCGTACGACAGTTCCTCGACGAGTTGAAAGGATATTTCCTCCATCTCGAAAACGTAGCGGTCGATTTTACCGCGGAAGAAGTGGTAGAGCGCCAGCGCGGGAATGCCGACCACCATGCCCGCGGCGGTGGTGATGAGGGCTTCGGAAATGCCGCTCGCCACCAGGCTGGGGTTCCCCGTCCCGCTTTGCGAGATCACGTCGAACGCCTTGATCATCCCAAACACGGTGCCAAGCAGGCCCATCATCGGGGTGATGTTGGCCACCGCGCCGAGGACGCGCAGGTTGGAGTTCATGAGCGAGGCTTCATGCTGGCCCGCCCCCTCGATGGCCCGCTCGATCTCGTCGAGCTTGCCGCCGAAGCGCAGCAGGCCGGACTTCAAAATCCGCGCCATGGAATTGTCGTGCGAATTGCAGAGCTTGAGGCCGAGCTGAATGTCCTTCCAGTTCCAGTGGCTGCGTACATTGCGCAGAAAATCGGTATCGATGATATTTTTCCGGCGCAGGTTGTAGGCCCTCTCAAAGGATATCCCCACAATCAGAACGGAACAGAACAGGATGGGGTACATCATAAACCCACCCTTCTCGATCAGGGAGAGAAGCCTCCATTGGGCCACCGGCGCAGGCTCGCCCGCGGCCAGGGCAAGGCCCGGAGCCGACAGCACAGCCCCGATCAACCCAGGAATCAAAACACGCAGTGATATTCTCATTTGCCAGCTCGGGTGAACAATAGACGGAAACAAGGATGGCCAAGCCCGGTCATCGGGCGATCTTACAGGACAGCTTCATTTTGTTATAGCATGAACGATTCTTCGAGATCAAGCGGCTTGCCCCGGCGCCTGCATTTAAAACCTTTGAAATCAAGGCTGCCTATTATATAGTGAAATTTCAAATGAAAACCGACCCGACCCATTGTCCATGACCCATAAGATTCTCCAGAATTTAGCTGTCAAAGGGGCATTGTTTGCCCTGGCTCTTTTATTCTTTTCCGCCTGCGCAAGCACTGAGCCGAAAAAATCAAGCAGCCCGCGCGAACTCCTGAACAAGGCCATCGCCATGGTCAAGAACAAGGACATCCAGGACGCCAAGGCGGCTTTCAAGCAGGTGATGGAAGATTTTCCGGACAGCGAAGAGCGGGTCGCCGCTTTGTTTTATCTGGCCGACCTGCACTACAAGGATGAGGAGTACGAAGAGGCCAAGTTCCACTTCCAGCGCTTCACGGAGTTGTACCCGGCTCATAAAAATGTCGACCGGGCCTATTACTACAAGGCCATGTCGGATTTCCAGGTGAGAGAGATCGCCTCCCGGGACCAGACCCACACGCAAAAGGCGTTGGAGGGTTTCGAATTGGTCATCAAGAATTTTCCCGATAGCGAATACCACCCTCACGCCATCGAAAAAAGAAACATCTGCCAGCAAACCCTGGCCAGGAACGTTCTCGAAATCGGAAAATTCTATTTTCGCACCCGCGCTTACCAGTCGGCCATCCTGCGGTTCCGGGAACTCACAATGAAATACCCCGGTCAGGAGTTTCTCGACGAGGCCCTGTTTTTAACCGCTGAGTCCTATTTCATGGAACAGAATTATAATGAGGCAAAGGTGTCCTACATGGAACTTCTCGAGAAACACCCGAAAAGTTCGTTCGCCGATAATGCAAGGAAACGTCTGAAAACCCTTCGCTAAGGGATGACGCAATGCCCAGAAAAAAGAGTGCGGCCTCTGGAAAACCCGGAGGCAAGGACTTTTGGACGGACAACTCTCTTTCCAAATACCTGGGGGAAATCGGCTCCATCAAGCCCCTCACCCGCGAGGAAGAAGAGGCGCTGGGGAAAAATATCGCCCAGGGCGACACCCAGGCCCTGCAGGAGCTGGTGCGCAGGAACCTCAAATACGTTGTCACCGTGGCCAACAAGTACAAGGGCTGCGGGCTGTCTCTCCAGGACCTGATCGAGGAAGGCAACATCGGCCTCATTCAAGCGGCCAAGCGCTACGACCCCAGCCACCACGTCAAATTCATCACCTACGCCGTGTGGTGGATCCGCCAGGCCATCATGCATTCGCTGGCCGAACAGTCCGGCACGGTCAAGCTGCCGATCAAGCAGGTGGGGAAAGTGTTCAAAATGGGCAAACAACGCGCCAATATGGTCCAGGACCTGGAACGCGAGCCCACGCAGAGTGAGCTGGCTCAACAGATGGGTCTCAAGGAAGAGGATATCACATCCATTATGCGCGCTTACCGCGCCCACGTTTCCCTCGACGCCCCCTTGCGCGCCGACGAAACCACCGGCTATATCGACCTTCTGGAAAGCAACGAGACGATTCCTTACGACGACCAGGTGATGCAGGAAACCCTGCACACAAAGGTGGCCGCCTTGCTCAAGGGGCTGTCGGAACGCGAGGAAAAAATCCTGCGCATGCGATTCGGCTTCAACGGCGAAGCCCGGACTCTGGAGGACATAGGCAAGGAAATGCAACTCTCCAGGGAGCGCGTCCGGCAAATAGAAAACCGCGCCAAGGCGAAGCTGCGTCTCAAGACCGAATGCTCAGACCTGATCGACAACCTGGACTGAACCGGCGCATTTGGACCAATCCATGAATTATCTCATTCTCATCCTCGCCTATCTGCTGGGTTCCATTCCGTTCGGAGTGGTTCTCGCCCGCGCGCGCAACATCAATCTGCGAAGCGAGGGCAGCGGCAACATCGGCGCGACCAACGTGGCGCGGGTGCTGGGCCGAAAGGCGGGCCTCCTCACCCTGCTGGGCGACCTGGCCAAGGGCGCGGTCGCCGTGGCTATCGCCGACCGGTGGATGGCCGACCCGGCCTGGGTGGCCCTGGCCGGCCTGCTGGCTTTTCTCGGCCATCTGTATTCGGTTTTCCTCGGCTTCAAGGGGGGCAAGGGGGTGGCCACGGGACTGGGGATTTTTCTCTACCTGATGCCGCTTGCGGCCGCCTCTTCCGTGGCCGTGTTCGCGGTGGCGCTGTGGGGTACGAAGTTCGTTTCGGTGGGCTCGATCGCCGCAGCGCTGGTTCTGCCCCTGGCGGGGATTGCTTTCAAGATGCCCCTGCCCTACATCGCCCTCTCGGCTGTGATGGGGGGGTTGGTGGTTTTCAAGCACCGCGATAACATCGAACGCTTGCTCGCGGGCACGGAATCTCCCTTTATAAAAAAATAGAATTTGACAAAAGGCCCTGAGGAAATATAATGAACCTAATACATTCAGTGACTTTCCAAAAAATCTGGACTGCGCGGGAGTAACTCAGTGGTAGAGTGCAACCTTGCCAAGGTTGAAGTCGAGGGTTCGAACCCCTTCTCCCGCTCCATTTTTTCCATCAATTCATCTGAAAATTATCGGGCACCGTCGCCAAGTGGTAAGGCAGAGGTCTGCAAAATCTCCATCGGCGGTTCGACTCCGCCCGGTGCCTCTTTTTTTTAGCTCCTCCGTTCGGAGCAGGTTTACCTTCTCCCTGTTTTCCGCAACACTCCTCCGCCTGGGTTCCGGCCTCCCCTGAAAATTAAATAAGATTTTAAAAAACAATAGGTTATAATTGTCGGCGGCGCAATGCCGCGCCACGGTCTTTGGGTTGCAAGAGAATATTCATGCGAGAAAACCACCCCGGCCCCATCAAGGCTGAGAAAAAAACTCCCGCGCGCTGGATCGAAAAATGGTTCGGGAGGCGAAGTTTGCCTGAGGATAGCGGTACGGGAGAGCGAAGAGAGTCCTTCCGGCTGCCCCTCAACCGCTTTTCACCCCTCGATGCCTCGCTCGTCACCCGCAGTGGCGCCGTGGTTGCGGCGCTCATCCACAATCTGAGCGCGGGCGGCCTGAGCTGCCAGGTGTTCGAGCCGGAGCCCTTCTCGAAAGGCCAGCCCCTCCTCCTGCTTTGCGTGCTCCCTCTGTCCGGCCGCACCCTCGTCCAAACCGACGCACTCACCATCCACCACCGTGGCCGGGCTTCTGCGCGCTCACAGGTGCTCGGCCTGAGCTTCGGTGAATTCATCGACCCGCAAAGCGAGGACACGCTGCACCGCTATATCATCGAACAACAACTGGAACTTCGTAGGAAAGCCGCCCGCAGGAAACGGGAAGCGCTGGAAGCCTGAGGCAGGCTTACCTGGAAAACAGGGCCTCGACAAAGGCCGCGGGGTCGAAAGGCTGGAGGTCTTCGGCTTTTTCACCGATACCGATGTAGCGCACGGGTATCCTTAGCTCGCGGGTGATGCTGAACAGGACGCCCCCCTTGCCCGTGCCGTCGAGCTTGGTCATCACCAGGCCGTCGATGCCCATGGCTTCATGAAATAAACGGGCCTGCGATATGCTGTTCTGGCCGATGCTGGCA
>QJZQ01000084.1 GCA_003246675.1 Nitrospirota bacterium | reverse complement strand
AGGGCTTGAACGATCTGCTCGTCACCTTTGGCCAGAATATCTGCCGGCCCGTCTCGCCTTTTTGCAGCCGTTGCCCGGTGGAGGATCTGTGCCAGCGAGTGGGGGTGGGGCGCAGCCGCTGAGAGGAAGAGGGTGAAAGTGCGCTTAAAACCCTTCCTGCCACTGGCAATGGACTGCAGGTTGGAGCATAATACGGCAAGAGCCTTTTAAACATTTCTCGTAAAGGGGGAACCATGAAGATTCAGATGCAATTGCCCCAGTTTAATCACGAACCCGCCTTGCTGATCGTCACAGCGAAGCAGCACGGCGTTTTTTATATCGCGCATGAAGGCGTGCTCGACAAGGCAAGTGTCCTGGAGGAGCCCACCAAGAAATATTCCGATCGCGAGGGTTTTTTCTCCAGCTTCGGTACCGGCTACACCGCCTCGGGCTCGGTGTACGAGGAAAATAAACAGGAAGTCATCCGTAAATTCAGCAAAATGGCCGCGGCCGAGGCCGAGCGCCTGGTGCGCGAGCGAGGCGTCGGGGCCATTTATCTATTTGTGCCGGA
The DNA here is from genome assembly GCA_003246675.1 of Nitrospirota bacterium. Taxonomy (GTDB): domain Bacteria; phylum Nitrospinota; class Nitrospinia; order Nitrospinales; family VA-1; genus SZUA-259. The sequence goes on along the minus strand of QJZQ01000084.1, from coordinate 5,152 downwards.
TTATGTGTCCGGTGAGTTCAACCGCGATCTGCCGGGGTCTCTCAAGGGCTTGATACGGGAGACATTCACCGGCAACTACGTCGACGAGCACCCCTTTAAGCTGCTGGAGAAAATTCAGGCGAAAAAGATCTGACCCTGGCTTGTCCTGTTTTATTATTTTCAGTCGTGGAAGGTTGTCGACCGTGGCGGAGCAGAGGGGTGGAAAAAACGGGATTCATCAGGGAAGAATTGGCCAGCCTGTGGTGCGAAAGGGGAGGTGCGGGAGGAAAAGCGAAAAAGGGCAAAAAAAAACCGGCGAGGCTTAATTAAAAGCCTCGCCGGCAGAAAATCAAAGGGAATTACTTAGGGAACACACGCGTGGCTTGCGGGCCCTTTTGACCCATGCTCTTTTCAAATTCGACGTCCTGGCCCTCTCTCAGGGTTTTGAAACCTTCGCCTTGAATTTCCGAGAAGTGAACGAAACAATCCTCGCCATCCTCGGACTCGATGAAACCATAACCTTTGCTTTCGTTAAACCATTTTACTTTTCCTGAAGACATACCTTCCTAGCTCCTGAATTGTGGGAAAATGGACCTGACCGTATAAGAGAGGGCCTTCCCGAGTTGTTCTGTGGGTTCACTTGCGATTGGGTTCAGAGCAAAAAAAAACCATCCGGTGGATGGTTGGTCAAATAAAACCTCTCGTTTTACTTTTTCCTGCCCTGGCAACGCGACTTAAATCACGAGGCCCAAGACGCCCGTCAACCCCACTGTTAAACAATTCTAACACGGTCAAGATAAAAAAGGGGGAAAATAATAAAAAAAACGTTTTTTGGGGGAATATTGAGGAATCGCCTCCCAAAGCCCCGGAAAGGACCCGCTTGCCAGGATTGCACCGGCAGGCGGATCACCCCGCCAGACAAAGGCCAGCCGCTCAATCGCCGATGGGCAGGGTCAGCACCGGGCCATCGCTCTTCACTTCGCCGGCCTGCAAAGAAAACAGTTGGGCCAGCAGGGAAAAGGTGGATTTGGAGTCCAGGTGAGTGTCGTCGATGTAAAACCAGGTTCCGCGGTAATGCACCTGCACAGCCGCATCCTCCACCCGGTTGGGGTTGGAGGCGATGCGCAGGAGGTCTCCGGTGAGCCGGGTCCAGTCGAACGTTTCTCCGCCCGGGTGGGTGGTGCGGGTGACGCGGCCGCTTTCAATGTCCCTGGCGGGCGCCTCCACCGCCTGGGACAGGTAAAACAGGATGCCGAGCAGCGAACGGGGTTCGATCCTTATCTGCTGGCCCGGTTTTGCCGTTCGGCCGGAGATCAGCAAATAATGATTTTTCCCCGGGTCGACGCCGACAAGTTCCGCGAACGCCTTCGCATCGGGCCCATCCTGGGCGTCCGGGTGGATTTCCAGGGCCAGGGCGGGAACGCCGCCGGGCTCGGCATACATCAGGTCAATGGCGTCTTTCGTCTGCAGGCGGCGCAACAGGCGAACCGCTTTCTGGAAATCCTCGTAATCCGGCGCCAGCGACGGCGTGGGGCCGGATGCGCCGGGAGCGTTTTTAAGACCGTTCAGCCGCTGGAAGCACAGGCGGAAAATTCTTTCCACGCTCCAGCCGGAGTGATAAAGCAGGGAAATATTTTTCAGCGATATGGGGGATAAAACGCTCTGAATGAAGCGGTCCCCTTGCAGGGGGCTGTACGTCACGGTGGGTTTTTCGGCGATGGAGGCCCCCGCTCCGAAGCCAAAAATACCGGGAGACTCGCTGGCCAGAGTGGCGGCGGCGCTGGCATTGCCGGTGAGAGTGAACTGCGAGGCGACGCTTGTGACCTCCATGAACAGGGGCGTATCGCGGTATTTCAGGCGCACCAGATTGAGCAGCAGTTGCTCGTCATTGGTGCGCTGAACAGCAATATTGTAGTGGTTGCGTTCGGTCTGAAGCGTGGCGGGCCCGAGTTGGGCGCAGCCGCCAAGGCCGGCCGCGGCCAGGCCGAGCAGCAGGTAAAGCCAGCCAAGAGCCGGGGGGCGCGGGAGGAGCGACCCGCCATAAACCCGGTGGCTCGGCCCGGGATGCTTAGCTTTTGGGTTCGGCATTTTTGAACGTCTCAATGTCGGAAAGGTGAATGGTGGAGGTGGGGAAGGCGCATTCGGCCCCTTCGGCCTCGATGATGGCCAGGATTTTCAGCAGAACATCCTGTTTGATCTCATGATACTTCACCCACTCGGTGGTGCGCGTGAAGGTGTATACGAAAAAATCCAGGGATGAAGGGGCAAACGAATTGAAGTTGACGATGAGCGTGCGCCCGGTATCGATTTCCGGATGGTTGCTCAGCATGTCGCGTACCTTTTTAATGATGGCGTCCATTTTGGAAGCGTCCTGATAGCGAATGCCCAGGGTTTCATGGATGCGCCGGTTTCTCATCCGGGAAGGGTTTTCCAGAGCGATCGTGGTGAATGTGGAATTGGGCACGTAAAGAGGGCGCTGGTCAAAAGTGCGGATTCGCGTGAGCCGCCAGCCGATTTGCTCCACGGTCCCTTCGATGTCGCGGTCGGGCGAGCGGACCCAGTCGCCAACGGCGAAGGGCCGGTCGAGATAAATGGTCAGCCCGCCGAAAAAATTGGCCAGCAGGTCCTTGGCGGCGAAGCCGATGGCGATGCCGCCGACACCGCCGAAGGCCAGCACGCCGGAGATGCTGTAGCCCAGGGTTTGCAGGGTGACCAGAAGAGCGGTGATGATGACCGAGATGCGCAGGAGCTTGGAAATGGCGTCGACGGTGGTTTTGTCGACGCCGCCCTTTTTTTCGATGAAATTGCTTTCGCCGCGGCGGACCAGGCGGATGACGAACCAGGTGAGCGCGGCGATGATGAGAGTATCGCGCAGCGGGTTGAAGAAATCGAAAATGACGGCGCCGGTGGCTTCCTTGATGATGCGCGCCGAAAAGGAGATGCCCAGCGTCCAGATAAGCAGGCTGAGCGGCCGCATGAGGGCGTGGGCGATGGCGTCGTCCCAGAAGGCTGTTGTCTGGCGGAGCCTTTCGGCCAGGCGCTTGAGAACCTTCTTTTGCACCAGGTCGGCGCACAGGGCGATGAATATGACCAGGAACGCCTGGACGATGTAGCCGGTGTGAGCCTTGATGAGTTGCTGAAATTCTTCAAGAGGCATGGGATGATCTGGGCGGATGGGGGGAACGCAGTTGAAAATATATGCCGGTTCATTTTAACACGAATCAAACAGGAGGGAAGGCCCGAAGGGGCGAAGAAGGGGTGCCGGGCCCTGGTCCGGGCCCGGCGGCAGTCTGGTCCCTGCTTAAAACAGCCTCTCAGGGCTCTTTATTAAGCAGGGGGTTCCCGCGCACGCGCGAGACAAAATTCTGAAAACCTTGCCCCCAAAGGTGCTGCGCGACATTGGTGACTTTATTTTGCAGGTTTCCGAGAGTTTTCTGGAGCTTGTTCACGGGTTTGCCGGCGGCTTCCTGGGTTTCCGTGAGTTGGACGCTGGCCGTCTGCGTGTCCGCGGTGTCCTCCTGCTTGGCGGTCATCGTGGGTGTCTCCACACTCGGGGCCGTATTTTCAGCCGAGGGCAGAGGCTCTGAAGTTTCTTCTTCCGGCGCGTCGGCGGCCTCGCTTGGGGCCGGTTCATCGTCACTCTTCGCGGTCTCGGTGATCTTGGAATCGCTCAGGGGGGCGGTGGATTTTGCTTGCTGAGCCTCCTCCGGATTTTCTGATTTTTCCTCGTTCGCTTGAGGCGCAAGCTCCGCGGTTTTTGGCGTCTCGCTTTCGGGCGTGTTCTGTTCAGCCTCCGGCGGCTTGTTTCTTGCGGTCCACTGCTGCCATTGCTCCTTGAGAGTGCGGCGGGCGGTGGGGGTGTCCAAACGGGCCATCCGGCTGTCCAGGTTGCTCAGCGTCAGGATTTTGCCCACTTGCAGGCCGTTCATGTTGCCATCGATGAAATGGTCTTTGTTTTCCATCCAAAGAGCGACCGCGGCGCGAGTGGTTTCCTCGGGGTGAAAACGGCGGGCGATTTCGATGAGCGTGTCGCCGGGGTTCACCTGCACCTGGGTGGGCTGCTCGCCTTCCTTGTTTCCCCCCTCATCCACTTTCGATTCGGTCTTGGCGGGCTCGCTTGCGCTGGGGCTCGCTTCCGGAGTCAGGAGGTCCGGGTCGACCGCCAGGGGCTCCTCGGCCGCCGGCGGAATTATCGGCTCCACTTTCGCCGTTTGCATCACCGGCTGTGTGACGGGGCGTTCTATTGCTTTGGCGGGGGCGACAGGCTGAACCTCCGCTTCAATAATATCTTCCTCAATATCCTCCTCGGTCAGGGGGATTTCCGCGAACTGCTCGCCGCCGATTTCGGGGAAATGCCCGCCCTCGTTTTCGGGCAGGTGGCTGGGCGCCATGGCCAGGCTATGAATGGATTGCAGTTTGGCCTGGGTGGGAAGATCATCCTCGTCGAAGTCCTTACCCACGGTTTGAACGAGGGGCCCCTTGTTCACCGTTATTTTTTTCAGGTTGCGGGAGTTCATGGGCTTCACGGTCATCGGAGAATGTTTCTGGACGGTTGTCAGCGTGCACCCGCTCTTGAACCCGGTCAGGTTGCAGTCCACTTTGGATTGGTGCGGCGAGTTGGCTTCCACCAGCCAGCGCGGATTGTCCTCGAATCTGTGCGCGCTGCTTCCCGGGGATGATGAAAGCGATCCCTGCTGCGATGCGCAGCCAATAGAAATAAAAATAAGAGTTAAAACAGACCAGAATTTCATAGACACCCCCGTAAAGAGTAACCCCTCATCATATTTAAATTAATTGAAGTTATATTTGTCGGCGGCTTTCGCTTCCCTCAATGGCCGCCAGGAAAAACCACCCAGCCCTCCGGAGTGCCGGCTTGGAGGAGAGAACATCTCCGGAGGGTGGGTGGAATCCACAGAATGTTTAATCGTTCACACCATCAGCAGTCCGCGTTGGGCAAGGGCCTTTACGTGGAGGCTGTGGATTTAGAAGGTTTGTGCAAATTCTGTTCCTGTATCTCCCCAGGCGGGTTTTATATGCGCTCAAGGTCGCTAATGCAGAACTATTTCTATGGCGGATATATCGAATGGCAGGGCGAAAAAGCTTGAAAAACCCCGGTTATTGCTTAGGCGTTCAGCTGATTCAAGGCGCGCGGAATTTATTTTAGTTTTCTGAA
>QJZQ01000165.1 GCA_003246675.1 Nitrospirota bacterium | reverse complement strand
CCATTGCCGCCGGGATCCACCTGGTACACCTGGGCGTTCACCCCGTCGACGATGTAGAGAAAACCCTGTGCCGTATCGAACGTGATGCCTTCGGGGTCGTCGCTGCCGAAATCATCGGTGCGGAAAAAGGTCACGATATCATCACCCGTGTTGTAAAACGTGTCCGGCCCCGGGTTCACCTCGTACACCTTCTTCTCAATATCATCGGAAATAAAGATATGCTCGTTGGCGGGGTTGTAGGCGATCCCCGTGGGTTCGTTGGAAAATGCCGTGGTGCTGAAGGTGCCTTGCAGCGCGCCCGTCAGGTTGATCTCGAAAAGGTTGCTGCTGCCATCGAAAAGACCGGGAATCTCGTTGACCTCCGAATCGGCCAGAAAAAGGGTGCCGCGCGTGCTGTGATAAACCGCACCGGAGGTGTCCGGGCTGGGCGGGCTGAGCGTCCAGGCGTTGATGGTGTTGATCAAAGTGGCAACGATGGAGGGCGCCACTTCCTCCACGGCGGCCAGCGATATTTCAACAAGGCTTTCGGCGCCGCTGTCGGCGATGTACAAGGTTGTCACCGACGGGTCGTCCGTCTGGTCGCCGCTCGGCGCGAACATCATGGCCTGCGGGTCAATGAGCCCCAGGCCCGAAACATCCCGGCTTGCCGCCACCTGCCCCTCGGCCGTCACTTCGTAAAGACGCGCGCCCGCCGGATTCAAGATCTGAAAGTTTCCGCTCTCGGAGTCGAACGCGATGCCGCGCACCTCGCCCAACCCGGCTCCGGAAAGATCGAGGGACGAAACCACGGCCGCCCCTAACCCGCCGCCATGGGAGTGAACGGTGACAATCTTTGGGCCATTGGCATCGAGGATGTGGATCTCCCCGGTAGCGAGGTCAATGCTCACGCCGTGAGGGTTCTGCACCGGCAAGGGCCCGGCGATTTTCTCCGACGCCTGGTCTGCCGCGGGGAAACCCTCTCCAACGGCAGGCAGTCCAAGCAAACTCTGGCTCTCCGTATCGAACATGAGCCGCCGGTTGCCATTGGCATCGAACGTCGTATTGAGGGGTTGCAAGGCGCTGATCCCGAGCAGTCCTGACCCGGCGTCTTCCCCGGCTCCGATCGTCCTCACCCAGCGCGGAGAATCTGGCCCAGCTTTTCGCAGCCCCGCCGGCAATCGCAAAGCCCACGATGCCCAAAAGAAACATCATAAGGAATCCGAAACTGCCGGATTGCCTCCCCCCACTCGCATTAAACGCCCTGGAAACTTTGACCTCGGATTTCATTGCACTCCCCTGTGTAGATTGAATAATCTGTTAAATTGAATCGTCAACAGATAACCGCTCTGTTGCATAAAAGGGCTCACCGACGACCAAGATCACCGGGGCGTTTTGCCCTCTGAATAATATTCCTTGTACCAATCGATGAAATTCTTGATTCCCACCTGGACATTGAATTTCGGTGCGTAGCCGAAATCCGCCATCAACGCTGAAACATCCGCGTGTGATTTCTGGAAATCTCCCGCCTGCATGGGCATCAGGTTCAATTGCGCCTGCATCCCCAGGTTTTTTTCGATTTCCCGGATGAAGTCCATGAGCTTCACCGGTGCGTTGGAACCTATGTTGTAAATGCGATAGGGCGCCTGCGATGAGGCGGGGTCGGGAGATTCCCCGCTCCACGCGGTGTTGGGCTCGGGCGCTTTGCGCACCACCCGGACCACGCCTTCGACAATGTCGTCGATATAGGTAAAGTCCCGCGCCATGTCTCCGCGGTTGTACACATCGATCGGCTGGCCCGCCAGAATATTGCGGGTGAACAGAAACAGGGCCATATCGGGCCTTCCCCAGGGACCGTAGACGGTAAAAAAACGCAGCCCCGTGCAGGGGAGGCCAAAAATATGCGCGTAAGAATGCGCCATGAGCTCATTGCTTTTCTTGGTGGCCCCGTACAGGGAAACCGGGTGATCCACGTTGGCCTGCGTCGAGAACGGGTATTTAGAGTTCAGGCCATACACCGAGCTGGTGGAAGCGAAGGCCAGGTGTTCGACGCCATGATGCCGGCAACCTTCAAGCACGTTTAAAAAACCAACGATATTGCTGTCGATATATGCACGCGGGTTCTTGATGGAATAACGCACCCCCGCCTGTGCGGCCAGGTGAATCACCCTTTGCGGTTTTTCGGTCTCGAACAACCGGGCCATCTCATCCGCATCTTCGACCGAAACTTTATGAAACCTGTAGCCTGGCGATTTCTTCAGAATTTCGTTGCGCGCCAACTTAAGGTTCACATCATAATAATCATTCAGGTTATCGAGCCCGATGATTTCATTGCCTTCGTCGAGAAGCCGACGCGCAACATGGAAACCAATAAAACCCGCCGTTCCGGTCACTAATATTTTCATTGAATTCTCACAGTTCAAGAGACGTTTCCTTGAGACCCTTCCTCAAGACGACTTCGGGAGAAAATTCTTCTCCTATCAACTGACTCATCATAACTTTAATTTCCCTGAAGTCACCGGTCACGGCAACCCGGAACAACTCTTCGATTTTGCGGTTGAAGCTCTCCTCCACATCGGACCGGGTTTTCAGAATCTGGATCTTTTCATGCTTTGTGTTGAGCGCTTCATTGTTGGAATCCACCAGTTCCTCGTACAGCTTTTCCCCGGGCCGAACGCCCGTGTACTCCACCTTGATGTCCTTGTCCGGCTCGTATCCCGCCAGGCGAATCATCCTGCGCGCCAGATGGTCTATCTTGACCGGCTCTCCCATATCCAGGATGAATATTTCTCCGCCTTTCCCCATCACCGCCGCCTGCAGGATGAGCTGTACCGCCTCGGGTATGAGCATGAAAAAACGGGTCATATCCGGGTGGGTCACGGTCACGGGGCCGCCGTTCTCGATCTGCGATTGAAACAGGGGAATCACACTTCCCTTGCTGCCGAGAACATTTCCAAACCGCACGGTCATGAACTTGGTGGCGCTGTATTGATTGATGTATTGAATATATTTTTCCGCAACCTTCTTCGTCGTCCCCATGACGCTGGTGGGACGCACCACCTTATCGGTGGAAATCATGACGAACCGTTCGACACCGTAGCGATTCGAGGCGTCGGCGATCACTTTCGTTCCATAGATGTTATTGATCACGGCTTCGTCGACATTGCTCTCCATCAACGGAACGTGCTTATGGGCAGCGGCATGGAACACCAGATGGGGCCGATACTTCGAAAACACCGTATCCATCTTTTCCCGGTTAGTGATCGAACCGAAGACATAATGCATCTTCGTGAGATTTGCATCGGGTTTCAAGGTCACGCCCAATTCGTAAAGATAATTTTCCCCCCGGTCCAGCATAATCAGCTCGCTGGGCTGATATTCCAGGATCTGTTGGCTGAGTTCCGACCCAATGGAACCGCCCGCCCCCGTCACGAGCACCTTCTTGCCGCGAACCATCTCCTTGATCGAAGACAGGTCCAGGGAAACCGACTCCCTTCCCAGAAGGTCAGACACTTCCACTTTCCGGACCTTGGAAATGTGAACTTCCTTGGTGACCGTATCGGTGACCGTGGAGGCGAGCTTGTATTTGAGCATGGCGCTGTTGCAAATATTCACCACCTCGCCCAGGCTGTCCGAAGAAATTTTCGGAGCGGCAATCCACACTTCCTTCACACCCATCCTGTTTGCCAGACTGGGGATGCTGTATCGGTCCCCCAGCACCTTGATCCCCATCAGGGTGTTTCGCATCAGGCTGGGGTCGTCATCGATAAAGCCGCATACACTGTAGTTCAGGCTTTTGGTCCGGATATTTTTCAGCAGGCCCGCCCCCGTATCGCTCGCTCCCAGGATAAGCACCTTGATTCCGTGGTCGTCATCCCTCAGCATCTGCTTTTTCCGCTGGTTCCACAACCTCCACGCCAGCCGGGAACCGCCGAGAAGAGTGATCAGGAGGACAAAGTCAATAATCGGAACGGAACGGGCAAGTGAAACCGGCGGGTTCGAATAAATGAAAATGGACAAAAGCGTCAGGCAGGAGCCCACCGCCACCGCCTTGATGATCAGAATCAGGTCCTCCAGACTGGCGTACTCCCATAGCCTGGAATAGAAGCCGAAGAAGACGTACGCAAGCGACCGGGAGAGGAAAATGAAGGGAAGGAGCCCCAGAAAAACCCCCAACTGCGCTTCGGTGACCTGCCAGTCGTAACGCAGGAAAAAAGCAATATAAAAGGAAGCAAAGCTAAGAGCGATGTCGATAGCAAAGAAGGCCAGCCCCGTCAGCGCCACCTTCCCGCCTTTTCCCCGGCTGGACTCTTCAGGGTCGAGCTTTAACAACATAGCGAGAGCCAGCTTAAGGTCAAACAGCAGCGATGAATTCCTGATGGATTCTTCGTTCAGCCGGATTTTCTCAGGCAAAATATTATTGACGTATACCTTCTCCGGATCGCCGGCCTTTGCCAGGCTCTCAGCCTCATCCCTGTATTTGACCGACGCAAGGTTGACCAGGCCCGGCCGAACCGCCAGAATCTTTTTATATCTGTCACGGTATAAATGGACGTAATGCTTTTGCTCCGGCTGCGGGCCAACGAAGCTCATCTCACCTTTCAGGATGTTGAACAGTTGCGGAAGTTTGTGCAACCTGGCGCGGTAAAGCAGCCCGCCCATGCGGGTGAGCCCTGGGCTTTTTAAGGAAGCGGACAGAAGTTTGCCCTGCAGCGCGCCAGCTTCCAGGATGCGAAAGTTGAGGAGATTGAAAGCTTGAAACCCCCGCCCCATTCTTTCCTGCCGCGTAAAAACGGACCCCGGCGAATCCAGCTTAATAAAAAGGGCTAGAACGAGAAATAGAGGGCTAAGAATAACCAGGCCGATTAGGGAAAAGATAATGTCGAAGGTACGCTTAATCATGAAGGATGATTCCCTGGCTATTAATGGATTAAGAACCGCTTTTCAGTATTCCGCCGCAATCCAACCGCACCGGCGGAAAACCCACTTTTTATGTTGATTCGCGTGCTGTCAGGAGCAAATATGCCATTCCAATGTTAAGACTTGATTGTGAGAATGTTACGGTTTCATTAATTAAGGATTGAAGAGGCATCGAAGGAGAAGGTCACCCGCATCTCATTTTTAAATTACATTGGATGTAGAAATTAAGAAAAAAAACAATGCTTTTGCAAAATTTACAGATTTACATTACCATTGGCAACTCAAAAAATCACCAGAGCGAAATTTAGACCGGAACCCTAATAATATCAATGAAGCTTACACGCACCGAAAAACCAGGCGCAGAGTAACACTCAGGCGAGTAGAAAGACATCGGAGGAGGGGGCAAAGGGCAATATTATCCAAATAAAATCAATCTATTAGGAAATAATCGACCCGGAGGGGTAGCTTAAAGCCGCGGAAATGATCGCGGTTGCGAAAAGATAGAATACGTGGCCCCATTGGGGGTGAGCACACCAAGGTTTACATTGGTAAAAAATATCCCCTTAACCAGGGACGATGGGGCAAACCCTCGGAGAAATTGACCGAAACTCCGGCCCGGGGCTAGTCTTATAGAACTAGATATTGAATTAAATATCTCAAGAGGCCACCAACTCGCCTATGGCGGGGTCGATGCGAAGCACCACCACCCATTACTTCCGGCTAATATATAGCCCTATAGGGCTATACATCCAATCAAATATCTTGAGAGGCCACCAACTCGCCTGTGGCGGGGTCGATGCGAAACACCACCACCCATTCGGGATGAGGCGCACGCTTCACCGTGACCGTATCGAACCTGCTGCCGACTTCGATGGGGCCCTCCCCTCGCCAGGGAGCCTTGAGAAGGCGCTGTGGGACGCGCGCAATCGGCAGGGCGCCTCCCGCCCGGTCCACACGGTAGACTTCCTCATTAGGCTTTTTCTCATAATCCGCCAAAGAAGTGCCCGCTCTTCCCGTGAGGCGAAGGATGATTCCACCGTCTTCCCAGCCGGCAATCCAGGCGCTGAAGGAAACCCGGATCGGGGCCGAGGGTTCAATGGCCGCCAAACGGGTCACGGTCATCGTGGCGAGATCGCACAAATAGACGCGGGCTTCCTTCTCAAGAACTTTTGGAACGCCGCCGTTGGGGAAGGCATTGATGCCCGTGGGCTGGCGGTACTTTTCATAGTCCACCGCCACGGCGATGAAGCGCCCATCCGGGCCCAGACGCGCATTCTCCACCTTCGCCCGCAGTTGAGGCGGGCCGTGGGTGCATCCGGCAAAACACAGCAGCGCGGCAAACGCCACAAGAACCGTGGCGGTTTGCCATCTTCCCGGATAACCGCCCGCTCTCATTTGCGCCGCTCCTCTTTCATGGAGGGGGCCGCCGGCACTTTCATAAGCGCCATGCAAACCGCGAACGAAATAAAGGCTAAAACAGCGATAATCAGGCACAGGGCCGATGCCAATAAAAAGCCGCGGGCGAACAGCTCCGGCACGAGCAAGACGCCGGACCATTCCTCGATTCCCACCATCAAAAGGCCGAAAGCGATTAATAAAAATGCCGGCGACAGGGTGACCCCCAGATAAAGCAAAAGCCCCTTCCCGCGGGAAAGGGCTCTCTCCCGGACACGCCGGGACAAGCGCATGAACGCCGCCACAGCAACGCCTAGAGTGGCTAAAATTGCAAGGTGCAGCGAGTATTCCATGGATTGCCTCTCATTTCTCTTCGGGGCCGCTCAATGCCCGGCCCCGCTTCCGCCTCCCTAGTAAACCCGCTCCATGGAAAAAGTTTCCTGATAGAGCTTCCTCGCGTCATTGAAACTCTTGATGGCCTCTTCGCGGGGGAGAAACCGTTCCACAAAAACCTTCTTGTTCTCCAAGGCCTTGTAGTCTTCGAAAAACCGCTGCA
>QJZQ01000176.1 GCA_003246675.1 Nitrospirota bacterium | reverse complement strand
GGCCCAGCTGGGGCACCCCACCCTGTTCTGCCACAGCCTGGTGGTCGACGGCGAGGGCCGCATCACGGACTACAAACTGCGCCAGAACGACGGGAAAACCCAGGCCGTCAAAGCACTCAAGGGGCTCAACTTCAAGACCGTGGCTGCTGGCGACTCCTACAACGACACCGGCATGCTCAAGGAAGCCCATCGCGGCATCCTCTTTCGCCCACCGGACAACGTCATCCGCGAATTTCCGCAATTCCCCGTCACTCGGAATTACGAGGAATTCCGCACCGAACTGCTGAGCGCACGCCAGTCCCTGAGCGCCTGAGACCGGACTTCAGCGGATTTCGGAGTGCAGGAGGCTGCTGGCCACGTAACCGGTTTTGCCGTCGACGATCACCGTGCTCCACAGGTCGCCGTTTTCGCTGACGTTCACTTCGGCGCCCTTCTGAAGAACCGCTATCACCTCGCTGGCCGTATCGGGCTTAACCCGCACATTGGCGCTGCTGGCCTTGACGCTGTGCACCACCTTGAAATCCGCATCCTTGGGCTTGTCGGCGGGCGGCGGCGTAAGAACGGCCTCGTGCGGCGCATCAGGGTTTTCCGGTTCGCCCACCTTCTCACCCATGGGAATATCGAGTTTGTAAACGACAATGGCGCCGAACAACAGCAGGATCAGGGAAATCCGGAGCAGCGTCTGAAAAGGGCTGAGTCCGGTCTCCGGGTTCTCTGCGGCGGGGCTGGGCGGGTCGCAAAAGGTGCAGAACACGCTTCCCGGTGGCAGGGGTTCGCGGCAATCGGGACAGTGCCGGACTTCGCTCGCGGGTTCGGGTTCGTTCTTCTGCTTCATGTACTCGAGAAAGCTGGAGGCCATCGCGTCTAATTCCTCAGTTCAGTTGATATATCTCGCCGTATTTTTCCCTTAAATAAGCCATGAAGTGATCGGGGTTGAGCGCCTCGCCGGTAACGTGGCGGGTGAGCTCTCCCGCGTTATGCAACCGGCCCTGACGATGGATTTTCTCTCCCAGCCACTCCCTCGTGCCGGAAAATTCACCGCGCGCGACCTCCTCCGGAACCTCCGGCCGGGCCTTCACCAGCGCGCGGTAAAATTGACAGGCATACAGAGCCCCCAGGGTGTAGGAGGGGAAATAGCCGAAGGCGCCGCCGCTCCAGTGCACGTCCTGCAACACTCCCTGGCTGTCGCTTTCCGGAACAAGGCCGAGATAATCGCGCATCTTGCCGTTCCACACCTCGGGCAGGTCAAGAACCTGTATCGAACCCTCGAACAGGCCTTTTTCAATTTCGTAACGCAGGATCACGTGCAGAGGGTAATGGACCTCGTCCGCCTCGACGCGGATCAGGCCCGGTTGGCAGGCGTTGACCGCCGCGTACAACTGCCCCTCGGTGACGCCCTGAAAGCTGGCCGGAAACGCCTCGGCGAATACCGGCAGATAATGCGAAAGAAACGGCCGGCCCTGGCCGATCATTCTCTCCCAGAACAGGGATTGGGATTCATGAATGCCCATGCTCAGCGACTCGGACACCGGCAGGTCCCGCCCTTCGGCCATGCGGCCCTGCTCGTACAACCCGTGGCCGGTTTCGTGGATCACCGCGTAAAGAGACTCGATAAAATTGTCCGTCCTGTAGCGGGTGGTGATGCGCACATCGGTGGGGTGCCCGCCGCCGCAGAAGGGATGGACGGAAATATCCATACGCCCTTTATCGAAGGAAAATCCCATATCCCGGCTGATACGCCGGCCCAGCGCCTCCTGCTTTTCGACGGCAAAATCACCCTTCAGAAAACGGGTATCCGGCGCGGGCTTTTCCGCAATCGCCTGAACAAGAGGAATCAGTTCTTTTTTGATGCGCTCAAACAGCGGAGTGAGTTCCGCCATCTTCATACCCCGCTCGAAGGGGTCGATATTGGCGTCGTAGGCCTCCCATTCGGGATAAACCGCACGGGCCCACTGAGTTTTAAGCTCGATAAACCGCGATAAAACAGGGGCAAAGTCACCGAACCGGCCGGCCTTCCGTGCCTCGACCCAGACAAAATGCCCGCGCGACCCAAGCTCGGCCATCTCCTGCACCAGGGATTTAGGCACCTTGGTGGCAAGGTCGTAATCCCGCCGGGCTTCCTGGATATTGCACCATTCGTGCGGGTTGAACAGCATTTCATCCGCCTGCTCGACTCCATCGAGCAGATCTTCCAAAGCGGGATCGGTGGATTTTTCATGAATGACCCCCGCCAGCGCAGCCATTTGCCGGGCGCGGGACTCCCCGGCCCCCTCGGGCATCATCACTTCCTGATCCCAGTGCAGGGTGCTCATCACCCCACCCAGACGGGAGATTTCCTCCAACCGGCCGGTCAGCAGGTCATACTTTTCGCGGGGATTATTTTTCAAACCTGGAAGGACCTCTGGGAAAATGGGCACGGCGGAAAACCGCGGACACCCGCAAAAGATGATTTAGCCTTTAATTTTAACAAATTATTAGCGATTTAGGGTCATAAAATTCATAAGCTTGCAGGTTTTCTGATACTTTGCGACAAATTACCGGCCAGGAAAAACCAGCCGGCTGATATAATGCGACATTTCAAAATTCCACCCCATGCTTGGAGATTGTCATGAGTCAGGAAAAAGAAACACCTGCAACCATCAAGGGACGTCTCGATGTTCTGCGCAAGGGACTCATCAGCGAGGAAAACTCGGTGCAATACTACCAGACCCTGATTGAGAAAAGCCCCGCCGACAATGAGGAGCAAATCGGGGCCCGGCGCATGTACGAGGACCTGAAAAATGAAGAACTCAAGCATGTGGAGCGCTTTCGAACGCTGGTTGACCACTGGGAAAAACAACTTCGCTCCCTCGCCTCTGAAAGCTGACCCTCCGCCCATCGGCAAACGTCCCCCCGTTTGTCAAATGGTAACATTATATAGTCGCGAATCAGCCAGCCCTCCTCCACTCATTGCAATTGACAAATAAGCTCCCATTCGTTAAATTGATAATAGTTCTCAATTTTATAAAGTTAACTTGAGAATGATTACCATTTTATTTAAATGCCTCCCAGAGGCCGGATCGCCAGTCAATATATTTTGGACTCAATAACTTTTTTCCACCACAGGCCCCACGTGAAAAAACATATCACTTTCGCTTTCCTCATCGCCTTACTCGGCATCAGTTGCTTTTTACCCCCGCAGGCGTATTCCGCCAGCGAGTCGCTGGAGAATAAGATCAAGAAAATCGTCATGATGATGAATATCGTCGCCAAGGAATACAAGGAAGGCATCCGGGATGGCGAGATCATCAATCCCGGCGAATACGAAGAAAGCCAGGTGTTTCTCGATCAGGCCTTCAACCGCTTCAAAAAGCTGCCCTCCCCTGGCGCGGAAAAAACGGCGGCGATCGTCGGCATCGGCCGCGAATTCACCGAACTGACCGCACAAGTGAATGCCAAGGCGGACCCGCCGGGTGTGCGGGAACGGGTGAACACCATCAACTCCGGGCTGCTGGAGGTCTACGGCATCAAGATCAGCCTCACCCCGGTCACCCCGGTATCGCTGGATAATGGCAAAAAGATCTACGACAACAACTGCGCCGTCTGCCACGGGCCGGCGGGCAAGGGAGACGGCCCCATCGCGGGACAGTTCGACCCGGCGCCCGCTGTCCTGGCAAACCCGGAGTTAACCGGCGACAAACACACGGTAGCCTACGATAATTTTCAGGTGATCAATGTCGGCATCGCCGGTACCGGCATGGTCGGCTGGGCGGACCTGTTGAGCGAGCCGGAGATATGGGACGTCACGTACTACATCCGCACGTTTTCCAATGCCAATGTCAAATTGCCGCTTATCGAGGCGGGCATCGTGCCGGCGGCCGAGGGCAAAGCCGAGGGCGCGAAATTGGCGGAGGAAACCTTCACGAGTATTCGCGAACAGCTGGACCGCAGCCTCGATGTCTTCAAGGATCAGCGGCCCGACGAAGCGGCGGAAATCGCCTTCGATGCCTACCTGACCTATGAAAAGATCGAATCGGGGCTCATCAACAAGCGCAAGGAGCTCGGCCTCCGGCTGGAATCGGCCTTCAGCCGCTACCGGGCGGAGATCAAACGCGGCGCGGCACTGGATCTGGTGACAAAAATCCACGCCGATATGACGGCCGATCTGCACCAGGCCGAAGAGGTCCTTAAGGAAAAAATCGGCTACGCCGGGCTGTTCCTGCAATCGTTGTCTATTATCGTGCGCGAAGGGTTCGAGGCCATTCTCATCGTTGCGGCGCTCATCGCATTTCTGCGCAAGTCGCGCAACCAGGACAAACTCAAATCGATCTACTACGGCGTGTTCGCTGGCATCGCCGGAAGCTTCATCACCGCCTACCTGATCCACGAGGTCTTCAAGGTGAGCATGGCCAGCCAGGAGGTTCTCGAAGGATGGATCATGCTGGTGGCGGTGGTGGTCCTGTTCTGGGTCAGCTACTGGCTGGTGTCCAAGATCGAGGCACAGAAATGGCAGAACTACATCACCCGTAAAATGAAAACGGCCGTCACCACCGGCAGCACCTTCGCCCTCGCCGCTGTCGCATTCTTCTCCGTATACCGCGAAGGTTTCGAAACGGTCCTGTTCTACAAGGCGCTCTACCTCTACGCGGGTGACACTTCCTCGGGCATCCTGCCGGGCTTTCTGGCGGGCTGCGCCATTCTCGCGGTGGTTTATTACCTCATCAATCAGGCGGGCCTGCGCATTCCCATCAAATGGTTTTTCGCCTTCACCAGCGTGTTCCTCTATTTCATGGCATTCACCTTTATGGGGAAGGGCCTGCACGAATTGCAGATGGGCGAACAATTGCCCATGACCCCCGCCGAGTTCGTGCCGACGGTTTCCTGGATGGGAATTTATCCGACCTGGGAGACTTTCATCGGCCAGGGCATCCTGGTGCTGGCCTACGTCGGCGCCTTGATCTACACCTTCGGCATCAAGCCGGAAGTCGAGCAGCAGCACCTCAAAGAAGAAACCTCGCAGCTGCAAGCCAGCATCGCCGCGGTCCACGACCTGGTGGAACACATTTCACACCACGCGAAGCGTTGCGAGATCTTCCTCAAGGACACCCGGGACCAGGATCTCAAAGAACTTTCAGAGCACCTCAAGGAGATCGACATTAAAGTCCACGAATTGTTCGACCATGTCGAGCACGTGGAGGAAGAATTGCTGGACGAATTCGAAAAACTGGGACGCGCCGGTTTTACTCCGGACGACAAAAAGGGTCTCTCTTGAACATCCGGCAATTCAAGCACGCGAGGAAGCTGCATCAGGTCGTCGGCCTGACTTCCGCCGTGTTCTTTATTGTTCTTGCGGTATCGGGCGTCCTGCTCATGCATTACGATACCCTCGGCTTGAACGGGAAGGTGGTGAGCGGCCGTTTTCTGCCCGAAAAGTATTTTTCGGTCGACAGCGCGAAACCGGCCATTCAGGCGCTGGCCATCAGCCGACAGGGAACCGGCTACGCGGGCACCGCGCACGGCCTCTATCGCCGGGAAGGTGACGGTGCATGGGCGGCTATCAAGGAGGGGCTGTTCAACCAGGACATCCGCACCCTCGCCATCGACCCGGCAAACCCGCGAGTGGTGTACGCGGGGACCCAGGGAGGCCTGTTTAGGAGCGACGATGGCGGCGATACATTCGCGGACTGGTTCGATGCGTCGAGCGGGTTGACGAATGGAGAGATCATCAGTTTCACCATTCATCCGCGCGACAGCGACAGGCTCTATGCCGGCACGGCC
>QJZQ01000027.1 GCA_003246675.1 Nitrospirota bacterium | reverse complement strand
GCGGGCAAGCTTGACCAGAATGGCGACGGGCGCATCGCGCTCGCCGGCCTCATAGCGGACGTAGGTCCGAAACCCGACCTTGAGAATATCCCCCATGACGGACTGTGTGCACCCGAGTTCCTTACGGAGGGTTTTAATGTTTTGCGCCAGAATTGACATCAACGGATCTCCTTATTAAACATGTCATGCTCTTCATTATAAACAATTGCTTTGGCCATTATCAAACGGTTCTTGGAAGGAGAGAACTGCCAGCGGGAACGGGGTAGCAAACGGCGAAAAGCGTTTTATCAACGGCTCAGGATTACTGCGGCCTCCCGAGCGAAATAGGTAAGGATCATGTGTGCTCCCGCCCGTTTTATGGCGAGCAGGCTTTCCATCATGGCCGCATCTCCATCCACCCATCCATTGCGGGCCGCGGCCTTCACCATGGCGTATTCGCCGCTGACATGGTAGGCCGCCACGGGAACGTTGACGTTGTCGCGCACCAAACGGATGATGTCCAGGTAGGCAAGAGCGGGTTTGACCATGACCATATCGGCGCCCTCTTCAATATCCTGCCAGACTTCTTTCAGGCTTTCGCCGCGATTGCCGGGGTCCATCTGGTAAGTCCGCCGATCGCCGAACTT
The DNA here is from genome assembly GCA_003246675.1 of Nitrospirota bacterium. Taxonomy (GTDB): domain Bacteria; phylum Nitrospinota; class Nitrospinia; order Nitrospinales; family VA-1; genus SZUA-259. The sequence goes on along the minus strand of QJZQ01000027.1, from coordinate 20,161 downwards.
GGGCGTGGAATCCGCCGCTTCCCGAAACGGACCGTAAAAGGCCGACGCAAATTTCGCGGCATAAGACAGGAGAATGGTATTTTCGTGCCCTGTTTCATCCAGGGTTTTCCGTATCGCGCCGACGCGGCCGTCCATCATGTCGGAGGGAGCGACGCCATCGGCCCCCGCATCGGCATGCGTCTTCGCCATGCGGCTCAGAAGCTCCAGCGTCGGGTCGTTCAGAATGCGGCCATCCTTCACCAGCCCGCAGTGGCCGTGATCGGTGTATTCGTCGATGCACACATCGGTGAAGACCAGCAGGTCCGGCACCGCCGACTTGATCTCGCGCACCGCGCGCTGAACGATGCCATCGGGGTTGTAGGCCTCCGAGCCCACGGCATCCTTTTTATCGGGGATGCCGAACAGGATCACCCCGGGAATGCCCAGCCGGTGAATTTCCTTCACCTCCACGAGCAACTGGTCGATGGAGCAGCGATGAACGCCCGGCATGGCGGAAATTTCCAGGCGCACGCCCTTCCCCTCGCAGACGAACAATGGAGCGATGAGGTCGTCGACGGAAAGCCGCGTTTCGCGCACCAGCCGGGTAATATTCGCGTTCTGCCTGAGCCTTCGCGATCTGTGTAAAGGGAATGCCATGATACTTGAACCAGCTCCGACGGGGTTTTGCCCGGAAAAGATCAATGCCCCGATGTGACGGGTGAATGCACCATCATAAGAGCAATGCGTGTAAGAAGCAAGGCTTCTGATCACGCCGGGAAAGAATTTATGTCCGGCACGGGCACTTATATTACCCGGCTGACGAGCCGCGCGACGCTCGCAAGCGGCCGCTTTACAGCCATCGGAAAAGAGACCTTTTCGGGCCCCACCTGTTAGAATTTTGACACAATCAGCCGTCACCAAAAGATAAATTTCCGACGCTCGGGAAAACCCCAAAAACCAGGAATCCCCCTAAACCGTGGCAATATAAGGGGTTTGGGGCATGTGAGAAAGGCCCGCAGGCAATGGCACAAGTCTTGCTCCCTAACTGACTGATTATTAGTGAGATAGTCACCAATCCCTGTCAAGGAGCGCTGCCCCATGGATCAATTCGATTCCTCGCTGGACAAAGAATATGAAAGCCTGAATGAGGCGATCATGAAGGCCCTGATCACCTCCAAAGACGTGAAAGCGGTTCTTGAGGATTTCAAATCCAAGGAACTCATCAATAACCTGTCGGTGCTGAACCTCGTTCTCAGCCTGGAGGAGCTTTCGGAGCTGGTGTTTTCCGAGGATCACGGCCTGGACGTCGACGAATCCGTTTTGGAACGCCCCGCGGTAGACAGGGAAAAAGCGAAAAGGCAGGCGCCGCCGTCTCCCTACGTGATCGACGGCAAGCGGTTGAGCAAGAACGAAATTCTCTTTCAGAAATTCTGCCAGGGAATGTTCGACGAAAATGAGTGGATCAGGAAGGCGCGCGTCAAACTTTAACCAACCGCCCATAAATAGCCCTCACGGGCTAAGTTAATCCAGGCGCCCGGCCGGGGTTTTCCAACCTCCCCCGGACACACCGGGCGCAAGAACCCGCCCCCCCTAGTTCTTGAAAATTTTTCCGTCGCAGGTGATGTATTTGATCTGCTTCAGGGGAATGACGTAAATTTCGGAGCTTGTGGTTACCTCGAAAAGCTCCAGGTCGTCACTGAAGCCGTGTTTCTCCGTCTCCTGCAACTCCAGCTCCTGGTTGTCCACAAATACGATTTTCAACCGGTACTGCATAGTGTCTCCTTTTCTGGGGTGTCTTTGGCGGCCGGTTTCGCTCAGTTCGGGAGGGGCATCGCCTCGAATTTTTTGGACAAGGGGTTGTCCAGGTAGCCTTCCACATAGTTCTTCAGGAAGCCTTTCTCATACAGTTTTTTGTTCGACAGCGCCGAGTTGATCTTGGGAAGCACGCGGAACTGGCAGCGGGGAAAACGCGACTTGAACTCGTCGAAAGACTCGCCGGCGATGTCCAGTTGCTCGTCCGACGGACGCTCCATGATCACCTTGGGAAGGTACACACGCGTTTCGCTGGAAAGACGCGCGGCCACGTCGCTGAAGGTGAGCAGGGTGGTGCAATTGGAATCACCGCCCAGTGTCTGATTCGGCACGTAAAGGAAGCGGGCCCGGCCGTGCCGGAACAGGGACAATATCTTGTACACATTGCCCGCCATCACCACGGTGTCTCTTTTTTCCAACTCGCAGGCGTCGAAGGTTTTCAGGATCTTGTTGCGGTTGAGAAACGCCGTGATGTCCGACTCGGTGTGGATCATCATCTGGTTCGGCAGGTTGTAGTCGTACACCTTGCGCGCCTCGGTGGCCAGCCAGCGCTTGCCCTGCCGCATGAGAGCCGTCGTCTCGGCGTCGATGTACCTGAGCGGCGTGAGGCACCCCATCCACAAGTGGCATTTCTTGTTGATGCGTGCGACCGTCTTCGCGTCCTCGGACATGGTGGCGGGACCGAAGGAGTAAAAATTGGCCGAGGTGACGGCCGGACCGTCGATGATTTCCATCACCTGCTTTGGTGTGGGGCCGTTGGGCATCAGCTTTTTGCGGTGCTCCCCGAGCGTGATGACCGAAAGCTCGAGGTCGATGCGCCCGGGGAATTTCTCCGCCAGCCGGTGGATGCGCGCGGGCTGAACGTAACCCACGGTGAACATGGTGAGGTTCTTATCGGTGGTTTCCAGGAACTCCTCGACCCAGTCCATTGCCCGCGGATGCAGGGGCAGATCGGTCCACTCCATGTATTCGTTGCCGCCGAGAACCCAGTATTCATCCTTGCGGGTGGGGTATTTGCGGATTTCACCGAGGATGAACTCCCAGTGCTCCTGGGTGGTCATCGGGGTTTCGACGGTCCTTCTATAGCTGTGGTCCTTTTCGTAACAGAAGGCGCACTTCACCGGGCAGGTCTTGCCGAGGCTCAGGGGGATCTTCCGGTCCGTGATTTCGGCTCTCAAAACATCGTAAAGATTCACTTGCATCGCCGCACTCCCCGGGACGGCCCGCCCCTGTGTGGATTGATCAACTCCAGCCCTTGAAGGCCTCGAGCAGGCCCTCATCCACCGGAACCTGGTCCCTTTGTTCCTCGGTGAGTTCGGTGATCATACGGCTCAGGTGCACCGCGGCGCAACCCATGTAGGCCATGCACTCCTGCTGAAGCTTGAAATTCCCCGTCTTCAGCCTTTTCTGCAATTCTTCGAGGTGACCTTCTTCGTAAGGGTGGGCCTCGACGGCTTTCCTGAATGCGGCAATGGCCTCGCGGTAGTTTCCCCCCTTGTAATGCTCATCGCCGGTCTTGAATTCTTCCTGGGCCGAACGAACCTGATCCACCGTCACTGCTTTGTCTTCCATAGCGTATTCTCTGTTAAAGGACTCCCCATGGCCGGGCAGCCAACCTGAATTTGCAACGATTCCCGACGGCGGAAATCGCCCATCCGTTCGAGGGATGGAAGCATTTTAACACTCAAAAAGCGTTGTCTGTCAAGAGGGAACAAGAAAGGAGGGGGAACGCAGTCACCGCAAAAACGGGCGAACGCAAACAGCACACAGGAGGGCGCCTTAATAAGGCGCTCCAATGAGAAGGAACCTGAAGCCTGTGGGAAGCGGAAGGCCGGCTCTGCGCTTGCCGCCTTCCCCTCCCCAAACAGGGTGCCGAAGCACCAGGTTAATGCTTTTCTTGGACGTTGTCGGGTTTGGCCTGCCGCCCATGGGGATATTTCTGCTCCCAGCAACCCGCCGTGAACACAACAACCATCAAAAGCAATACGAAGCCAGCCACCATTCTATTCATTACCATTCTCTCCTCTCGGTGCTTATATTTGGAAAAGGAACTCCTGCATCATCCTGCAACTTAGCATCTCGAACTCAGCTTTTTATCAATAAATGCTTCATAATTCAATCAATTTTTTTACGGCCCGCCGCCGCGGGCACCCAGAGGCCTCTCCTCGGCCCCATTCCCCTCGTCCGGGCGCTGGGAATCGGGCAGCGTTTTCCGGCCTTCCGCCCTCTGCCCCCCCTTAAATAACACGGAATAAATGAGTGTTATTTTCGCTCTTCCAAATACAGGGTGAATTTGCAATAATGCGCCCGCCTTGCGACCGGCCAAGAGGAATCATGCATGCTTATGGATTTAAAATAAAAGGAGGAGACCTATGAAGAAATCGATTTTTTACCGAAAGCCCATTTTGTTTTCACTCGTTCTGGCTGCGGCGCTGTGCTGGCCGCTGAACGCACTCGCCCAGGGCACCGGGATGTATTTCTCCGTGTTCGGCGGCGGGACTTATGTGGAAGACTCGGAAATCGACAATTCGGGTGGCTCGGAATACACCTTCGATACCGGCTGGAACGTCGGCGGCGCCATTGGCCACGATTATGGCAACTTCCGCGCCGAACTCGAGCTGGCTTACCGGGAAAATGATTTTGACACCCTTGAAATCCCCGGTTTTGCCCCTATCCCGGCACTGAACGGCGAAAATATTTCTGCATTTACATACATGGTGAGCTTCTATTGGGATTTCCACAATAATTCCACCATAACGCCTTATATCGGCGCCGGAATCGGAGGCGCCACCATCGAAATCAGCGACGACTTTGGTTTCGATGATGATGACACCGTGTTAGCCTACAAGGGTTCCGCCGGCATCTCGTTGAACCTGGCCCCCAATATGGATCTGTTGCTGGACTACACCTACCTGGCCACCACCGATCCAGAATTCCTTGGGGGTTCGCTGGAGATGGAATACGCCACGCACAACCTAAGCGGCGGGCTGCGCTTCCGGTTTTAAAGGACCTTAACGCTAATTATTCTTTACGCCGGGCCTCCTGCGGGCCCGGCGTTTTTTTTCCGCCAGCATCGCAGCCCGTCAGACGCACACCCCGGGCCTGGAAGCCTGCCTCTCTCCCGCATCTTCACCCATGCCCACCGCCCCGGCTTCATTGAACCGGGAAAATACAAGCTCTTATTTTTGCTGCTTTATATCCTCCTGCAAATTTGCAATAATGCGCGCAGCCGGCTGCCGGTCAATGAGGGTTTCGTTCGCCCTCTTCCCAAAGGAGGAGCACTTTGGATTCATCCATTTTTTATCGCATATCAGCCTTCGTTTCGTTTATGGCCGCGACGCTGTGCGGGCCCATCAACCCGGCGCTGGCCGGAGATACCGGGCTGTATTTTTCCGCGTTCGGCGGCGGCACCTATCTGGAAAATGCGACCCTGCAAGCCAACGGCAATGATGTGGGGGAATTGACATTTGATACCGGCTGGAACGTCGGCGGCGCGTTTGGGCAGGATTACGGCAACCTCCGTGCCGAGATCGAGGCGGTTTACCGCTTAAACCAAGTCGACACGGCAGACATTTCCCCGAACGTCCCCCCGAACCCCTACTTAACTCCTGGGAAGAAGAAAGTCGATGCGGATGCTACGGTCCTGACGTACCTGGTCAATGTGTTCTGGGATTTCGAGAACAAGTCGCCTCTCACTCCCTACGTCGGCGGCGGCATCGGCTTCGCGACCATCGATATCAGCGATGACGTCGCGGATGAAGACAATACCGTTTTCGCCTATAAACTCGCCACCGGTATCGCATGGAAGCTGACTCCCGGCCTGGATCTGCTGGTGGACTACAGCTTCCTGGCCACCACCGACCCGGAAGCCTATGGCGAGGTGGACGCGGAGTACGCCACGCACAACCTGAGCGGTGGCATACGCTTCCGTTTTTAATGGCCCCTGACCGCTGTTGTAATTTCGCGCCGGGCCTCTCGCGGGTCCGGCGTTTTTTTTGGCCCGCTTCCGTTAAAACGCACTGAGCATGCGGCGTGAAGCGCTTTAAACTCAGGAGACTGCCGGTATGACCAACGAACTCCAGCCGGACAAGATCAAGGACAATCTCAGCACCCTCCTCATCGGCTCCGAGATTCTTGTCGCAAAGGAAGTGGACTCCACCAACGACTGGGCGAAGCAGGAACTCGAACGCGGCGCAGCGCAGGGCCTTGTCGTTCTCGCCGAAAGCCAGACCGCGGGCCGGGGACGCCATGGCCGCGCCTGGGTCTCGCCGCCGGGTCAGGGCCTCTACTTGTCGGTGCTGCTCACCCCGCAAGTGGAGCGGGACCATCTCCCCCTCCTCACGCTGATGGCGGGGGTGGCTGCGGCGCGGGCGCTGCGGGGGTTCATCAAAGCGCCGCTCGGCCTCAAATGGCCGAACGACTTGCTCGTGGGGCCGCGCAAGGTGGGCGGAGTGCTGCTGGAATTTTGCCCGGGGCCACGGCCCGGGGTGGTCCTCGGCATCGGCCTCAACGTCAACAACCCGGGCTTTCCGGACGACATAGAAAACATCGCCACTTCGCTGCGTATCGAGAACGGCGCCCCCGCCGACCGCCTGGCCCTGCTGCGTGCGTTGCTCGGCTGCCTGGACGAGGAGTACGAGTCGTTTCTTCTCGGCGGCGGGGAGGCGATCATCGGCAAGTGGAGCGAACTCACCTCGATGTTCGGCCAGCCCGTCTCCGTCGTGCAGGGGCCGCATTTGTGGGAAGGCACGGCGCTCAGGCTCGACGAGGGGGGACGGCTCGTCATCCGCACCGGCGATGGCCGCGAACAGGTATTCGATTCCGGCGAGGTGACCCTCAGCCGCGCCGGGAGAGAACCGTAAGCTCAGAACCCGTGAAAAATGCCGATGCCGATATGAAACTGGGGGTTGCTTGAAGAAGGCCCGGCGGCCACTGGCCACAGGTGGTACTCCCTCACCTTGAGCAGCGGGTAGCTGTAGGTGGTTTGATCGAGGGGGCGGGTTTCCTTGCCCATGATTTCGGCGGCGAGGGTGATCTTGCGGCCCTGGTAAAAGATCTGGTCGTCCAGGGTTTTATCGAAAACGATGAGGGCGCGGCCGAGCGTGACATCGCCCGCCTCCGGCTCCAGCCGGGAGCCAAGGGGCCGCTGCAAAAGTTCGAGCACGCTCCGCGTCGCCTCGTTGGTCACGCGGACGACGGTGCCGCCGAGCAAAATGGTCTTGCCGGCGTATTTGTCGGCATCGGCGTAGAGCTCTCCCGGCGGAAAGGCGGTGTCGGCCTGCTGGCGCATCGCGTCGGAGAGCACGGGCTGGCAGCCCGCCGCCATCAGGCATAGCAAGAGGTGCAGGACAAGCCGCCGAATCTTAAAACGCTTCATCGCCGAGGCCCCCGCTCCCGCCGCCTCAATCATAATAATGGCGGCGATGGGACGGGTAATAAAATGGTGAGTGGAACGGGTAGTAATACGGGTATCCATAGGGGTAATAATAGGGATACGGCGTGTATTCCTCCCAAAGTTTGATTTCCTCGACCCCGATCAGCGGGAACCGGTACTCGCGCTCGCCCACTTTGCCCATGCGGCTCCCCAGCACTTTTCCCGCGCCGGTGATGGAACGGCCCTTCTTGAAAATCGTCGCCTCCAGGTAGCCCGGATGCACAAAGATGAAGCGGCCGCCCGTATCGTCGGACAGGCCCGGCTCGCCAAAGGAACTGAGTTCCTTTTGCACCACCTCAATTTCGCTGCCCGTTTCCAGGTTGCGGGTCGCGACGATGGTGCCGCCGAGAACGAAGGTCTTGCCGATGTACTGATCCGGGTTTTCGAGAAGACGGGTGAAGGTGAGCTCGGGGTCCGCCTGACGGCGCAGGCCTTCGGAAATAGGGTGCGCGCAGGCCTGTAGCCCTGCGGCCGCTAAAAGCAGGACGACGAGCCAGAGGCCCTGGCGAGAGACCGGCTGCGAGGCGGATGCGTTCATGAGGCGGTCGTTCTCCTAATCAAAGGTTCGGAGATACTGCCACAATTATACACCCATGCGGGGGTTTTTCGATACAATCCGCATATGCTCGAATTCCTGTTCGTCCTGTACATCGTTTTAATGTTCATATTTCCCCTGCCCGGCCTCGCGGCGACTCTGGGGCTTGTCACCACCTATGGGCTGTACGGGAAATATCAACTGCTCACCCGCCAGCCCGCGGAGGGGCGCGGCCTGCTCCTTGCCGACACGCTGTTTGCGGTGGTGAATTTCCTGTGCGCCATCGGCCTTGCGCTCCTTCTTGCGCTTGGGGTGCATCTGCTGATCTTCAGCAGCCCGTTTCTTTTTCTGTTCAACTTTATTTTCTGCGCGGCCATTTCGGTGCGCTGGTTCGATTTCACCCATGCGGCCTACCGGCGGTATGCGCTCAGGCAGAAAAACCCGCCCTCCCCCACCCTCAAGGATGCGGCCTTCGTCGTTTGCCGAGGCTATATTCCTGGCGGTGTGCTCGGGTGGCTGCCCTCGTTTCTGGACGCGGGCCTGCTTCACCCCGGCGAAGCGGGGCTGGTGTTCGACGGTGTCTTCACGCGCCGGACGCTCTCGCCAAAAACGGTGACGGCGATAGGAAAAAGGAGCTTTGAAAAAATGCGCCTCACCCTCCAGCCCAAGGCGGCGGGCGCCGCCCCGGTGGAGGCCGTGACCCTCACACTCAAGGAAAATTTTTACCCATTTCGCAGCCGCGAAGCCCGCAACAGGCTGTTCAGCCAACTGCAGGGCTTTTCCACCAGGCCCTCCCCCGTGCAACCGGCGGGATGAGGCGCATGGATAGGGCTTGAACGATGACGCCAAGTCGCTAAAATGTAAAAGCATGATCCTCCCCGCACCTGGAATTTAAACTTTTATGGCTGATTTCTACACTATTCTCGGCATCGATAAAAACACGCCGCTCAAGGATATCAAGAAGCGTTACCGCGAGCTCGCCCGCAAGCACCACCCGGACACCAACCAGGGCAGCAAGGAAGCGGAAGACCGCTTCAAGGTGATCTCCGAAGCGTACGACGTGCTGACCAACAAGAAAAAACGCCTGGAATACGACCAGAAGCAGGCGCACAAGCGGCGGGCCGAAAACAGGGGGCCGCGCCGCTCCAGTTGGGCGCACAGCGATGGGGATTTCGATTTCAGCGGCGGAAGGTCGTCGGGTTTCGGCGGCCAGGGCCCGAGGGACGACTTCCGCCAGGCCACCGAAGAGCAAGCGTACGACCCCAGCATGCCCACACGCGGATTCGACCTGCAATTCATGGTCGATGTGCCCATCGACATCGTCGCCATCGGCGGCCAGATGCCCTACGCCTACGAGAAATACGTCACCTGCCGCACCTGCGACGGCAGCGGCGGCCTGGGCGAAGGCGAATGCCCCCGCTGCCGGGGAACGCGTCAGGAGGTCCGGCCCGTCTCGATCGACATCACGATCCCCCCCGGCGTGGCCGATCAATACACCCTGCGTATTCCCGGCGAGGGGGGGGAAGGCAAAAACGGTGGCCCACCCGGCGACCTGCTGCTCAAGGTGGTCACCCGGCCCCACCCCCTGTTCCGGAGGGTCCGCAACGACATCCACACGGAGGTACGCATTTCCCCTCAGTTCGCGGAACAGGGCGGCCCTCTCGACGTAAAAACTCTCGATTCGGTGAAAACTATTCAGGTGGAGGAAGGCACGCTCACCGGCGAGGAACAGCGCATTCCCGGCGAAGGGGCAGCGATTCTCTGGGGGAAAAAGCGCGGCGACCTGGTGGTCAAATTCCACATCGACGAGGAATAGGACGGGCCTTCAGAAACGAAAAAACCCCGCGCGGATGCGCGGGGTGCAATATAAACCGGGCCGGCTATGAGGTCTTGCGCACCAGACGCATGGAGGCCCAGACGTCGCTGGTTGGATAAGGGGTATCGACGCCGGTCTTGAAGTCGAAGCGGATGATCTGCTCGTCGGAGCATTCACTGATCCAGGTGTTGCTCACCCCGCCTTCCTCGAAAATGGGATCGAGCGGATACGGGATGCCGTTCTTGTCCATCACCTCTTTATCCTTCTCGATGAGGGTCGCCGCTTCCTTTTTGTCCGGAATGCGCCAGTCGCTGTAGCCGGCAAACTTATCTTTGTTGACCTTGTTGACGTATTCCGTGTGCTTGCCCCAGGTGTAGAACACGTGCATGTCGTTCCAGGCATCGGCCTTCTTCCACATGAGGCCGGTGTTGGGGTCGGTGATGGTGCCGTCGCCGTTATCGGCCAGAGGCTCCTTCGGCGGGGCTTCCTTCTTCTTGGGCGCGGCCTTGGCGGCTGCCGGTTTTGCGGCTGCCGGCTTTTCTTCCGCGGGCTTTGCCGCTTCCTTGTTTTCGGAGGGTTCCATGGATGAGCGCTTCAGCGTTAAGGGTTCATGGGAGACGCCCCGCGAGGGGTGGGCGTCACGGCATCGCCTTCCAGAATGTCGCTCAAATCCCGGCTCGAACCGGTGAGACTTTTGAGAATATCACCCAGTTCGGTGGTCGAAAAGGACTGGAGGCGGGCCTTGAAATTCTCCCGGTAAGCGGCGGCGTTGTCCTTCACCCAATCGAGCAGTTTTTGCTCGTCGAACGCCCCGTCGATGTCCGTACGCATTTTTTCCAGCAGATTGATCTGCGACATGCGGATGATCTCGCAAATCAGATCCTGCTTAATCTGGTTCATGCATCCTCGATCCGCCTGGCCATTGCCACCAGGCCGCAAAAAAGGGCCAATTTATAACGATTTTTTCAGCTTGTCAATTCGTTATTTGCCGCCCCGGCAGAGCCTGTCTCCCCGGGGAGGTTAATTTTATTTTATACCACCCTGCCCCTCCGGATAAAGCCATTTCGCGGCCCAATCAGGTGCGGGGGTCGAGCGCGTCGCGCAGCCCTTCACCTAAAAAGTTGAACGACAGGATGGTCAGGAATATCGCCAGCGAGGGAAACAGGATCAGATGCGGGTAAAACTTGATGGCCGACCAGCCGTCGTTGGCCAGGGTCCCCCAACTGCTCGCCGGGGGCAAGATCCCAAGTCCGATGAAGCTCAGGGTGGATTCCGCCAGGATGGCGACGGGTATGCGGAAGCTCACAGTGACGATGAGGACGCCCAGGAGGTTGGGCAGAATCTCCCGGCCCAGAATACGCAAGTCCCCCGCGCCCAGGGCGCGCGCGGCCTCGACGTAGTTGTTTTCCTTGAGGCGAAGCACCTCGCCACGCACCAGCCGGGCCACCGTCACCCAGCTCACCAGGGTAAGAGCAATGAACAGCCCGGCCACCCCCCGGCCCATGACCACGGTGAGGAGGATGATCATCAGCAGGTCGGGAAGCGCAAAAACCACATCGACGGCGCGCATCATCAGGCTGTCCACCCGCCCGCCGACATACCCGGAAACCGCTCCGTAGGCGGTGCCGATGATCACGGCGACCAGGGTGGTGGCCACGCCGATGAACAGGGACACCCGGCCGCCGTAGATGATGCGCGAGAACAGGTCGCGCCCGAGCTGATCGGTGCCCATCCAGTTGGCGGCGCTCGGCCCGCTGAGGATGTTCAGGGTGTCCTGAGTCTCATAGGAATGCGGCGCCACCCACGGGGCGAACACGGCGGCCAGGGTGACGAGGGCGAGGAACCCCGCGGCGATTTTAGACGGCAGCGGCAGAAAGAGTTTCATGGGCCTAGTGCACTCTCACCCGCGGGTCCATCCAGCCATACAGCAGATCCACGAGGATATGGGCGATCACGATGAGCACGGCGTAGACGAGCGTGACGCCCATGATGAGCGGGTAGTCGCGGTTGGTCACCGCGGTGATGAAGAAATTCCCCATCCCCGGCACCGAAAAGATGAACTCGATGACGAATGAACCCGTCACCAGCCCGGCGAGCAGCGGTCCGAGGACTGAAACGACGGGATACAGGGAGTTCTTGAGCACGTGGTTGAGCAGGATCTCGGTCTCGGTGAGCCCCTTGGCCCGCGCGGTGCGAATGTAGCCGGAGGCGAGCACGTCGAGAACGGTGGTGCGGGTGAGACGGGCGATGTAACCGGCGTAACCGGCGCCCAGGGCGATGGCGGGCATCAGCACATGGCGCGGCCCCTCCCACAGGGCGGGGGGCAGCCAGCCCAGCTTGTGCGACAGCCCCCACACCAGCACCGTTCCCAAAACAAAGCTCGGCACCGAAATTCCCAGGGTGGCGAAGAAAACAGCGCTGCGGTCGAGCAGCGAATGCGGCCGGTAGGCCGAAATGATACCGGCGGGAATGCCAAGGCCGATCACCACCAGCACCGCCGCGAGCCCCAGGGTGAGCGATACGGGGAACGTGTCGCGCAGAATATCCGCCACGTCGCGGCCCAGGTATTTATAGGAGGGGCCAAGCTCTCCCTGAAGCAGGCCTTTCAGATAGAGGCCGTATTGCACCGGCAGGGGCCGGTCGAGGTGGTATTTGGCCTCGATATTGGCGATGATCTCCGGCGGCAGCTTCTTGTCGCCGTCGAACGGGCCGCCGGGAACCGCGTGCATGATGATAAAGGTGAGGGTGGCGACGGCGAACAGCACCCCCGCACCATGCATTATCCGCTTGATGACATAAGCCCACATGCGCGCATCCTACCACAGGCGCGGGGGCATTTGCAGCCGGCGACTATTTTCCGCCCCAAGCCCGCCGCGATGCGATATAATTCGCATTTGGCCAAAATCTCCTTTTCAACCCCCGCCGGCCCCAGGCGCCGGCCCGGTTTTCCAACCATGCGCTACGACTCCCTGAAAGAATTCATCGCCCGCCTCGATGCCGAGGGCGAGCTCGTCCGCGTCCGCGAAAAAGTCTCGCCGATCCTCGAGATCGCCGAAATAGCCGACCGCGTCTCCAAGCTGCCGGAAGGCGGCCGCGCCCTCCTGTTCGAGAACGTCGAGGGATCGCGCTTCCCGGTGCTCATCAACGCCTTCGGCAGCCGCCGCCGCACCAACCTCGGCCTGGGCGACGTGGAGCGCATCGCCCGCGATATCGAACGCTACCTGAAACTGCCGCCGCCCACGGGCTGGGTGGACAAGATGAAACTGCTGCCCATGCTCTTCGAGGCGGCGCATTTCCCGCCCCGGCTCACACGGGGCCGCGCGCCCTGCCAGGAGGTGGTGCTCACCGGAGACAAGGTCGACCTCGGCCTGCTTCCCATCCTCCAGTGCTGGCCGAACGATGCGGGCCGCTTCATCACTTTTCCCATCGTCATCAACCGCAGCGCCGACGGCCGGCTGAGAAACGTCGGCCTGTACCGCATGCAGGTTTACGACCGGAACACCACGGGGATGCACTGGCACATTCACAAGGACGGCGCGCATTTCTTTCACGACTTCAAGCGCCAGAACAAGACCATGGAGGTGGCGGTGGCCATCGGCGCCGATCCGGCGGTGTGCTACGCCGCCTCGGCCCCCCTGCCCTACGGCATCGACGAATTCCTGCTGGCCGGGTTCATCCGCAAGGCGGCGGTGCCGCTGGTCAAGTGCCTGACGGTGGACCTGGAGGTGCCCGCCAACGCCGAATTCGTGCTCGAGGGCACCATCGACCCTGGCGAGATGCGCACCGAGGGGCCTTTCGGCGACCACACGGGCTACTATTCTCAGGACGGGGATTACCCCGTTTTCCGCGTGCGCGCCATCACGCACCGCAAGGACGCGGTCTACCACACCACCCTCGTCGGCAAGCCGCCGCAGGAGGATCTCTATCTGGGCCGCGCGACGGAGAGGATTTTCCTGCCGCTCATGCGCACGCAGCTGCCCGAGATCGCCGACATGCACATGCCGGCGGAGGGCGTATTCCATAACCTGCTCATCATCTCCCTGAAGAAGCGTTACCCGATGCAGGCGCGGCGGCTGATGAGCGCATTATGGGGCCTCGGGCAGATGAGCTTCGTCAAAACCATCGTCGTGGTCGATGAAACCGTCGACGTGCAGGACGTTCGCGCCGTCGCTAGCCGCGTCCTCTCCGGGATAAGCCTGAAGCGCGACCTGTTCTTCTCCGAGGGCGTGCTCGACGTGCTCAACCACGCTTCCGACCATGCGCTCCACGGCTCGAAGCTGGGCGTCGACGCGACGACGAAAATCGAGGGGGAGCCCGGCCACGGCGAGCCGCTCCGCTCCGCTTCCCAGGACGTCCCCGAAGCCGGCCGGGTGGCGGCGCACTTCTCCCAGCTCACCGGCTGCCGCTATATCGAAGTCGATGCGTCGTCAACGCCGGTGCTGTTCGTTGCGCTGGACAAAACCCGTCCGCACCAGGGCCGCGAATTTCTCGAAGCGTTTTTCGCCGAGCCGGAGTTCGACTCCATCGCGATCTGTATCGTCATTGATCAACCGGTGGACCTTGACGACACGTCGCTCCTGATGTGGAAGTTTCTCAACAATCTCGACCCGCGGCGGGATATTCTCTTGCACGGCGAGCGACTGGGCATCGACGTCAGCCGCAAAATGCCCGAAGAAGGCTACACGCAAAACTGGCCGGAAGAGATCGAGATGGATGCCGGAGTCCGCGCCCGCGTGGAAGCCCGCTGGAATAAAATATACCCTTCAGATTCATCTAGTTAAACAGACATCAACAATAAACCGCATTAACTGAAACCACGAAATTAATGGCCCAGGAAAACCTCATCGTCAAGGGTGCGCGCGAGCACAACCTGAAAAATATCACGCTCTCCTTTCCGCGTAACAAGCTGGTGGTCTTCACGGGCCTGAGCGGTTCGGGAAAGTCCTCCCTCGCCTTCGACACCATTTACGCCGAGGGCCAGCGGCGCTACGTCGAATCGCTTTCCGCCTACGCGCGCCAGTTTCTCGAATTGATGGAGAAGCCCGACGTCGACACCATCGAGGGCCTGTCGCCGGCGATCTCCATCGAGCAGAAAACCTCCAGCCGCAACCCGCGCTCCACGGTGGGCACGGTCACCGAAATCTACGATTACCTGCGCCTGCTGTTCGCCCGGGTCGGCCGCGTTTTCTGCTACGGCTGCGGCCGGGAGATCGCCTCGCAGACGGTGCAGCAGATCGTCGACCAGATCCAGAACATCCCCGAGGGATCGCGGGTGCTGGTGCTCGCCCCGGTGGCCAGGGACAGGAAGGGCGAATTCAAGAAGGAGCTGGCGGCGCTCAGGAAAAAGGGCTTCGTGCGCGCCCGCATCGATGGCGAAGTGACCGGGCTGGACGCGGAAATCGTCCTCGATAAAAAATACAAGCACTCCATCGAGGCGGTGGTGGACCGGCTGGTCATCAAACCCGGCATGGGCAAACGCCTGGCCGATTCGGTGGAAGCGGCCCTCAAGCACGGCGAAGGGTCGCTGATCGCCTCGATCCTGAACGACGGCGGCCCGCCGGAGGATCTGCTGTTCAGCGAAAAATTCGCCTGCAGCTATTGCGGCATCAGCTACCCGGAGCTCGAACCGCGCCTGTTTTCGTTCAACAACCCTCAGGGGGCCTGCTCCGGATGCGACGGCCTGGGCACCAAGATGGAGCTCGATCCGGACCTCATCGTCCCGGACCCCCGGCTCTCGCTTCGCGAGGGGGCCATCAAGCCCTGGGAGAAAAAGAACTCCGCCAATTTTCACCAGATGCTGGAGACCCTGGCGCAGCATTTCAAATTCAAGCTCACCACCCCCTTCAACAAGCTTGCCGAACAGACACGCAGGGTGCTGCTGGAGGGGGCGGGAGACGAGCCCATCAAGTATTACTACGAAAAGGACTCAAAGAAGCATTTTTATGCGGGAACTTATGACGGGGTGATTCCCGACCTGCTGCGCCGTTACCACGAGACCGACTCGGCGGCGTTGCGCGAGGAGATCGCCCGTTACATGCGCCCGCTGCCCTGCCCGCGCTGCGACGGGGCGCGCCTCAAGAAAGAGGGCCTCGCGGTGAAGGTCGGCGGCATGAACATCGTGGCGCTGACCGGCCTCTCCATCGGCCGCCTGTTCGAGTTCTTCAAGGACCTCAAGCTTTCGGCCCAGGAACACTCCATCGCCCGCCGCATCGTCAAGGAGATCAAGGAGCGGCTGGGGTTCCTCGCCAACGTCGGCCTCGACTACCTGACCCTCGCGCGCACCTCGGCCACCCTTTCCGGCGGCGAGAGCCAGCGCATCCGCCTGGCCACGCAGATCGGCTCCAGCCTCACCGGCGTCCTCTACGTGCTCGACGAACCGAGCATCGGCCTGCACCAGCGGGACAACGACCGGCTGCTGAACACCCTCATCCGCCTGCGCGACCTGGGAAACACGGTGCTGGTGGTGGAGCACGACGAGAAAACCATCCTTTCGGCCGACCACGTCGTGGACCTCGGCCCCGGCGCGGGGGTGCACGGCGGCGAAATCGTATTTTCCGGCTCCCCCGCGGAACTCCTTCAGGATCCGCATTCGCTGACGGGGAAATACCTCTCCGGCGCGGTGCAGATCCCGATTCCCGAAAAACGCCGCAAGGGCAACGGGCATTGCATCGAGATCAGCGGCGCCAGCGCGAACAATCTGAAAAACATCGATGTCAAGATCCCCCTCGGCTGCCTCGTCCTGGTCACCGGGGTTTCAGGCTCGGGCAAGAGCACCCTGGTGCTCGATATTCTCTACCGGGCGCTGGCGCAGCATTTCTGGCGATCCACCGACAAACCGGGGCGCTTCAAGAAAATCAGAGGCGTGGAACACCTCGACAAGGTGATCGATATCGACCAGTCGCCCATCGGCCGGACGCCGCGCTCCAACCCCGCCACTTACACGGGGGTCTTCACGCTCATCCGCGACCTGTTCAGCCAGGTTCCCGAGGCCAGGGCGCGCGGCTACAAGCCGGGCCGCTTCAGCTTCAATGTCAAGGGAGGGCGTTGCGAGGCCTGCCAGGGCGACGGCGTGCTCAAGGTGGAGATGCACTTCCTGCCCGACGTGTTCGTCACCTGCGAGGTCTGCCTGGGCAAGCGGTTCAACCGTGACACGCTGGAAATTCTCTACAAGGGCAAAAACATCGCCGAAGTGCTGGAGATGACCGCCGAGGAAGGGCGGGAATTTTTCAAGAACATTCCCGCCATCCAGTCGCGCCTCCAAACCATCACCAGCGTCGGCCTCGATTACATCCACCTCGGCCAGGCGGCCACCACCCTCTCGGGCGGCGAGGCGCAACGGGTGAAACTCGCCAAGGAACTCAGCAAGCGCGGGACGGGACGCACCCTCTACATCCTCGACGAACCCACCACCGGCCTGCACTTCGCCGACATCGAGCAGCTGCTCAAGGTGCTCTCGCGCCTCGTGGACCAGGGCAACACGGTGCTCATCATCGAACACAATATGGACGTCATCAAAACGGCGGACCATATCGTCGACCTCGGACCCGAAGGAGGAGACGGCGGCGGGCGCATCCTCGCCGAAGGGCCACCGGAAGCGGTTATCAAGACAAAGGGTTCGTTTACAGGGAAGTACCTAAAGGAACACCTTAAGCTGGGTAAGGGCGTCTAGGAGGGTTTGGAAGCGGGCGTTCCCGGTTTCTGGTACACCTTGCGGCGAAAGATATCGCGCCGGCTGACCAGGCGGTCGAGAAACAGCAGCCCTTCCAGATGATCCATTTCGTGCTGCACCGCGCGCGCCTCGAAACCTTCCATGTTGTAGACTTGCTCGGTTCCGGTTTTGTCCCAGGCGCTGAGGGTGATGCGGTTGGCGCGGGCGACATTGCCCGTGTAGTCGGGCACCGAGAGGCAGCCTTCGCGGCCCACCACCGAGCCCTCGCTGGCAACGATGACGGGGTTGATGAGCACCAGATGACCATGATGCGGGATCTTCGGCTTGCTTGAAACATCGACGATGACAATGCGCTTTAAGCAGCCCACCTGCGGCGCGGCGATGCCCACCCCGGCGGGGCCGGCGAGCAGGGTCTCTTCCAGGTCGTCAATAAAATCGAGGGTCGCCTGATCGACGGTTTCGACCGGCCTTGCGATCTCTTTGAGGCGCGGGTCGGGATAAACGAGTATTTCGAGAACGGCCATGGTCATCACCCCATCAACAGATCGTTTTCCACCAACCGGGCTTCCACGTTCTTCTCGCGCGACAGGGTTTCGAGCACCTCTCTGAGCGTATCGACGCCCTGCTCGGCCACCCCATCGAGGTGCATAATGTAAATCGGGTTTCCCTCGGTGCCGCCGATGTCGGTTTCCAGATTGAGAATGTTGAGGCCCGCTTCGGCGAGGGCCCCCGTCACCTCGGCGACGATGCCAGCGCGATCGGCCCCATAGACGCTGATGCGCACATCGGGTTCGACATGGCGGTGCAGACCCGCCTCGATTTCATCGACATGGCACCGCAGGCCCAGCCGCCCGCTCACCGGCCTGAGCATGTCCTCCAGGGCCGGGGTATCCCCATCGAACTCCACCATGAGCATGGTTGCGAAGTTACCGCCCAGACGCACCATGGACGCCTCGCCCAGGTTGCAGCGCCCCTCGAAAAGGGCCTCGGTCACCCCGGCGACGATGCCCCGCCGGTCGCGCCCGACCAATGTGACCATGTACCATTTTTTCATACCGCCTCCTGCGTTCATAAGCCGTTCTCCCTCGGCTCCGTGACGGATGCCCACGTCACGAACTGGCCAAAGGCCTCCTGAAAACGGTTGGATGGAAATTTTCGCACTTCGGCCGCATGGCCGCCCACGGGCGACCGGCTCACCACAATCTGCTTTTCATGCACCGTCGGGGTCTCAATAAAAATCGCCCCGCCCTCCCCCATCACCGAACCTGTGCCGCGCATCAACTCCTCGAAGACGTCCTTCGCAGTGGCCGGCACCGGCAGGCCGTTCCTGTTCATCAACTGTTTCATGACTTGCGCGCCCTCCCGGCGGAGCTTATTCGCCCCACACACAGCCTTAAACCGACTGAATTCCCCTCAATTAGAGGTGGAAAGTTTATTAGATTTACGTTAATATAAAATGTATTTATTATTGCGAAAGACAGCTATTGCCACGGCCGCTCTGACTCGGCCCCTGAGGCTTACGGCCTCAAACGATCGATCATACCATCATAAAGGGCGTTCCCGCGACCCGTGTTTTGGAATGCGGGGAAAATCAACGGTTACCCAAGGGAGGGACCCAGCCATCGACCCGACAAAAAAAATCCGTGTGCTTGTGGTGGACGATGCCGTGGTGGTGCGAAAAATCATCACCAATTGCCTGGCTGCCGATGCCGCCATCGAGGTGGCGGGCACCGCCGCCAACGGCCGCATCGCTCTTAGCAAGATCCCGCAGTTAAAGCCCGACCTCATCACTCTCGATATCGAAATGCCCGAGATGGATGGTCTGGAAACCCTTCGGGAGGTCCGCAAAGCTTATCCCCGTTTGCCGGTCATCATGTTCAGCACCCTCTGCGAGCGCGGCGCCATGAAAACCCTTGAGGCGCTTTCCCTGGGAGCCACGGACTACGTGACCAAGCCGAGCAATATCGGCGGGGTGTCCATTTCCATGGAGCGCATCCGCGAGGAGCTGCTGCCGAAGGTGAAGCTTTTTGGTGCGAGGGCGGCGGGCATTGAGGCCCCCAAACCTGTCCGGGCCGCGGCTCCGCCCCCGCATCGGCAGGTTCCCGCGCCTGCCCTTTCCGCAAGGGTGGACGTGGTCGCCATCGGCATTTCCACCGGCGGGCCCAATGCTCTGGCGGAACTGTTCCCGGTATTTGAGAAGGAATTCCCCACACCCATCGTGGTGGTGCAGCACATGCCGCCGTTTTTCACCCGCCTCCTGGCGGAGCGGCTGGAGGGCAAGTCGAACATTCCCGTCAGGGAGGCCGAGGGCGGAGAACTTCTTAAACCCGGCACCGCCTGGATCGCCCCCGGCGGGCGCCATCTGGTGCTCGAGAAAACGGCTGCGGGGGTCGTCACCGCCCTCTCCGACGCGGCGCCGGAAAACTCCTGCCGCCCGGCGGTGGATGTTCTGTTCCGCTCCGTTGCGGCGGCGTACGGGCCACGCGCTCTCGCTGTGGTGATGACGGGAATGGGAAAGGATGGGCTGGAAGGCAGCCGCTCCATCCGGCAAGCGGGAGGGCGGGTGATGGTTCAGGACGAAGCCTCGTCGGTGGTGTGGGGCATGCCCGGCTTTGTCGCCAAGGAGGGCCTGGCCGACGAAGTCATACCGCTTCAGAAGATGGGCGGGGCGATACAAAAATCCGTCTGTTCTTTCAGGAGAACAATCCCCGCCTCCTGACGGCGCTTCAGGCCGCCGTTTCTTCCGCCCAGGCGCTTCTTTCTTCCTGCGTCGCGCCCCCCTTCTCCACACGCACCACTTTAGCGGTATCGAGCACCAGCAGCAGCTTGCCGTCGAGCTTATAGACCCCGCGCACGAGATCGAGCAGAAACGGGTCGAGGGTGTCGGGCGGGTCCTCGTAACTCCCCTCGGTCAGG
>QJZQ01000233.1 GCA_003246675.1 Nitrospirota bacterium | reverse complement strand
AAAGGTTGAAAACTGGCCCGTTACGGATTGCCGTGGAAGGGTTATGTTTTCCTTTTCTGGGGGGGCGAATTTTGCAACCCCTTGAATTTAAGTATTATCGGTTGAAATGTGGATTATCTTAACCTCGGCATGCATTGAATTGGCTTAGACGCAAAAAACTGCCTTGCGGGAGGGTTGCCTTGGGGGGCGGCGGGGGGGAGGGGGAGAGGGCAAAAAAAAACTCCAGGGGGTCGCCCTGGGCCCTGGAGTTTTTCGTACCGGCCCTCGGGCCGGATGCTGCTATCTCTTATTCTGCGTTTTCGTCCAGGCCTTGCTCCAGCTCGCCCATGAAAAGGCTGACTTTTTCCTTGGTGGGGGCTTTGTTCTTCTCTTTCATGGCGCGGATGGATTCGAGCTCTTCCTTGCCTTCGGAGGTCAGGCCCCAGGGTTCGACGGCGCCGGTCTTCTTCGCTTTTTTCACAGCGTCGATGACCTTCCTCAGCTTGTCGCCGTCCATGTCGCGCATGGAGAGCAGGGCGTCTTCATGGCCATCGTAGGCGCAGAAGGCCATGGTGTAGCAATTGGTGCCGGCGCGGATCATCTTCAGGGTGATGTTGGCGAAGTGACAGTGCACGCCGATGAGTACGCAGACGTGAATTTTGTTATGCTGAACGGTCAGGTTGGGATGACAGGGGTTGATGACCGCCTCGGGGTCGATCTTGGGGTAGATCGGCCGGTAGTCGGGCATGGGGATGACGTTCATTCCCGGGACTTCCCTGACCAGTTCCATGGCCAGCTCGGCCTTGTGCATGGCTTCGTCGTCCCATCCCCAAACCACCATGGGGCCGGGGAACAGGGTCGGGTTTCTGAGGGTCAGAAGTTTATGGGCGGCGGTTTCGATGGCTTTGTCTTCGGGAACGTGCTCTCCCTCGACCAGCTCGTAGCCGGTGCCTTTTTCCGGTTGAAAGATTCCCTCCGCTGCTGCGGAAGGCGGTAACAAGCCGATCGGACCTACGGTTAATCTCGACATCCCTAAAACCTCCCTCTATATAGTTTCCCTAAAATATGGATTTGCTTTGTTTTTAGAGCCCTGGTCTGCAAGGCATTGGGTTCACACCGCCTTTAGGGACGGGTTTCGCCCCTCCCTGGCGCATGAATCTGGCATATTAGTATCAAACAAGCGCTCTGTCAATCATTAACTTCCCTGGAATCCGCTCCGGAAACAGAAGGGCCAGACCGTTTTTACGGGGACGGATTGTAAGGAGTAATCCCTTTATTTATCATCAGTTAATTGTGGAAAACCGTGACGCTTGCCCCAGCCGAAGGGGTCCTCATGCCAGGGCAGGAGGAGCGCCGCCTGTTCGGCGTTGATATAGCCCGAAGTTTCGGCTTCGTCGAGGAGTTTATCGAAGGTGAGCAGGGAATGCAGCCGGCAGTTCCTGGAAGCGAAAGCGTCTTCGGCCTGCGAGAAACCGTATTTGAATATGGACATGCAGTGCGCCACTTCGCCGCCCGCCTCGCGTATGGCTTCCACGGCGGCGAGGGCGCTTTGGCCGGTGGAAATGAGGTCTTCGATCACCACCACGCGCTGGCCGGGCTTGAGGATGCCTTCGATGCGGTTGTTCATGCCGTGTTTCTTGGCCTGCGGGCGGACGTAAATGAGCGGCTTTTTCAGCCTGTCGGCAAGGGTGGTGGCCGGCGGGATGCCCGCGGTCGCGGTGCCGGCGACGACGTCGACTTCGATATTGTTCGATATAAGGGTCGCCTCGAACCCTCGCGCCACCAGCAGCCGGTGTTCATGATGGCCGAGCAGCAGCCGGTTGTCGTTGTAGACCGGCATGCGGTAGCCCGAGGCCCAGGTGAACGGGGCCTCGGGGGAGAGCTGGATGGCGCCGATGTCGAGGGCGGCGCGGGCGAGTTTTGCGGAGATCTCCTTTGCGGTATGCATCCTGTCTCCCGGTTCAAAAGGTGCGGTGTAGAAGCTGCTGATCCTGATTGGAGCGAATGCTGCCGAGCCCGCGCAGGGTAATGTTGAAGAGGACGCGGGTCTCGTCCTTTCGCTCGCCGCCGGAGATGATCTGCCGGTCGATCAGGTCGATTCCGGCGCCCCAGCACCGGCATGGATTATCGTACAACATGCTCACGTTGTTTTCACGAAAAGTCTTGGCGCGTTCGTCGTAGCGGGTGCTGGCCGTAAAGCGCCAGCCTTCGGTGAAGGCCCAGTCCAGGGTTCCGGTAATGAATGTGGATTCGTCGCGAATGTACCGTCGTTCGACGTAGAGCGAGAGATTCCGGACGGGCTTGATGCCCACTTCGGCATTCAGTGTGTCGATGTCGCCGCGGTGGACATCGTAGGTGGTATCCAGGTTGAGCAGCAAAGGCTCGAACAGGCGGCTGTCGAGGTCGAAGCGCAGGCTGGAGAAGGGCTCGCGGTCCTCGCCGGGCGCGACCGACGAGGTGGCCTCCCTGAAGTCGTAACTCTGGCTGACTTCGAAGCGCAGCACCTCGCGGGTCTCGAAGGTCTCATCCGCTGCACGGCTCTTTTTCAGGAGCCGCTGAATGAGGGAGTAGGTGAGGCGGCTTTCGGGGCCGAGGGCGTCGATTTCGTCGATCACCTTGATCTTGCCGCGATCCTCCTCGTCGATATCGGGGATGTACTGGTAGGTCAGCCTCGGCTCGATGACGTGCTTCACCTTGGTTCCCGCGTTGCCGGCGCTGAACACGCGGTTGACCTTGGGGCCTTCGAAAGCCGCGCCCACATCGAACAATTCGCGCGAGAAGCTGCCGGTTTCGCCGCCGCCGGGCGTCTGCCCTTGACTGTAGAACGTTTCGCGGACGCCGATGGTGGGGGTGAAGGCGCCCCAGGAGGCGACGGGCAGGGGCACGGACAATTGCGGGTGAAAGTCCAGCCGGTGCGTGTCGTAGTTGTCGTCGATGCTGGCGTCGGGGTTCTGGTCGATATGGAAAAAGGTGTAGCGGGCGTCCTGGTTGAACAGGACCGGGCCGCCGCCGAGCGGCATGTTGAGGCTGGCAAAGGTCAGCTGGGGCAACTGGGCGAAGGTGTCGTCGCGGTTGTCCTCGGTGCTGTCGCGGTAGCGCGCGAGGATGTCCAGGGTGTTTTGCTCCCAGCTGCGGGTGATTGCGCCGTAGGAATCGGAACTGCGGCGGGAGCGCCGGTCGATATCGTCCTCGAAGGTTTTATTGAAGTTGTCGTCGCTTTCCAGGTCCAGCTTGCCGTTGAACTTGAAATCCAGCGGCAGGGCCTGCTTGTGGATGGCGTCCACTTTCCAGAACTGGTTTCCGGTTTCGTTGTCGTCGAGAAAAGTTCCACTGATCTGGCCGCTGGTGGTGCGGCTCGGGGTGTAGCGGTATTCGAGGCCGGGCCGCACGCCGCGCTTCGAGAGATAGTCGGCGGAAATCGTCGCGTCGGACCAGCCGTTGATGGCCCAGTAATAGGCGTTGCCGAAAATCACGCCGTCGGTGTTGCTGACGCCCAGCTTCGGCAGCAGCAGGCCGCTCTTACGGTCCTGATGAATGGGAATGTAGCCGGCGGGCAGGTACAGAATGGGAATGTCCCTGACCTTGAAGACGGCGTGGGTGAACAGGGCGCGGTCATTGCGGATTACGTCGATGTGGCTTGCCTGGAACATCCAGTCCGGAACGCTCCCGCGGCAGGTGGTGAGGGCCGCGTCGTCGAGCAGGTAATGGTCCGCCGAAAGGCGCGTCACCTGGTTGCCGCGCACGTAATATTTTTCTTCGATTTTGCCGACGACGTGAAAAATCTTCCCTTGCTTGCTCTTCATGTTGAAGAGGGCGCGTTTCGCGTTAAGGAGGGTGCCTCCTTCGGCGCTGAAAACCACCTGGCCCTTCGCTTCGCCCATGCCGCTGGCCTGGTTGACTTTCACTTTGTCTGCGGTGAGGGTGCGGTCCTCGAACTTCACCACGACGTGGCCCCAGGCCCTGACGGTATCCGTCTCACCATCGTGGACCATGTGGTCGGCGGTGATGTCGACGGACGGATCCGCGCCCGGCGGGCCGGAATGGGCCGTCTCGGCCAGCGCCTCACCCGCGAGGGCGAGAGCTGTCCAGAGTATTATGGGAAGGAAAAACTTTTTCATGAACCAGCGCCTGCCTTGCTTCCGCAACGGTGAAAATGGAACCGGTGACCAGGATCAGGTCGCCGGGCCGGGCCGCCTCCCGGGCTTGCCTGAGGGCCTGGGGGACCGAGTCCGTGGTTTCGATGTCAAGGGCCTTCGCCCCCGCTTTTTCCCGCAGGCGGCCTGCCAGCCTCTCCGGGTCTTCGGCCCGTTCCTGCCTGGGCCGGGTGAACAGGATATGGTCGGCCAGGGGGGTGAATAAGTCGAGCATTTCGTCCACCGGCTTATCCCGCATGATGCCGGTGACGAGGATCAGGCGGTCAAAAGAGAAGATTTCCCGCACCGCCTGTGTCAATTTAATGACTCCGTCGGGGTTGTGAGCCGCGTCCAGCACCACCCAGGGCTCCCGCGACATCACCTCCAGACGGCCCGGCCAACGGGCGGACTGGAGCCCGGCGCGGAGAGCGGCTTCGTCAATTTCGGGGTGGCTTTCCCGCAACCACAGCGCCGCCGCCGCTGCCAGGGCGGCGTTTGTGACCTGATGGGGGCCGATGAGCGCCGTTTCCAGGCCCTGAAGCCGGTGCGGGCCGCAGTGAAAATCTATCGTCTGCCCCATGGGGGTGGCGCGCACCAGGGCCGCCCCGAACTGCGTGCCGAAGCGATACAGGCTTGCGTTGACCCCGCCGGCCCGCCGCTCGATCTCGGCGAACGCCGCCTTATCCTCCACATGAGCAAAAACTGTACCATTCTCTTTGATAATAAAGGCTTTCTCTCGGGCGATGTCCGCCAGGGTGGGGCCCAGGTAGTTGCTGTGGTCCCAGCCGATGGAGGGGATCAACGCCACTTCCGGGCGGCACAGATTGGTGGCGTCGAGGCGGCCGCCGAGGCCGACTTCGATCACGTTCCAGTCCGCTTCGGCCTCGTGAAAATACAAAAAGGCGAGCACCGCGCCAAATTCGAAATAGGTGAGGGGGGTGTTCAGCTGTTCGGACGCCTGGCGGATGCGTCCGGTCAGGTCGATGAGCGCCGCTTCGGGAATGAGTTCGCGGTCCAGCTGGACGCGCTCGCGAAAATCGTCGAGGTGCGGCGTGGTGAACAGCCCCACGCGGTGGCCGCTGTGGCGCAGGATGGATTCGATGAATGCCGCGGTGGACCCCTTGCCGTTGGTGCCGGCGATATGCACCGTGGGCACCTTGAGCTGCGGGTCGCCGAAATGGCCGAGCACGCGGGCCGTATTTTCCAGCCCCAGGTGGATGCCGCCGCCCATGAGCCCGGAAATGTAGCTCATCGTTTCGGTGTAGTTTGCTAAAGCCATTTTCAGGCGGGTCCTTGCCGGGGGCGCACCGGGGCGAAGCCCGATTCCCCGATTGAAAATTCGAGTGTAAGATGATATCACACTCGGGATCGCCTTGGCCGGGCGGCTTCGCTTGACTCTTTTCGAGGTTTTTTCATGACCGCAAGCCCCCGTTCCCTTCCGTTGATTTCCCCCGCGACATTGAATGACGAGGCGATTCGCAATCTGGCTTGCGCGCGGCCCGATTTTTCCTCTTTCGCCCGGGTCGAGATCACCGGGGCGGCTGTCGAAGAAGGCGGCTACGCCGTGCTCATCGAAGAGGAAAGCCGCGTGCCGGCGGTTCAGCGCGGGAGCCTGGCGGTATTTTCTCCCGCAGACGCAGAAGCGCTGGAAGGGGTGTATTCGCTCGCCCTTCGCGACGGGGCGCCGTGCATCCGGCGGCGGCTCAGCCGTGGCCCGGTCGCGGAAGGGGAGGCGGTTCGCCCTTTGCCGGTAAGAAAAAGTTTCATGACGCCGACGCCCCTGCACATTCCGGGGAGCCGCGTTTCACCGATTCCCGGTTCCGCGCACGAGATGCTTTTCCTCATGCCCCTGAGCGGCGAGCTTTTCCTCATGCCCCTGAGCGGCGAGGGGCCGGTGGAAATTGCGCCGCTTGCCCGCGTTCGCTACCTGCACCCTCTATGCGCTATCGTGGCCGCGGGGAATTTTATTCTTCCTGGATGATCTTCTTATTGCGGGCAGGGAACACCTCGGGCACCCCCGGGAGGAATTCATGGACCCGGTTTTCAAACATCTGCTGATTCTGCTGGTCGTGGTCTGGACCGCCGCCGTGCTGCTGCGCCGGGTGGGCTTGCCGACGATTTTCGGCGAGCTGGTGGCCGGGGTGCTTCTCGGCCCCGCCGTGCTGGACTGGGTGCAGCCCAACGAGACCATTGATATTCTCGCTGAAATGGGCATCTTTTTCCTGATGCTCCACACCGGGGTCACCACCGAGCCGAGGGAGTTTTTCAAGGCGGTCAAGAGTTCGCTGGGGGTGGCCATCGTCGGTGCGGTGGTACCCTTCGGC
>QJZQ01000178.1 GCA_003246675.1 Nitrospirota bacterium | reverse complement strand
ACCTGGAGGCGCAGGACCTCGCCAGCCCCTGGGCGTTCCGCAACGAGCTGCCGCACGCCTGGGCCTTTTACGAGTGGCGCAGAAGAAACGCCCACGAAAACCAGCCGCACGAGGGCTACAACATCCTCAACCGCTGGATGGCGGAGGGCTTCGACGAGTCCTTCATCCACACCACCAACACCGACGGCTTTCACCTGCGCTCCGGCTGCCCAGCCGACCGCGTCCTGGAAGTTCACGGCTCGATGTGGCGGCTGCAATGCCTCGACGCCTGCACCCCTCGCTATTGGGATGAGCCCGCCGTGCCGCTGTGCGAGCTTGACGCGCAAACCATGAAGGCCTCGAACTACCCCCACTGCCCGAACTGCCGCGCCATCGCCCGGCCGCATATTCTGATGTTCGGCGACGGGGAATACACCGGGCACCCGGAGCAGGAACGGAACTTCGAGCTGTTTCTGGCCCGGCCGGTGGATCTGGCGATCCTCATCGGCAGTTCCGGCGCGGTGCCCACCAACGATTACATCGCCTATCAATTGATGCGCTCGGGCGCGAGCGTCATCAATATCAACCCCGACCCTTCTGCCAACCGCATCGCCGAAACCGAGCATTTTATCCAGGATACCAGCCTCAACGCATTGATTGCATTGGACCGGGAGGCATTTCCCTGACACCGGGGAAAACCCTGCAACCCCTTGCGGATAAGGGGTTTCTATCCCACGGGAAATATTGTATTCTGGGGGTTAAATTCCGGCGCAACATCGGATTGTTAAACAGTCCCGGTCCGGTCTTCACCCAATACCGCTCATCCCGGAGGAGGTCACCTATGCGGGTCATCGCTCTTACTCTTGCGCTTATTTTCGCGGGCGCCCTTCCCGTGCACGCCGAGTGCACCAAGGAGGAGGTCTGCGGAATGATGGGCGCCATGAGCCATTTTGATATTTTAGACAAGTGCCCCAACGCCGGCCCGCTGCTGGTGGAATGCAAGCAGGTCTCCAAACAGGAAGTGGTGGATCTGCCCGAGGCGAACTTCGTCGACAATGGCGATGGCACCATCACCGACACCGTCAACAACCTCCTGTGGCTGAAAAAGGGCATTCTCAAGAAAACCAAATTTAAAGACGCGCTGATCGTCGCCGAAAGCGCCGAGGAGGCGGGCCGAACCGGCTGGCGCCTGCCGACCCTGCCCGAACTCAAGACTCTCATCTACAAGGAGCGCATCGTCAACGCGAGCGGTAAAAAGGCCTGGATTCACCCGATCTTCGACGACGGCCGCGGGCACTACTACTGGACCACAACCACCTGCGACCAGGTCTCCGTGATCACGGACCGTTATCAGGAGAAGATCTGCCAGCAGGGCGATACCGCGGCGTGGCTCGTTCACTTCAACATCAACGCGGTTTTATGGTTTCATACCACCCAGGAAAAACCCAATATCTGGCTGGTGCAGAGCCTGCAGTAAGACGCGGGCCTCTGCGGCAGGGGGCAGAAGGCGCACTTTTCTCTAAAAAAAGAATCCCTTCCCTTTCGGGGGTCATCTTTCATAGGTCCGGTATCGAATGACAGGTGACCCGCGCCGTTGTGCAAGGGGTCACCGGGTCCCACACCTTACACCCCCTGCGCCATGCCCGGAAACAGCATCGACCGCCTCCGCTTTTCGAATGCCTTCATACGGCTGGGGCCGGAGTTTTATCAGCTCAAAGCGCCCGACCCGGTGCCCTCGCCCACTCTCATCCATTTCAACCCCGGCGCAGCACCACTCATCGGGCTCGACCCCGCCTGGGGCGCAAAGGAGGAGTTTGTCCTGACCTTTGCGGGAAACCGCGCCCTGCCCGGCGCGGAGCCTCTTGCCATGGCCTATTCCGGCCACCAGTTTGGCGTGTACAACCCCCGGCTGGGAGACGGCCGCGGCCTCCTGCTCGGCGAGGTGACCGGCGAAGAGGGTAAAAGCTGGGGCCTGCACCTCAAGGGCTCCGGCCCCACGCGGTTTGCACGCGGCTTCGACGGCCGGGCGACATTGCGCTCGTCCATCCGTGAGTACCTAGGCAGCGAGGCGCTCGCAGGCCTCGGCATTCCCACGACACGGGCCCTGGCCCTGATTGGCACCGGCGAAGTGGTATGGCGCGAAACGCCCGCCCCCGGCGCCATCCTGGTGCGCCTGGCCGACACCCACATCCGCTTCGGCAGCTTCGAATATTTTCACCACACCCGGCAGCCGGGAAACGTGCGGCGGCTGGCCGACCACGCCATTGCCATGCACCACCCCGAGCTAGAAGGCGATGCCGGCCGCTACCGCCTTTTTTTCCGTCAGGTGCTGGAGAAGACGGCCCGGTTGATCGCCCGCTGGCAGGCCTTCGGCTTCATCCACGGCGTGATGAATACCGACAATATGTCCATCACCGGGGCCACTTTCGATTACGGCCCCTTCGGCTTCCTCGACGCCTTCCAGCCCCGGTTCACCGCCAATCATACGGACACCGCAGGCCGGTACGCCTTCGGCCGCCAGCCGGAAACCGGCTTCTGGAACCTGGAGAAGCTCGCCATCGCCCTCTCCTCGCTCCCGGGCGCCGAGAACCTGACCGAGGAACTCGGCCGCTATCAGCCCCTGTACAACCGCTGTTTTCGCGAGCTCGTCGGGCAAAAACTCGGCCTGGCCATTCTCGATGCCGATTTCACTCGCCTGGCAGGAAATCTGTTTCAGCTTTTGCATGAAAACCCGGTGGATTACACCAATTTTTTCCGCCGCCTGGCGGACTTTCCACACCGTGGCGTCGACGCCCTCCGGGACAACTTTTTAAAGCCGCAGGCCCTCGATGCCTGGCTTGCGGATTATCAGCGCCTGCTCGACCGGGAAGATGAAAGCGACGAGATCCGCCGCAAAAAGATGAACCGCATCAACCCCCGTTTCATCCCGCGCAATTATCTCCTCGACCGGGCCGTGGAGGCGGCGCTCAAACACTCGGACTATGCCGAGATCGCCTGTTCGAAGACCCCTTCAACGAAGAGGCGGAGATACTCGCGCGCCAGGGCATCGACCCGGCGTTTTATGCCGCCGACACACCCGCAGACCGGCGGGAGATGCGGTTGTCCTGTTCGGCCTGAGGCGCGGTTTAGCCACACGCCCCTAACTTTTACCCATTCTTATATAAGAAAGGAACAAACCATGATCAGCCTGGATGGAGAGATCACCGAAATCACCACCCCGCCGAATAAAGCCGACCAGTTCCGCAGCGTGACCATCTGGCTGCCGGAGTCCGAAGAACATGTCGAGCTGACCCTCGCGCTGGAGGATTTCAAAAAATCGGGCTTCGGCGTCGACGACAAGATCACCCTCAAGATCGACAAGAAATTCGACATCGACTCCCTGACGCAAAATCTCCTGAGAATCGATTGATTTCTTGCCGGGGACTCCCCCCTCTTAAGCTCCAGCGAGGGGCCACTGGCTCTCTGGCCATCTCTTTAAAGGTGACGGACTCAATTTTTCACTTTTTAAATTCGTCATGCGAATTTTCTGGACTTTGTAACCCAATCACGACAGAATCGCAACAAATATCTGGTACTGTGGGGCTAGATCGATGAACTCCGCAAAACCTATAGGAACCCGCCATGACATTCGACTCTCATCGGACCTGCATCAGGAACGCCAGGGGGTTTACCCTCGTCGAGCTGCTGATCGTCATCGGCATCATCGGCATTCTCACGGCTATCGCGCTGCCCCAGTTTGCAACGTATAAACAGCGCGCCTATGATTCGGATGCGAAGGCCAATCTGCATAACCTGTTTTTGGCCTGCAAAGCCTATTGGACCGAGACCCAGGGAGGCAACGATTGCTCCCTGGGCTTGGCGGAACAAGCCTCCTACGGCTTTAATCAATCGCAACATATCGTAATTACGATCCCCAACGCCAACGCGCAAGAGCTCAACTGGGGCGCACAGGCTAAGCACAAATCAAGCACCAACACCTTCACGATGACACCGGCAGGGTCCATGAACTGATTTGCTGAATTAACAAGAGTCTCGACCACCCCGCGCTTCCAGGGCGGGAAGAAAATGCTTTTGTTTTTCCCTTCCGCCCCCATTCCTCGAATATAATAGAACGCATTTTAAACACACCCGCGCCACCGTCGCCGGAAATACACCTCCGCGCCTTTCGCGTTCACCCCCGGCAAGAGTCATGCAAACCGGCATCCAAACAGCCTACCTGGCCCCCGAAGGTTTCGTCGCCCCCCTGGTTCAGGAACTCCAGGGAGAGGTCGCTGTTCACGACCGCCTGGTGCTCAGCCCTCTAGCGGCGCAAAGGACATTCTGGGCGCAGAATGTGTGGCTGGAACCACAGGTAATCGCCATCCAATCCATCAGCGACGCGGCCCGCAACCTGAAGGCCTTGCAGAGAAACTGGTGGCTTTATTCGTTCGACCTGCACCGCCGCGCCAGGCTCATTCAGGATAAATTGCCCCACGTCTCCGCCCGGCCGGTGGCCTTCCCTTCTCCGCTGCCCGCTTCGCCCCTGGGCAGCTGGACGCTTCTCGATGCCCATACCCTGCTCGCCTCGGCCCGCTGCTCAAGCCCGTACCCCAACGGCGAGTTGAATTTTATCGAGGACCGGGAGGGGCCTCCCAGCCGCGCCTACCTCAAACTCTGGGACGCGTGGACCCGTCTGCAAGCCCATCCCCAGGCAGGCGATTTCTGCCTCGATGCGGGCGGCAGCCCCGGTGGCTGGGCTTGGGCGGTGGCAAAAACAGGAGCGCGCGTGCTATCCATGGACCGCTCTCCCCTCGCCCCGCAGGTGGCATCGCTTCCAGGGGTGAGCTTCGAACAGGGCGACATATTCAACCTTCGCCCGGAGACCCTGGCCCGCCGCGAACCCGTGGTGAACTGGTTTCTCTCGGACGTGATCTGCTACCCGGAAAAACTTTATGACTGGGTCAGGGGTTGGCTCGAATCCGGAATGGTCGAAAATTTTATCTGCACCCTCAAATTTCAGGACGGGGCGGATTACGCCGTGGCCAACAAGTTCGCCGACCTGCCGGGAAGCCAGGTGCTGCATCTTTTCCATAATAAGCATGAGCTGACATGGGTCCGCCTGGCGCCCGGCCCGGCGATCACAAACCGGCCGAAGTGAATTTATTTCCCGGCTGCGTTACAATGAACAATCCTGGCTCCCGCACCAAGCCGGAGCTCAACCACCTCCAACCAGAGCACCATGTCTGACTTCGAAAAACTGGGCGAGTTCGGGTTGATCGACCGCTTCCGCACCCGCCTCAAACATCGCTCCTCCCGCGTGTGCCTCGGCATCGGAGACGACGCCGCCGTTTACCGGACCCGCCCCGGCTGGCACCAGGTCGCCTCCACCGATGCCCTGGTGGAAACGGTCCATTTCAGAACCGACACCACGCCCCCCGAACTCCTGGGCCAGAAGGCCCTTGCGGTCAATATCAGCGACATCGCCGCCATGGGCGGTGTCCCCCTGGTTGCCCTGGTTTCCCTGGGACTGCCCGGCAACATCCCCCTGCGTTTCATCGACGGCCTGATGAAGGGCTTCGAGAAGGCCTCGTCCGAATACAACATCGAACTGGCCGGCGGAGACACCGTCCGCTCCCCGAAGCACCTGTTCATCAACGTGACCCTGATCGGCGAGGTCCGGGAGAAGCGTTTCTTCACCCGCGCCGGGGCCCGCGCCGGCGATGCGGTGATGGTCACCGGCACACTTGGGGATTCGGCGCTCGGCCTCGCCCTGCTCGGCAAGAGCCGCAAGCCCTGGCAAGGAGAAGCGAAACACAAAAATTTTCTCTGCCGCCGCCATCGGGCACCCACCGCCCGCGTGCGGGAAGCGGCCCTGCTCGCCCGGTCCCGCGCTCAGGTCACATCGATGATCGACATCAGCGATGGGCTGGTGCAGGACCTCTCGCACCTGCTTGAGGCCGGTGGCCTTGGCGTCCGCCTCAAGGAGGACGCCCTGCCCCATTCCCCGGCCCTCCGGCGAATCTGCACCGACAATCAGATCAGCCCCTTACCCTTCAGCCTCACCGGCGGGGAGGACTATGAATTATTATTTACATTGGCCGCTGTTGATGTTAAAAAAATAACCAGACAGTTTCAAAAAGCCAACGCGCTCGTCACACAAATCGGAGAGATCACCGCAGAGGAAGGCGAAGTCGCCCTCGTCAGGAGCGATGGCCGATGCGAAAATCTCTCCGGGGCCTTGGGGTTCGATCATTTCAGTCCGGCAGCCCGGCACCGGTCTTCCCCCCGGCCCAAAAAATAAAACTGTTGTCCGTATCCCCGGTATCCACCGGGCAAAGGAAAGGGCAGCGTCGGCATTCATGGAGGTCATTTAATCGCTTTGGACGACATTCTATTGTCCAGAACCATCCTTTTTGGCGGTCTCTTGCTTTTATCGGGTTTTTTCTCTGCCTGCGAAGCCGCGTTTTTCTCTCTAAGCCCCTTGCAGCTTTCAGAAATGAAGCAGCGGCACGGCCGCTCCGGCCGCCTCGTGCACGCCCTGCTAGAAAAACCGCGCGAACTTCTCATCACCATCTACATTGGCAACGAGCTGGTCAACATTGCGACATCGGTCGTGGCGACTTCGCTTGCCATCAAGATTTTCGGCAATACCGGTATCGGCATCGCCATCGGCGTGGCCACCTTTTTCCTGCTCCTGTTCGGTGAAATCATCCCAAAGAGCCTTTCCCTGCGGTTTGCCGAGGCTTACGCCATGGTGGCCTGCTACCCCCTCAAGCTATTCTCCAACATCGTCCAACCGCCCCAACGGTATTTGACCTGGCTTGCGGAGAGGTTCATCTCGCGGTTTGGTATCGTGATGGGTCACCGTAACCAATCGTCCATCACCGATGAGGAGTTTCGCGTCATGGTGCAGATGGGCGAAGGCGAAGGCGTGATCGATTCAGAAGAAAGGCAGATGATCCATAACGTCTTCGAATTCGGCGAAACGACCGTGGCCGACATCATGACACCCAAAATCGACATGTTCACCGTCAGCATCGAAGACAGCCTCGACCAGATCCTGCCGCGCATCGTGGAAAACTTCTATTCCCGGGTGCCGGTGTACGATAGCGAGGAGGAAATCATCGTGGGCATCCTGCTCACCAAAGACCTGAACCGGATCAAAATGCTGCCGCGTGAAAACGTGCACCTCAAGAACATCCTGCACCCGGTGTTCACCGTTCCAAAATCCAAGAAAATAAAAGAACTCCTGCAGGAGTTCCGGCGCAAGAAGCAGCACCTCGCCATCGCCCTGGACGAATACGGCAGCGTGTGCGGCCTGGTCACCCTCGAAGACGTGCTCGAAGAACTTGTGGGCGAGATCGACAGCGAAATGCGCCTTGATGAGAGCCCCCTGGTGAAGATCGACGACGAGAATTACAAGATTTCCGCCGCATTGGCCCTGCACGAATTCAACGATTATTTCAAAAGCACGCTCCCCGAGGAAGAACACGATACCCTGGGCGGCCTGGTGTTCGCCCTGCTCGGCCGCGTACCGCGCTCAGGAGAGGCCGTCACCTACGACCGGTTCAAATTCCGCGTGGAAAAAATGAAGGGCCCCAGAATCCTCAACCTGCACCTGACCCTGACGGGCGGCGGACAGCCCGCCTCCCAAAATGGGGAAAAGACGGCGTCCTGATGATTCTTTCCACCACATTGATTCTGGTCGTCGTCGGCATCGCCCTGGAAGGCTTCTTTTCCGGATCGGAGATCGGCATGATCTCCATCAACCGTATTCGCATGCAGCAAAAAGCGGACGAAGGCGACCGCGCGGCCCGCGCCGTACTCGCGCTCCTGGAAACGCCCGAACGCCTCTTTGCCGCCACGTCGCTTGGGACCAACCTCGCCATGGTCTCCACCACGGCGATTTTTACCGCTTACATGGTGTCGCAGCTTGGCGACACAGGGGAATGGCTGGCGGGTATTATTCTCACCCCCATCATCCTGTTCGGAGGCGAAATCGTCCCGAAGATGGTGATCCACCACCGCCCGAACGACATCATGCCGTACCTCGTTCGCCCGTTGAACGGCTTTTGCAAAATCACCAACCCCCTTCTCACCCTGTTCACCTCCCTTTCGAGGTTATTCACATCGCTCTTTGCCGCCACCGCGGAGGACAAGCTCACGACCCTGAGCCGGGATCAGATTCGCAATATCCTGAACCTCGACGCCCAGACCATCGACCTCGGAACCGTCGAACGCACCCTGATCCACAAAATCTTCAATTTCGGCGAGATCCCTGTAGAGCAGTGCATGGTGCCACTGGTGCAGATGACCGCCATCCCGGACACCCTCACCCTGCGGGGACTGCACGAAATCGCCAACGATTCGGGCTTCTCCCGCCTGCCCGTCTACCACGAAAACATGTACAACCTCATCGGCATCGTCAACACCTTCGACCTGCTCAATCAGCCGGTGGACGACTCGCCCATCGCCAACCTGATTCGTCCGGCGTATTACGTGCCGCCCAACAAAAAAACGGACGATCTTCTCAAGGAACTTCAGCAGCGGGGCCTGCACATGGCCATCGTCGTCGACGAATACGGCGGCTGCACCGGCATCGTGACCATCGAGGACCTGCTTGAGGAAATCGTTGGAGAGATCGAAGACGAGTACGACAAGCGGGAGAAACGATACGAAGATTATTCGGACGGAGGGTACCTGATTGAGGCGGACATGGAAATCAGCGCCATCAACGAAACACTGAAGCTCAACCTTCCAAGCGGCGATTATGAAACCCTGGCGGGCCTCGCCATCGACCGGTTCGAAAAAATCCCGCAACCCGGCGAACAGGTGGTGGTGAACGGCTACCGGTTGACGATCAAAGAATCGAGCAAACGCAAAATCCAGTCCATCATCGT
>QJZQ01000120.1 GCA_003246675.1 Nitrospirota bacterium | reverse complement strand
GCCTACCTAGTGCTTACACAAACAAAAATGGCTTATGGATAAAATCCATAAGCCATTGTGTTAATGGAGCCAGCGGACGGATTTGAACCGCCGACCTGCTGATCGAGTCAGCCAGCCCGCCAAGAAATGGCTTAGCGCCAAATTTCTTTAATTTAACCGGCGGTCTTTGGCAGGCAGGCCATCGGGTTGTCAAATGGCTGTAAATTCAGCCAAAAACAACAAGGGCCTGGAAGCGCAATGCTTCCAGGCCCTTATTTAATTAAATGGAGCTGAGGGGGATCGAACCCCTGACCTCTTGAATGCCATTCAAGCGCGCTCCCAGCTGCGCCACAGCCCCTTGTATTTGCTTATTTTGCCACCCTTTGCAGGGGGCGTCTATCGATATTAGCGAATTTCGCGCACCTGTCAAGAGAAATTGAAACCCGGCCTCGGTTTGTGCCCCCCGGCGTATTAATTATATATTATAATACGTTACGGTATTCCGATGCGCCGGGGTTTTGCCCCGGCCCTGACAATGGGCTGCTTTTGCCCCTTTCCCCTCAGAGTCTTCCAGCGTGTTAAGCGATTTTAAACGGCGTCTGCGTAATATATTCATCACCGGGGTGCTCATCACCCTGCCCATCGCGCTGACGTTTTTCATTCTGCGCTTTCTCTACCTCCGCCTCGATGCGCTCGCGCCGCTGTTTACGGATCTGCTGATTCGCGCCGGGGCGCCGATTCCGGAGGGATACCGCATCCCCTTCCTGGGGGTGGGGATCACTCTCCTTATTGTATACCTGGTGGGGGTGCTCACCACCAATATTTTCGGCAAGCGGCTCCTCCATTTGTGGGAGAGGCTGGTGCAGAAAATCCCCTTTGTGCGGCAGATCTACAGCGGCACCAAGCAGGTGATGATTTCGTTCGCCAATGCGGATACGTCCGCCTTCAACCGGGTGGTGCTGATCGAGTTCCCGCGCCGGGGGGTCCAGGCCATCGGCTTCGTCACGGGGGTCACCAAGGGGGAGGTGCAGAGGAAAACCGGCCATGAGGTCATCAACGTCTTCGTGCCCACGACGCCCAACCCGACGTCGGGCTTTCTCATCTTCGCGCCGCCTTCGGATGTGAAGGATATTTCCATGTCTATTGAGGATGGCGTCAAGTATGTGATTTCCGGCGGCATCGTGGATAACCAGATTCACCCCTTCGTCCGGGCGGACGATAATTCCTCCAGGGAACAAGCAAGTTGACCGATGCGCCACCGGACCTGAGCGTTATTTTTCAGGACAGCCACCTCCTCGTGGTGTCGAAACCGGCGGGGATGCCGGTTCAGGCGGACCCTTCGGGCGACCCGGCCCTGCTCGACATCGCCAAGCTATGGCTGAAAGTTACGCTCGGCAGGCCGGGGAATGTGTACCTCGGCCTGGTTCACCGGCTCGACCGGCCGGTGGCGGGGGTGGTGCTTTTCGCGCGCACGTCGAAGGCGGCGGCGCGGCTGTCCAAGCAGTTCCGCGAGCGGGTGCCGGAAAAGGTGTATCGTGCGGTGGTGGAGGGTGTTCCCGAGGCCAGCCGGGGCGAGCTGGTGCATTTTTTAAGGAAGGAAAAATCCCTCAAGGCCACGGTGTTTTCGCGCGAGACGCCGGGCGCGAAGGAGGCGCGGCTCGGCTACGAGGTGATCGAAACTCTGAACGGGGCGAGTGTGCTGGAGGTGCGGCTGCAAACCGGGCGGTTTCATCAGATTCGCGCTCAACTGGCTTTCATCGGCCACCCCATCGTCGGCGACAGGAAATACCGCGCGAAAGCGAGCCTCCCCGGCCGCCAGATTGCCCTCTACGCGCACAGCCTGACCATCAAACATCCGATCAACAAGAAGCCTCTCTGCTTCGTCTCCCCGCCGCCTGCGGGCTGGCCGTTCGTTTAAGGACCACAGGGTTTAAACGGGGCCGGGCCGGGCGGGTTCGCCCTCGCCCATGCGCAGGGATTCCTTGACGAGGTCGCTCTGGGTGGTGTGCAGGCCGAGGTCCATGGTCAGCGATATCAGCACGGGAACGAGAAACAGGGTGAACAGCGTGGATACGCTGAGGCCGCCGATGAGGGCGGTGCCCATGCCGCGGTACAGCTCGGTGCCCGCGCCTTCGCCGAAGGCCAGGGGTATCATGCCGAACACGCTGGAGATAACGGTCATCATGATGGGGCGCAGGCGGGTTTCGCAGGACAGGCGCAGCGCCTCGCGCTCCTCCATGCCTGCGCGGATGTTGTTGAGCATCTGGTGCACGATGAGGATGGCGTTGTTCACGACGATTCCCGCGAGGATCACGATGCCGAGCTGGGTGAGCACGTCGAAGGTGATCCAGTTCCAGTCGGCGGCCATTTCGGCGGCATTGGGAACATCCATCTTTTCGAGGATGGCGCGGATGTAGCCGCGCTGCAAAATATTGTTTCCGGCGATGCCGAGGAACGAGCCTGATACGGCGAATACCACGGTGAGCATCACCACCACGGGGCGCAGGAATGAGGCGAACAAGGCGACGAGCAAAAGGTAGATGAAGCCGACGGCGTAATAAAAGCTGTTGAGCAGGGACTTTTGCGTGGATGTCAGCTCGTCGGCGGCGCCGCCCGCCCTCAAGCCATACTCGTGGTCCAGGGTTTTGCGGACCGGGGCCATGGCTTCGGTCTCCACGGCGTTGATCACCTGCTGCATGGCGGCGTCCTTCTTCACCTGCACCACGAGGTTGATGGCGCGCTCTTTCTCGATGTGGTCGATGCGCGCGGGACCCGCGTCCACCTCCACCTCGGCCAGGTGCCCGAGGTGGGTCATCATGCCTTCGCCGGTCCAGACGGGGAGATCCTTATAGTCCTGCAGGCTCAATTTGCGCGCGTCTTTCTTTTGCACGAACACGAAATCGATGGGTTCGCCCTGCTCGTTGAATTCGCCCAGGTATTTGCCGGCGTTGAGCGATTCGACGATGTCGCCAATCTCGTCCATGCCCAGTTTCAGGCGCGCCGCCTGCTCCCTTTTGGGCAGGAACCGCAGCTCGGGGTTGCCAAACTTGAATTCGGGGCGCACGGCGTGCACGCCGGGAAGGCCGGCGATTTGCCCCACCAGGTTCTGAGCGATTTCCTTGAGCTGATACATATCCGGGCCGGTGATCTCCACCTGAAAGGTTTTGTCGGCGGAACGGAAAATCGGCCGCTGGATGGCGAAGGCGAATCGGTAGCCGGGGATCCGGAAAATCTCGCGCCCCATCTCCTGCGCCTTGATCGCCATTTTGACTTCGCCGCTCTGGCCGCGGGCGAGTTCGGGCTTGATGATGGCCCCGCCGCCGTTGAAGCGTTGCGAAAACACCAGGAAATTTCGCGAAACGTCATCCATGGCGGTGATCTTGTTCACGTAGTCATCGAAGTAGTTCATGTTGGTTTCCGCAGGCACGCCTGCAACGGGTTCGATGAGCATGAACACCATGTTCGAGTTTCCGTAAGGCAGGTAATCCTTTTCCGGCAGCAGGGTGACACTCCACAATAAAATACCCACAACGCCAGCCAGAATGGAAACCTTCCCTAATACCCCGACGAAGGTTTTCCCGAGCAATACGCCGATCAGGCCCGAATAGGCCTGCGCCGACTTCTCGGCCAGATAAATGACCGGACGAAGCAGCGTGCGATGGAGCGCCCCCGGCCGGTATTCCTCGCCCGGCTTCAGGCGGATGATCAGCGTCGCCAGGGTCGGGATGACGGTGACCGACACCAGGAGCGACAGGGCAATGCTGGCGCTGATGGTGATGGCAATGTCCTGAAACATCTGCCCCGCCTCTTCCTGGATGAACACGATGGGCACGAACACCGCGAGGGTCGTCAGCGTGGAGGCGAGCACCGCGCCCCACACTTCGCTCGCGCCATCGTAGGCGGCCTTCATCACGCCTTTCTTCATCGTCAGGTGGCGGTAAATGTTTTCCAGGATGACGATGGAATTGTCGACCACCATCCCGACGGCGAAAGCCATGCCCGCAAGCGA
Organism: Nitrospirota bacterium; assembly: GCA_003246675.1. Classification (GTDB taxonomy): domain Bacteria; phylum Nitrospinota; class Nitrospinia; order Nitrospinales; family VA-1; genus SZUA-259. The sequence continues at coordinate 1,942 of QJZQ01000120.1, read as the reverse complement.
GATGACGTTGATGCTGCGCCCGAGAATTTTAAGCACGATGAACACCGCCATCAGGCTCACCGGAATGGAGATCGCCACGATGACCACCGAACGGACGGAACCGAGAAACAGCAGCAACACCAGCACCGCGAGGATCGCCCCGAACCCGAGGTTGGACTTGACGAGGCTCATCGATTCGTCGATGTAATCGACATCCTTATAGACGATCTTGAGATTTAGCGGAATGCCGCGGTTGATGAATTCCTGATTGAGATCATCCACCGTTTCGGCGGCCAGGTTGCAGGTGTCCACCACGTTGGCGCCGGATTTGCGGATGACGCCAAAGGCGTTCGACAGGCGCCCATTAATACGCACCAGGGAATTGGTGCGCTGGTAACCGTCGACGACGGTGGCGAAATCCTCCACGGTGATGGTTTTGTCGCCGTCGCGCTTGATGACGGTTTTCAGGATTTCTTCAGCGCTCTTGAATTCTCCCAGGGTGCGGACGGTGTATTCGCGCTTTTCTTCATCGTGATAACCGGCGCGGGTGTTCTTGTTTTCCTCGGTGAGCCGGTCGATCACCTCGTCGTAGGTGAGGCGCAGGCGCGCCAGGCTGTAGGGGTCGAACTCCACGCGCATCTCGCGCTCCTCGCCGCCGAAGTGCCACGAGTCCGCCACGCCGGGCACGCGCCTGAGCGCGGGCACCACGATGTCTTCGCCGATCTCGTACATATAGTTCTGGTTGAGGTCGGGCATGTTCGGATCCGGCTTATCAAAAACGATCCACATGATCGGGCTGGAATTGTCGTTGGAGACCGATCGCAGGGTGGGCTTGTCGGCCAGCACCGGCAGATCCTTCACCTGCTGGAGCTTGTTGTTCACATCGATCATGGCGATGTTCTTGTCGGTGCCCCACTCGAATTCGAGGGTGATGACGCTCTGCCCGTGCTCGCTCCGCGAGGTCATCTTCTTCATGCCCTCGACCGATTCGAGCTGCTCTTCCAGGCGGCGGGTGATATTCCACTCCACCTCGTTGGGAGAAAGACCTGGGTAAATCGTTTTCACTTCGATGAGGGGCTTATCGACGGTGGGCGTCAACTGGCGGGGAAGCGTGATGAAACACAGAAAGCCCACCACCACCGCGAGAACGATCATCACCGTCACGGTGTGATAATTGCGAATGGACTGGTCGATCAGTTTCATCAGGTTGCCGGCGGCTCCTTCGGTTTCGCGGATGCGTCTTTGGGGCCCGCCTTGCCGGCGGTATTCAGAGGCGGCTCGGCCTGTGGCTCCCGGTTGGTTGGGGTCACGGGGGCGCCGGGGAAAACCGCTCCGGAGCCGCGCAGAATCAGGGCGGCATCCGGTCCGAGCTGATGCGTGAAATCCTCTATCTCAACCATATCTTCGTGTTCCTTGTACGCCTTGACGGGCACCCGGTGCGCCTTCCCCTCTTTCATGAGGTACACCACGGTGCCCTGTTCGGTGATCACCAGCGCCACCGAGGGAACATGCAGAACGTTTCTGCGCGTGTCGAAACTGAGGTCCGCCTCCAGCGTCAGGCCGGGGAACAGCGCCGGGTCGGGCCGGGGCAGATCCATCTGCACGCGGATGTTGCCGGAATAGATATTCGCGTCGGGTATGACCCGCACCCTTTTGGCAAGCTCCTGGCCGTGCTTGAAACGCAGGTCCAGCTCCTTGACCAGGAATTCTCCCTTGCTGAGCCGGGAAAGCTTGCCCCGGTAGCTCTGCGGGATTTCGAGAACCGCTTTGAGCCGGCGGGAGCTGATCATCTCGACGATGGGCGTTCCGGCGGAAACGAAGGCGCCGCGATCGACTTTCTTGGAGATGATCACCCCGTCGAACGGTGCGATAATGGCGGCTTTCGACAGGTTGAGCTGCGCCACCTCCAGCCTCTTGCCCGCCCCATCCACCTGGGCCAGCTTCTGGGCGATGTCTTCTTCGC
>QJZQ01000081.1 GCA_003246675.1 Nitrospirota bacterium | reverse complement strand
GACTTCCATGATGACGACGAACATGGGGCAGCCAAGGATGAACGAGGCGAAAAGAATGTGCATCTGCGCCGCCAGCCAGGTGAACTTGCGGTTGCTGGAATCCAGGAAGGAGAAGGGCTTGAATTCATGCTCCTTGGCGGGGCCAATATCGGTGAGGTAGGACAGATCTTCCTCCTCTTCGCCCGCGGCTTCTTCTCCTTCTTCACCTGCGGCGCCTTCTTCACCTCCTGCACCTTCTTCCTCTCCCCCTTCTTCATCCTCTTCTTCTTCATCTTCCTCGTCTTCATCCTGCGCGTAGGCCGTTTGTGGGGAGGGCGTGGGAACGATCCCCGGGTTCAGGTGCCCCAGGCCATAGACCAGAAGCAGGGCGAACAGAAATTTTGGAAAAAACGATGTCTTCTTCGGAGTGCCAGGGGTTTCCATTACGGGGTTCCTCGGTGCAGAAATCCTAGTGAGTGCCATGGAAAAAACTTTTAAATTAAAAAAGTTATAGAACGATTGCTGTGCGAAAAAATAAGTTCGTCCCGTTGCCGGCTGCCATGCTCAAGCGCAGGGTCAGGGCGGCCTGGGGCCGAAAAGAAAGGTAGAGAAATATCATACGGGTGCTTCAAAGTCAAGGGAATTGGATTGGCGGGAATGGGTTGCCGGGAGGGGCGCAGGCTTTGATGCTTATGGCGATGCAGACCCTCTTAAGGCGGCGTGGCCGGAGCAACGGGAAGCAGGGGGGAGGGTGGTTTCAGGATTCTGAAGCGGTTTGCGTTGCCAGGGCTTTTTTCCGGCTGCGATCGATGAGGACGAGGTTGCGGACGTAGATCACCGTTCCCAGGCTTTGACCAAGTATGAATACGGGGTCCTGCTTGTGGATCGAGTAGGTGAGCAGGATGAGGCTCCCGCCGATGCTGAAATACCAGAACGCGGTGGGGATGGTGCTTTCCCGCCGTCGCTCGGAGGCGATCCATTGAATGATAAAGCGCATGAAAAAGCAGGTTTGCCCGATCAAGCCGACGATCAACCATTGGGCAGCGGTCATGTCCAGTCCTCCTCGATGATTTTATTATTGCGCGCCTCTTCGCCCTTCTGCCCGGGGGCTTTCGCGGGATGGGCGGGCCCTGGCGAATATTGTATCAGAGGGCCGCGGCATGGGGCGCGGTTTGCGCGGCCAGTTGTCCGCAGGCGCCGAGGACATCGGAGCCCCTGTTTTTCCTGATGAAAACGGAATAGTTTCTGGCGAGCAGGATCTCCTGGAACGCGAGAATCCGCTGTTCGTCCGGCGGTTGATAGATGGACGCACCGAAGGCGTTGAAGGGAATCAGGTTGACCTTGCAGGCGAAGCCCCGGAGCATACGGCTGAGCCGCCTGGCGTCGTCGTCGGTATCGTTGATGCCCTTGAGCAGCACGTATTCGAAGGTGAGGCGGCGGTTGGCCTTCAGCGGAAATTTTTTCAGGGAGTCCAGCAACGCTTCGATGGGGTACTTGCGGTTGATGGGCATGATGCTGTCGCGCACGGCGTTATCCGTCGCATTGAGGGAAATGGCCAGGTTGACGTGCAGGTTCTCGCCGGCGAGCCGGTCGATCTTGTCCACCAGGCCCGAGGTGGAAAGGGTGACCCGGCGCGTGGACAGGCGCAGCCCCTGCGGGGAGACCATCAGGCGAAGCGCGTCGACCACGGCGTCATAATTGTCGAGCGGCTCACCCATGCCCATCACCACCACGTTGCTGATGCCTTCTTCCTGGTCGTCCTGCACGGCCAGGTACTGGCCCAGAATTTCGGCGGCGGAGAGGTTTCTCTGCAGTCCCAGGGTGGCCGTCTGGCAGAACGAACACGCCATGCGGCAGCCCGCCTGGGTGGAGATGCACAGGGTTTTGCGCGATTCCGCCGGCATCCAGACACTTTCGACGCGTGCTCCGTCGTCGAGCTCAAACAGGTATTTGACGGAACCGTCGCTAGAGGATGATTTTTCGGCGATGCGTGGCAGCCGGCAATGAAAGGACTCCTTGAGGCGGGTTCTCAACGCCTTGGACAGGTTTGTCATGCCGTCGAAATCCTGCATCCGGTAGTTGTAAACCCAGTTGAATACCTGGTGAACGCGGTAAGCCTCCGCTCCCCAGGATTTAAACAACTCATTCAATTGGGCTTCGGACGTGCCGATCAAATTAATCATTTCCAACCATCAGTGAAATAGGTATATTGGCATGCCAAATTTCCGGACATGACTGAAGCAAAGGTCGCAGCGAGCGCGGGTGAGGGAAGCATTCCTTGCAGCAAGGCCTCTGTTCAATATAACTTGTTCAATATGCCCGCGTAAATAGGCTTCGCGAGATTAATTATGTCCGCGGTTCCCTATCGCGGCACTCGTCCCGCGGAGCCTTAAGCCAGGAGCGCCGCATGTTCGACCCTTGCACTGAAAACGAATGAACTCCACACTTTCCAACCGCCTGCAGCTCGCCGACTGTTACCGGATTCTCAACGTCACGCCGCGTGAGAGCTGGGAGGCGGTCAGGAAATCCTATAAAGCTCTCGCCCGGAAACATCATCCCGATCTTAATCCCGGCTGCTACGACCAGCGTATCCAGGAAATCACCGCTGCATACCGGATTCTGGAGACTCATTTTCGTAGCGTGGTCAGGGAAGAGGTTCCGACGATCCAGGAAGATTCTGCAACGAGGGAACGGTCCGGCGGTAAAACCATGCTCCACCGCATTCTGTTCGGGGCGCGACCAAAACCATGGCGGATGGAATGGAGCCGCCTCGGCCGGGACGTGGAAAAGGACATGGAGGTCGATGCCGCAACCGCGGCCCAGGGGGGGCGGGTCCGTGTGCGCCGGAGCGGCGAGAGTTTTGACGTGAACCTTCCTCCGGGCGGGTGGCGGCAGATGCGTCTGCGCGTGCCCGGCAAGGGCGAACCGGGCCTGCTGAAAAAAAAACGCGGTGACCTTCTGCTCAATATCCGCGTGCGCCGGCAGCCGCCGGGGGAACCGGTTTTTTATTATGATATTTCCGTGGCGCGGTCGCGCATCGCAGAGGGCCGGGTGATGACGCTGGACTCGAACGATGGCCCCATCCGGTTTTTCCTTCCCCGCTCCGTTCGCGATGGGGAATCTTTCATCCTCAAGTCCCGCCCCGGCAAGGGGGGCGCATCAGCCAGCCACGTCGTGACCGTGCGCCTGGTGTGAAGCGCTTCAACTAAAAATAAGTCCAGAGCGTATTAAGAAGAACCGCCGTACTGAATACGGAGACAAGCAGGCTCGTCCCGACAAGGCCGATGAGAACCGCCGGCAGGGTGGCGCGGATTTTCCCCGCCAGACTGATTGCCGCCAGCATCAGGCTGAAGATGCCTGCTCCGAGAGCCGCGGCGGTGAACGCCTTGAGGTTGGCGCTGAATACGATGTCCGGAGTCATGTGGTGCATGACGAAGACCGCCCAGGACAACCCCGCCATGCCGAGATAAAAGCTGCCGAACACCGGCATGAATTTCCTTTCGCGATGGGAAAGCCAGATGCGCCCCGCCAGGATGAAGGAAACGCCGAGCAGGATATAGGACGAAAGGTCGATCAGCCAGGAGTCTCTCTGCTGCTCGCGGATATAATTGAGAGCCCCAAGCACGTACTGCGACACCTCGATCTCGTCCATTTCATAATAGCCGCCCTTCTTGGTGTCGTAGGCGAAGGCGCGCGCGGTGGTCGATTCGGCGGGCAGGGCGATGGCCCGGTAACCGTGTTCATCGGCGGATTCGATTTCCAGGTAAACGATGCCGGCATGGTATGTTAGGTTGTATTTTGCAACTTCGACGAGATTCTGCGCGTAGCGTTTGTTCTCTTTATGGAAATCCTGTTGAATGGCGATGAGGTCCTGAAGGGCGCGGCGGGCCTGAACGTCGGAACTGTGTTCGAAAAAGCCCGAGCAGCCGGTCAGGGACAAGGCAAGTAAGACGAAAGAAATCAGGCGATTCATGTTGACCGGGAAAATTTAGAAGTAATTAATTGATTTGTAAGGGATAACTTATAGCATACGGCGGCGGGGCGCGCAAGTGGCCTGGCGCGGGAAGGCAACGATGGATTCATCCAGCTCCTGGGGCGGGCTCAGGTTCGTCACCGGCAACGAAAACAAGGTGCGGGAAGCGCGGGAAATCCTTGGCGTCGAACTGGAGCAGGCGGTGCTGGAGGGCGCTTATGAAATTCAGACCAGCGACCTGGGCGAACTCGTGCGGCACAAGGCGGAGCAGGCCTATCGCGCTTTGCGCGTTCCCGTGCTGGTGGAGGATTCGGGCCTGGTGTTCACCGCCTGGAACGGGCTGCCCGGTGCGCTGGTCAAGTGGTTCGAATCGTCGGTGGGGTGCGGCGGGATGCTGAATATGCTCGCGGGTTTTGCCGACCGTGGCGCGCTGGCTCAGTGTTGCGTGGCGGTTCATAACGGCCGCGAGATCGTCATTGCCCGGGGCGAGGTGGCGGGCAGCATCGCTTCGGAAATACGCGGCACGGGGGGCTTCGGCTGGGATGTCATTTTCATTCCGGAAGGCCATGACCGGACCTACGGGGAAATGAGCGCGGTGGAGAAAAACGCCATCTCGCATCGCAGGAAAGCTTTTGCCGAATTGCGTAAGAAAATTTCGCTGGAATGATGCGGTCTTTGGCCGGTGGGCGGGTCGGCTAGGCACCGTCCCTTTTGGCCCTGAGGCCGGTCAGCAGGTCACGGAAGCAGGTGAGGTAATCCCCAAGGCGGGCGAAAATGGCATCGGCGCGTTCCCGCCCCGGTTTACGGTTGATCTCCTGATAGGCGGCGGCGATCCCCTCCCACTCGCTCGCCGTACCGAAAAAGCCCTCCTTCGCCGCCCAGCGCAAGCTCTCTTCAGGGTTGCTTGGCGCGTCTCCCGCTGGGTCCGCAAAGGCGCTCAGGCATTTAAAAGCCATCTCGCAGGTGAAGCCGAACCGTTGCAGTGCCGCGTCGCGGAAATACTCGCTCGGCTCGTTCCGGAGGGCTTCGCCAAGGCGGGCCACCGTCCACTCGTAATGGGTCAGCAGGATATCGGGCGTTGTCTCCGGGGGCATGGCTCGGGTGGGGAAAGGGTTTATCAGTTTGGCTATTTTAGCACAGCGGATGGGCGCGGAAGAACTTTTGAATTTCGTTTTTAAAAGTGCTAGCTTAGAACTTTCGATTTTATTTACAGGACTGCGGATCCCATTTGCCCATGAACGATACCGAAACCCGCTTTATCGCCAACGGAGATGGAACCGTGAGCGATAAAAAGACGGGGCTGATGTGGACGGCCACCGATTCGATGAACGACCTCAAGAAATGGGTCAATTATCAGGACAGCGCCGACTACGTTCGCCATTTACGTGAAAACCGCTTCGCCGGGTACGATGATTGGCGTCTGCCGACTTTGGCTGAAATGCAGGCCCTGTATGTTGAAGGCTCGGCCATCAAGGATTATTTTGGCAAGGATATTCACCTCGACCCGGCTTTTTCCCCGGGCGGCGGGTTCTCCATGATTGCCGACCTGGTCCCCGGCCGCATGCGGACCTGGGTTTTCAACCTGCGCGATGGTCAGTCCTCCCAGCCTGACGGGTTATGGACGCTTACAGAGGCCGCCCGCGCCGTTCGCGGCATCAAGGACTGAAGGTCCTCAACCGTATAAGAGGTTTACAGCCATGGACGAAATCTATCGCCCTCCCGCCAGCGTGGCGGAAAATGCCTGGGTCGGCAGCATGGAAGCGTACCGGGAAATGTACCAGCGCTCCATCGACGACCCCGAGGGGTTCTGGGCAGAACAGGCGGAGCAGTTCGTCTGGTTCGAAAAATGGAGCCAGGTTCGCCGATACAACTACAACGTCAATAGCGGCCCTGTCGAGATCGAATGGTTTGCCGGCGGGCGCACCAACATCACCGTCAACTGCATCGACCGGCATTTGCCGGACCGCGCCGATCAAACCGCTATTCTGTGGGAAGGCAACGAGCCGGGCGAGACGCGCTCTTTAACATACCGGGAACTGCACGAGCAGGTCTGCCGGTTCGCCAACGTGCTCAGGAAATACGGCGTGGGCAAGGGAGACCGGGTCACGCTGTATATGCCCATGGTGCCCGAACTCGCTATCGCCATGCTCGCCGTTGCCCGCGTAGGTGCGGTGCACTCGATTGTTTTCGGGGGGTTCTCCGCTCAGTCCCTGGCCGAGCGGATTCACGATTCCTCCTCCCGGCTCATTGTCACCACCGACGGGGCCTACCGGGGGAAGAAGCCGGTGCCACTCAAGAGCAACGTGGATGAGGCGATCGCCCGCGCCGCGCGGGAGGGGGTGGACGTCGCCACCTGCATCGTGGTGGAACGCGTCGGCTCCCGGCTGCCGGTGGAGATGCAGGCCGGGCGGGACCACTGGTGGCACGAAGAGATGGCCGAGGCGCAGGCCACGTGCGAGGCGGAGTCGATGGATGCGGAGGATCCGCTGTTCATCCTTTATACCTCCGGCTCCACGGGCAAGCCCAAGGGTGTGCAGCATAACGTCGGCGGCTACATGGTTTACGCCGCGCTGACCCACAAATACATCTTCGACTACCACGACGGCGACATCTGGTGGTGCACGGCGGACATCGGCTGGGTCACCGGTCACAGTTATATCGTCTACGGTCCGCTCGCCAACGGCGCGACCACGCTGATGTTTGAAGGCGTGCCCACTTATCCCGACGCCGGGCGCTTCTGGGACGTGGTCGACCGGCACAAGGTCACCCAGTTTTACACCGCGCCCACGGCGATCCGCGCTCTCATGGCTCACGGTGAGGAGATCCCGGCCAAATACGATCTTTCCACGCTCAAGGTGCTCGGTTCGGTGGGTGAGCCCATCAATCCAGAAGCCTGGCGCTGGTACCATAAAAATATCGGCCGAGGGCGCTGCCCCATCGTCGATACCTGGTGGCAGACGGAAACCGGCGGAATCCTGATCACGCCGCTCCCAGGCTGTACCCCCGCCAAGCCGGGCTCTGCGACGCTGCCGTTTTTCGGCGTCAAACCTGTCGTGATCGAAGCGGAGACGGGCAAGCTTCTTGAGGGCAACGGCGTCACCGGCGTGCTCGCGCTGGCCGAACCCTGGCCCGGGCAGATGCGAACCATCTATGGCGATCACGACCGCTTCGAGGAAATTTATTTTAAACTCTATCCGGGATATTATTTCACCGGAGACGGCTGCCGGCGGGATGAGGACGGGTATTACTGGATCACCGGCCGTGTGGACGATGTCATCAACGTGTCGGGCCACCGTATCGGGACCGCCGAGGTCGAATCGGCGCTGGTGCTGCACCCCGCCGTGGCCGAAGCGGCTGTTGTGGGGTTTCCGCACCCCATCAAGGGGCAGGGCCTCTATGCCTATATATCCCTGATGGATGGCGTGGAGGACACGGATGAGCTGCACAAGGAACTCATCGCCTTTGTCCGAAAAGAAATCGGGCCCATCGCCACGCCGGACATCGTCCATTGGGCGCCGGGTCTGCCGAAGACACGGTCAGGGAAGATCATGCGGCGGATTCTGCGAAAAATAGCCGCAGGGGAGGCCGACCAACTGGGGGATGTATCCACTCTGGCGGACCCCTCGGTGGTGGAGAACCTGAAAAAGGCGCACGATGACCTGGTCGCCGCAGGGAAATTGTAGGCGAGCTGGGGCGCAAAAAGTCGGGATCATGGAGTTGAACGCATGTTCAACCCCATGACTTCCACGGGACGTGAAAAAGAAAGGTGTCCCTCCCTCCCCCAAATGCGAGCGCAAGTTCCTGTATATATGCTGGAATAACTCACAGTTTATCAAAACATTTATTTTTGTCAAGCCAGTCTTTTGATTTTATTGCCAGTATGCGATTCGTAGTAAATTTGGACCTGTGAGTTAATTTCCCTCCGGGGGGCGGCCTGCGGCTGAGGGGAGGGTGGAGCCTGAATGCGGACCTCATTTTATTCTATTGATAACAAAGCCTGAAATGTTATGATTCGGGTTTTCCCAAAGGCGTCGGGGGGCCATGCGATTTAAAGCGATTCTGATTATATTTATGATTTCATTCGTGCTCGGCGCCTGTTCCGGGAGTGAGCAGGCACCCGAGGACGATACGGGTACCCCGCAGGCGGAAGCGCCGGAAACGCCGGAAGCTGCGATGGAGGCGGCGGTCACACCCGTCGCGCTTTCACCCGAGGATCAGGCCAAAGCCGCCCGTGCGCCCGAAGGCATGGTGTTTGTGAAGGGCGGGTGTTTCATCATGGGCAATAATTTTGCCCAGGAGGACGAGCGCCCGGAACACGAGGTTTGTGTCGATGATTTTTATATGGATAAAACCGAGGTCACCCAGGCGCGCTGGGAAAAGGTGATGCAGATCAACCCTTCCCGGTTCATCGGGGCGGATTTGCCCGTCGAGCAGGTGAACTATTACGATGTGCAGGAATTTGTCCGGAAAAGTCAGGGCGCTTGCCGGCTGCCCACCGAGGCCGAGTGGGAATACGCGGCGCGCGGCGGTACGGACACGCGCTATTTCTGGGGCAATATGATGGATGGCGAGTACGCCTGGTTCGTTGACAATTCAGAGGAAAAGACGCATCCGGTGGGGCAGACGCATCCCAACCAGTATGGCATTTACGATCTTCTGGGGAATGTCTGGGAATGGACCGAAGACTGGTACGAGCCTTATTATTCCATTGAAAAGAAAGATAACCCCACCGGCGCGGCCAAAGGCGAGTACAAGGTCATTCGCGGCGGTGCGTTCGATTCATCCGCCGGGGCTCTGCGCCCCACCAACCGAACCTGGCTGCATCCCAAGAACCGGGTTTTCCCCAAGGTGACCTCTTACGGCCAGATCATGAACGAGATTTATAACTACATCGGTTTCCGATGCGTCCAGCCGGTAGAGAGTGCGCAGCCGGTAGAGAACACGCAGCCCGCGAAAAATTAATCGGGTTTGAAAAGGTGAGGGGCTAGCGGCATTCCTTGCAAATGCCAAAGATGTCCAGCTTGTGCGAGGTCATCATGAAACCATTGCGGGCGGCGACTTCTTCCTGAAATTTTTCGATGAGCGGGTGGTTGAATTCGATGATTTTGCCGCACTCGGTGCAAATCATGTGATCGTGATGGCTGTGCATGTACTTGTGCTCGTAGCGTTTCTGCCCATCGCCGAAATCCAGCTCCGAGGCCAGCCCGCTTTGAGTCAATAAGGCGATGGTTCGATACACCGTCGCGAGGCCCACCCGGGGCTCGATGGATGTCACCAGTTTGTGCAGCTCGTCGGCGCTGATGTGTTCCTCGCAGTTGAGGAACGCGTTCAACACGGCACGACGCTGCTTGGTGATTTTCAGGTTGTTCTGGGAAATATAATCTTCAAGAACCTGAAGTTCCTTGCTGGACATGATCTCCTGCTCGCGTGTGGGTTGCGGTTAATTTAGCATGCGGGCCCGCCCGGGTCAATCGCGAGCGGGGCGCGGGTTGGCGGATTCAATCCGCGGCCGGTGATCCCAGGGCCGACGTCACCGCCGTGGTCAAATCCTCCTCGGCCACTTCCTGCTGCTCCCCGTTCCCCATATTCTTGAGCGTGTATTTTTTGGCCGCGAGCTCGTTGTCGCCGACGATGAGTGCAAGGCGCGAGGCCGCGCGGTTGGCCTTGCGCATCTGGCTTTTCATGCTGCCGCCGTCGTAATCCCTCTCCACCGCGAAGCCGGCGGCGCGCAGCCGGGCGGCGAAAGTGATGCTGGCCCGGTCGGCCTGTGCGCCGAGCGCGACGATAAACACATCCGGGCGCGGCTGAAGGTCGGCGTCCGCGTTGTCGGGCAACAGGGAAATGAGACGCTCCATGCCGAGCGCGAAGCCGAAACACGGGGTAGGGGGGCCGTCGAAATCCTCCACCAGGCTGTCGTAGCGGCCGCCGCCGCAAACGGCGTTTTGCGCGCCAAGGTTGCCGGAAACCACCTCGAAGGTGGTGCGCGAGTAATAGTCGAGGCCGCGCACCAAAAGCGGGTTGACGCTGTAGGCCGTTTCGCTGATGTCGAGCAGAGAGCGAACGGCGGCGAAATTGTCTTCACAGGCGGCGCACCGGTGGTCGCAAAGCTTGGGCAGCGTGGCGGCGATTTCCCTGTCCCGTTCAACCTTGCAGTCGAGGACGCGCAAGGGGTTTCTTTCGTAGCGCTGGTTGCAGTTGGTGCACAACGCCTCGAGGTGCGGGCGGATGGCGGTTTTGAGCGCTTCGCGGTATTGCGGCCGGCACTCCGGGCAGCCCAGGCTGTTGATCTCGAGCTTCAGGCCGGTGATGCCCAGTTCGCGGAAAAAATCCAGGAGGAGGGTCATCACTTCCACATCCACCATGGGGCTCGCGCTTCCCATCGCCTCGATGCCGATCTGGTAAAACTGGCGAAATCGCCCCGCCTGCGGGCGCTCGTAGCGGAACATGGGCCCCATGTAATAAAGCTTGATAAGCGACGGCGGGTTATAGAGCTTGTGCTCGATATAGGCGCGGACCACCGAAGCCGTGCCCTCCGGCCTGAGGGTGATCATCTCGCCGCCGCGGTCGGGGAAGGTGTACATTTCCTTTTCGACGATGTCGGTGGTCTCACCGATGCTGCGGGAAAACAGGGCGGTTTTCTCGAACACGGGCAGGCGGATTTCCTGAAAACCGTAGCGGGCGAAAACCCGGCGGGCGATACCCTCAACCCACTGCCATTTCTCGATTTCTCCGGGTAATATATCGCGGACGCCGCGGATGCTTTGAATCTTCATGAGGAATTGGGGGTTACCTGGAAGGTGGCGAAAAGGGGGCGGGCCCCAATGCGCGGTTATCGTTTAATTCGGGGCGCATTCCGCGCCGGAAAGTATTTTCTCGGCCAGCTCCACGTCGCGCGTGCTGCCGACAAACAGCGGCACACGCTGGTGCAATTCGTCGGGAACAATATCGAGAATCCGCTGGGTTCCGGTGGACGCACGGCCGCCGGCGTGCTCGACGATGTAGGCCATGGGGGCGGCCTCAAACGCGTAGCGAAGTTTTCCCTGCGGGCTGTTTTTATCCTGCGGGTACATGAAAATGCCGCCCTTGAGCAGGGTCCGGTGAAAGTCGGAAACCAGGGTGCCGATGTAGCGAAGCTTGTAAGGCCGCTGGGTCGCCGGATCGGAGGCCTTGAGGTGGCTGACGAGTTGCTGTTGCTCCTTGTCCCAGATTTCCATATTGCCTTCGTTGATGCTGTAGGTCGAGCCTTGTTCCGGAATCCGCAGGTCGGGGTGGGACAGGAAGAATTCGCCCAGTGACGGATCGAGGGTGAAGCCGTCGACGCCCTGGCCGGTGGTCAGGACGAACATGGTGCTGGAGCCGTAGATCACATATCCCGCGGCGACCTGCTGGTGGCCCGGCTGCCTGAGATCGGCCTCGGTGACTTCGTTGCCCGCGCTGATCTTGCGGTAGATGGAAAATATCGAGCCGATACCCACGTTGACGTCGATGTTGGATGAGCCGTCCAGGGGGTCCATCATGAAAATATATTTGCCCCGGTCTTCCTCGGGAACGATGTAGGGCTCGTCCTTTTCTTCGGAGCAGATGGCGCACACCGTGCCCGATTGGCCGATGATTGTGGAAAAGGTCAGGTCCGCGAATTCGTCGAGCTTCTGCACCTCCTCACCCTGGACGTTGATTTTCCCCGTGAGTCCGAGGATGTCTTCGCCGATGCCCGCGCGGTTGACCTCGAGCGAGACGATTTTCGCCGCGACGATGATCTCGTTCATCAGGCTGGTGAATTCGCCGGTGGCTCCCGGAGTGCTGAAGCCTCGTTGCCGGATGTGCTGGACTAGCGTTGTTCGCTGCATAAAAGTATGAAAAACACCTGAAGGTGTAAGGATTTAAAAATTTGCTGATTCTACATTATTTCGCAACCCCGGGCAATTGAAATGGCCGCGCACGCGGTATCCCGCCGCCGATAATAAAATCAGGCGATATTCTTGGCGCGGGAGAGGCGCTTACGCTCGCTTTCATCGAGAATCCGCTTCCTGAGGCGGATGCTCTTCGGAGTGATCTCGGCGAGTTCGTCGTCGTTGAGAAATCCGAGGATCTGCTCCAGGCTCATCCGCCGTGGCGGAGTCAGGATGATGTTCACATCGGAGCCCGATGCGCGCATATTGGTCAGCTTTTTCTCCTTGCAGACGTTGACCACCAGGTCGTTGTCCTTGTTGTTCTCGCCGACGATCTGGCCAAGGTAAACTTCTTCGCCCGGGCCCAGGAACAAGGTGCCGCGCTCCTGCAGGTTGAACAGGGCGTAACCGGTGGTGGGGCCCGCCTCCAGTGCGATGAGGGCGCCGTTCTTGCGGGTGGGTATGGGCCCGCAATGCGGTATGAACTGATTGAAGGAGCGGTGGGCGATGCCGTTGCCGCGGGTGAGCGTCAGGAACTCGGAGTCGAAGCCGAACAGGCCGCGTGTCGGCGCCGAAAACTCCAGGCGCACGGAACCGTCTCCCATATGGGTCATATCGCCGAGCACGGCCTTCCTGCGGCCCATCGATTCCATGACATTGCCCATGAATTCTTCGGGAATGTCGAGGAGGGCGGTTTCCTCCGGTTCCAGGCGCTTGCCATTCTCCATCTTCTCCAGCACTTCGGGCCGGGAGATGGCGAATTCGTAGCCTTCGCGCCGCATGGTTTCGATGAGAATCGTCAGGTGCAGTTCGCCGCGGCCGGAAACCCGGAACGTGTCGCGCACCGCCGTTTCCTCCACCCGGAGGGCGACGTTGGATTGCGTTTCCTTGAACAGACGCTCTCTGAGCTGGGTGGCGGTGACGAACTGGCCCTCGCGGCCGGAAAAAGGCGACGTGTTGGAGCAGAAGTTGATCGACAGCGTGGGTTCGTCGATGGCGATGACGGGCAACGCCTCGAGGCATGAGCTGTCGACGATGGTTTCGCCAATGTCCACATCCTTCATGCCTGCGATGCCGACGATGTCTCCGGCGATGGCGCTATCGGTCTCGACTTTGCTGAGGCCGTCGAAGGTGAGGAGACGGGAAACCTTGAATTCCTGCTTTTTCCCATCGCGGCGGATGAGCGTGTAGGAACTTTTAGCGCTGATGGCGCCGCGCTGGATTTTGCCCACGGCGATGCGGCCGACGTAGTCGTTGTGGTCGATGGAAGACACCAGCATCTGAAAAGGCGCTTTCGCGTCGCCCCGGTGAGGTTCGACCTTGTCGATGATCAGATCGAGCAGGGGCGTGATGTCCCGGTCCTCGCCGTCATGCGTGAGCCGGGAAAGTCCCATTTTTGCCGAGGTGTAAATGACGGAGAAATCGAGCTGCCGGTCATTGGCGCCCAGGTGCGCGAACAGGTCGAACACGCGGTCCACCACTTTTTCCGGGGTGGCGCCGGGCCGGTCGATCTTGTTGATGACGACGATGGGTTCGAGGCCGAGCTCCAGGGATTTCTTGAGCACGAAGCGCGTCTGCGGCATAGGGCCTTCCACCGCGTCGACGAGGAGAAGCACGCCGTTGACCATCTTGAGGATGCGCTCAACCTCGCCACCAAAGTCGGAATGGCCCGGGGTGTCGACGATATTGATTTTATAATCCTGGTAGGTGATCGAGGCGTTCTTCGAGAAGATGGTGATGCCGCGCTCTTTCTCCAGCTCATTGCTGTCCATGATGAGGGCGGCGCCGGGGTCCTTGCCCTTGTAAGTTCCGCTTTGCTTGAGCAGACAATCCACGAGAGTGGTTTTGCCGTGGTCGACATGCGCGATGATGCCGATGTTTCTGATGTTTTCCTGGTTTTTCATGTAATGGGTTCCAAATTCCTTTGTTATTGTGAACCGGTCGCCGGGCGCTATAGATTTATGCGCCTGAATCTTCGATTGAAACGATTAATTTGCGAAGTTATTTTATGTGCGCAGGCAGGTACAACCTGGGGACCGGAAATTTTAAGACGCCGGGTGGAGGGGTCAAAAATCCAATGGCGGCGGGCAAACAGCCTTTCCTATATAATAGCAGATTTCAGATCATCTTCCCAATATACTTTTTTGTTGTGTAACTCTTTGAATGATATAACAATATATACCATGAAAGCGTTCCTTCGCGAGTTTGAGGACCATTTGACCATCGAAAAACGCCATTCCCCGCACACGGTAATGGGTTACTTGCGGGATCTGCGGGTATTTTGCGATGAACTGGGCCACCTCCGGGTTGCCGGGATCACCCCGCGCGATATTCGGTCCTTCATTCTTTTGCAGCGGAACCGGGGCCTGGCCACCGCCTCCGTCGCCCGCAGCCTTTCGTCGATCAAATCGTTTTTCCAGTTTTTGATCGACGAGGGCCATCTGGATCACAACCCGGCGGAGATTCTCGAGACTCCGAGGCGATGGCGGAAGCTTCCCGAGGTGCTGAGCCCGGAGGAGGTGGACCGGCTTCTTGCGGCGGTCAACCCGGTGGACCCTCGTGGCCTGCGCGACCGGGCCATGCTCGAGGTCCTTTACGCCACCGGTGTCCGGGTGGGCGAACTGGTCGCTCTCAAGGTGCCGGATGTGGACCTGACGGTGGGTTGCCTGCGCTCCTTTGGCAAGGGTTCGAAGGAAAGGGTGGTGCCCCTGGGGCAGGTGGCGAGGGATGCGGTGAGCGAATATCTGGCGGGGGCTCGCAAGATCTTATTGAAAAATAAGGCAGTAGATGAACTATTCGTGACCCGGAGGGCCGCCGGAATGACGCGGCAGGGGTTCTGGAAAATCCTTAAAGCGTATGTTTTGAAGGCGGGGCTTAAAAAAAATGTGTCGCCGCACACATTGCGGCATGCATTCGCCACGCATCTCCTTGAGCATGGGGCCGACCTGAGGGCGGTGCAGGAAATGCTCGGGCACAGCGATATTTCCACCACACAGATTTACACCCATATTCTGGCCGGGCGGATGCGGGAAATTCATGATCGTTTTCACCCCAGGGCCACCTGAGGTGCGGGATATTTCCCTTGACGGTTCTTTTAAATGAAGATAATATTCTAGGCTCTGATTCCTACCCCGATGATCCCTATCTTTTGGAATTCAAAAGGGTTCTGAACGTTCCAGGCTCCCCGAACAGATATGCGCTTCGCAGTCGACGAAATTCCCGAGGAAGGCATGAGTTTCGTGGTGGAGATTCAGAAAAAGGATTTTGCGATCGATTCGGACGATTGCCGGTTGACTCGCGCGGTGAAGGTCGGCGGGATGCTCGAAAAGGTCTCCCGTGACGTTTATCTCAGCGGCCTGGTGGAGACGGAAGTCGAGGTCACTTGTTCGCGCTGTCTGGAAACTTTTAAGCAGCCGGTGCGAAGCAATATGGAGGCGCATTTCGTTCCCGAAAGCAACCACGCGCCGGAAAGACCCGAAGTGGAGCTGCACGCGGAGGATATCGATGTCGAGTATTATTCCGGCGAGACAATCGACCTCACTCAGGCCGTGCACGACCAGATCTTGTTGGCTCTCCCGGCGACCAGCCTGTGCCGGGAGGATTGCTGTGGGCTTTGCCCGCAATGCGGTACGAACTTAAACCTGGGCACATGCGGTTGTCGGGACGTGGATTCCGACGATCCACGCCTGGATATTTTGAAAACGTTGAAGGACAAGATTAAGTGAGGAGACGCCATGGCGGTACCTAAGAAAAGAACATCCAAATCCCGGACCGGACAGCGCCGTGCGCACGATGCCTTGAGTGCGCCCACGTTTGGCGAGTGCCCGCAGTGTCATGAAATGAAGCGGCCCCACCGGATCTGCCCGCATTGCGGTTATTACAAGGGCAAGGAAGTCATGGAGGTCGAAGCCGTTTGAGCTTTGAAGTTTCATGCTTTCCTTGCGGGTAAGACCTGCTATAATCCCCTTATTGGCTTCGGGATATTCGGAGCATAAGAATCGGCCCATCACTTTCTTGTAGACACCCCCATTGAATAGTACCCCTGGAGTTCACCAGAAAATGAGAATCGTGGTTGATGCCATGGGAGGAGATCATGCTCCCGAGTCCATCGTGGCTGGCGCCGTGATGGCGGCGAGGGAGCTTGATGTCGAGATCCTCCTGACCGGCATTTCCGAGCTGGTGAATAAAGAACTCGCCAAGTTTGAGGATAGCGCCCGCTTGCCCATCCGCGTTGTGCACGCCGACGACGTGGTGGAAATGCACGACATTCCCGCCCGGGTCCTCCGGACGAAAAAGAATTCGTCGATGAAAGTCGGAGTCGAACTCGTCAAGAAGGGGGAGGCCGAAGCGTTCGTCAGCGCCGGCAACACGGGCGCGGTGCTTGCGTATTCCACCGTTATTCTGCGTCCGCTCAAAGGGGTGGACCGGCCGGCCATCGCCATTCAGTTGCCAACGCTGAAGGGAACCTCCATCCTGCTCGACGCCGGGGCCAACGTCGATTGCAAGACCAACCAGTTATTTCAATTCGGCATCATGGGGCATGTTTTCGCCAAATACATCCTGGGCGAGGAGGAGCCGAGTGTCGGCCTGCTCAGCATCGGCGAGGAGGATGGCAAGGGCAATGAAGTGACCAAGGAAGTCTTCCAGATGC
Organism: Nitrospirota bacterium; assembly: GCA_003246675.1. Lineage (GTDB taxonomy): Bacteria > Nitrospinota > Nitrospinia > Nitrospinales > VA-1 > SZUA-259. Next base: position 5,187 of record QJZQ01000081.1, on the reverse strand, counting down.
TCAAGAAGAGCCACATCAACTTTATCGGCAACGTCGAGGGGAAGGAAGTTTTTCGGGGTAACGCGGATGTCATTGTGTGCGATGGTTTTACCGGTAACGTGGCGCTCAAGATCAGCGAAAGCCTCGCCGAGATGATTGGCACCAACCTGAAGCGACTGTTTCAGCGCAGTTGGACCAGCAAACTGGGCTATCTGCTCCTCAAGCCGCATCTGGCGGAATTTAAAAAATCGGTGGATCATTCCGAAACCGGCGGCGCGCCGCTCCTTGGCGTCAACGGAGTGTGCATCATCGCGCATGGCAGTTCTTCACCGAAATGCATCAAAAACGCCATCAAGAGGGCGTCCGAGCTGATTGAGAAAAAGATCAACGAACATATTCGTGATGATATTGTCGCCAACCTCGAAGACCAGGACCTTTGGGTGCGCAAAGGGGTGATCTGGGATCAGATCAAAAATATAGCGTTCCGTGGGGATGAAGAAGAAAAGAATAACGACTCGGGCGATTCCGTTGCCCCCCAGCCTGACCTGCCTCTCAATACCGCTGATGATAAGCCTCAAGATAAGTGACGTGCGGCCTTGCCCATGAATGATACGAACCGATTTTGCGCCCGCATTTCGGGAACGGGCATGTACGTTCCTGAAAAGGTGCTGACCAACGCCGAGCTCGAAAAACGGATCGACACCTCCGACGAGTGGATTCTGACGCGGACCGGTATTTCCGAACGCCGCATCGCCCGCAAGGATGAGTCTTCGTCTGTGCTCGGTGCGCACGCGGCACGCGCCGCGTTGGCCGACGCGGGGCTCAGCCCGTCCGATGTGGACGTGATCATCGTCTGCACCTCGACGCCGGATGTCCTGTTTCCCGCCACCGCCTGTTTTGTGCAGCGGGAGATCGGCGCAAATAACGCGGCGGCCTTCGACGTCTCCGCCGTCTGCTCCGGTTTCGTCTACGGTTTGTCGATCGCCGAACAATACATTAAAAGCGGCCGCTACCGGCACGTCCTGCTGATCGGCGCCGAGGTGAATTCCCGCATAGTCGACTGGGAGGATCGTTCGACCTGCATTCTCTTTGGAGATGGGGCGGGCGCCGTGGTGCTCAGCCGGGAAGAGGCCGACCGGCCGCGGGGCGTCTTATCCACCCATATTTATTCGGACGGTACGCTTTCGGATCTCATCCGTGTGCCCGGGGGCATCGGCCGGGACGGTTTTTCCGGCGGAGCCATCGACCCCAGGCAATACTGCATCCATATGATGGGTAACCAGACGTTCAAAGTGGCCGTCAAGCGGATGGCCGATGTGAGCCAGGAGGCTTTGGCGTTTAACGGCCTGAGCACCGAGGATGTATCACTGATGGTGCCGCACCAGGCCAATCAGCGGATCATCGACGCGGTCGGAGAGAGGCTCGGAGTGCCTGGCGACAAGGTGTATGTCAATATCAATAAATACGGCAACACGTCCGCGGCGTCGATTCCCATCGCCCTTTGCGAGGCGCGGGAGGCGGGCCGAGTGCACCCGGAGGACGTGCTCCTTCTCGGTGTGGTGGGCGCGGGGCTGACATGGGGAGCGGCGGTGATCCGATGGTAAAAATTGCGTTTCTTTTTCCGGGGCAGGGGGCACAGTACGTGGGCATGGGCAGGGAGTTTTACGATTCCGTCCCGGCCGCTCGAAAGCTGCATGAAGAGGCCGCGCAGGCGATTGGCGAAGATCTTGCGCCAATTTGCTTCGATGGGCCCGATGAAACGCTCCGGCTCACTAAAAATGTCCAGCCGGCGATTCTGATCCACAGCATAATGGCCTTGAATCTGTTGAGGGAAAGTGGTATTAATTCCGTTATTGCGGCAGGGCACAGCCTGGGCGAATATTCTGCCCTGGTGGCCGCGGGGGCGCTTCGGTTTCAGGATGCGGTGCGTCTGGTTCGTAAGCGGGGGGAGTTCATGCAGGAGGCGGTGCCGGTAGGCGTGGGAGCCATGGCCGCCATTATTGGAATGCCTGCGGCGGAAATCGAAGGGCTATGCCGTGAGATATCCACCACCGGGAGCACGGTGGAACCCGCCAACCTGAACAGCCTGGAGCAGACGGTCATCGCCGGGCATGTTGATGGCGTTGAAAAAGTCGGCCAGGCCGCGAAAGAGCGGGGGGCAAAAAAAGTCGTCCCGTTGCCCGTCAGCGCTCCATTTCATTGTTCCCTGATGAAGCCCGCCGAAATCAAGCTCCGGGTGGAGCTCGATAAAACCGACTTTCAAAATCTGTCCTTTCCCGTCGTCACGAACACCGAGGCCCAACCCAACGCCGAGGGCGCTAAAGCCCGCGACGCTCTTGCACGTCAGGTATGTTCTCCGGTGCGCTGGGCCGAAACCATGCAATACCTGGTCGGTCAGGGCATCGACGCGGTGGTGGAGCTGGGGCCTGGGCGGGTGCTTTCTGGCCTGATGCGCCGTTTCAACCGGGACATTCATTGTTTCAATGTCGAGAACCCTGAATCGCTTGAAAAAACCCTTGCCGGTCTCAAGGAAATTTCGAGTGCAAGCTGAAGGTAATTAACGATGGAATTAAAAGATAGAGTCGCACTCGTTACGGGTGGCGCCCAGGGTATCGGCCGAACCATCGCGGAGGAACTCGCCGGGCTGGGAGCGCATGTCGTTCTTGCCGATATCAACGGCGAGGGCGCCGAGAGCGCCGCCGAGAAGATTCGGGCTGCGGGGCAAAAGGCCAGCGGGGTGCGCCTCGATGTATCCTGTGCTCAGGATGTGCAGAGTGTGTTCGATGGCATTATAAAAGAACACAAGCCTCTCGATATCCTGGTCAATAATGCGGGTATCACGCGGGACGGCCTCATGATCCGCATGAAAGAGGACGACTGGAACCGCGTTCTGGACATCAACCTGAAGGGCAGTTTCCTTTGTGCGCAGCAAGCCGCCAAACAGATGATGAAGCAGAAGAAGGGGGCGATTGTCAATATCGCCTCGATTGTGGGTGTCATGGGCAATTTCGGTCAAGCCAATTACTCGGCATCCAAGGCCGGGGTCATTGGGCTCACGAAAACCCTGGCGCGTGAAGTGGCTTCCCGCGGCATCACCGTCAACGCCGTGGCCCCCGGATTTATCGATACGGAGATGACGCGCGTTCTCGATGAAGGTGTGCGGCAGAAGCTCATTGAACAGATTCCCCTCGCGCGCCTGGGCGAGCCTGAGGATATTGCTCGCTCAGTTGCATTTCTTGTCTCCGACCGGGCGAGCTACATCACCGGTCAGGTGATTAATGTTAATGGTGGTATGTTGATGTAAATTTACTAGGAGCTCTTTATATGTCCGTTGAAGAAAAGGTAAAGGAAATCATTGTCGATCAGCTGGGTGTGGATGAAAAGCAGGTTTCTCCTGAAGCTTCTTTCATGGACGACCTGGGTGCGGATTCCCTGGACATCGTGGAACTGGTGATGGCCCTGGAAGAGGAATTTGATATGGAGATTCCCGACGAAGAGGCGGAAAAAATCGCCTCGGTGCAGAATGCTATCGATTATATTAAGAACCGCACTAACTGATTCAATAGCTGTGACGGGGTTTTTATCATGAAAAGGCGCGTGGTTGTGACAGGCTTGGGCTTGGTTTCTCCGCTCGGCATCGGTCGGGAAGCGAACGAGTCCGCTTTGTTCGAGGGGAAATCGGGCATTGGTCCCATCACCAGTTTCGACGCCCAGGATTTCCCGGTTAAATTTGCCGGTGAGGTCAGGGGATTTGATCCGGAGCGGTACATCGACCATAAAGAGGTCAAGAAGATGGACCGCTTCATCCATTACGCGCTGACTTCAAGCCGATTCGCCGTCGAAGACTCCGGAATCGAAATTACCGAAGAGAATGCCGAACGGGTCGGTGTGATGATTGGCGTGGGGCTGGGAGGCCTGCCCGCCATCGAGAAATATCATGACATCTATAAGGAAAGGGGTGTTCGCAAAATTTCACCCTTTTTCATTCCCATGGTCATCTCCAACCTGGCTTCCGGCCAGGTATCGATTCTTTTCGGCACCAAGGGTCCTAACACCTGCGTGGTGACCGCCTGCGCCACCGGAACGCACGCCATTGGCGATGCCGGACGTCTGATTCAGTACGGTGATGCCGATGTCATGATCGCGGGGGGTACCGAGTCCACGATCACGCCGCTTGCCGTTGGCGGTTTCAACGCCGCCAAAGCGCTTTCCACCCGCAATGACGACCCCGAAGGGGCGAGCCGGCCGTTCGATAAGGACCGCGACGGTTTTGTCATTGGGGAGGGAGCGGGTGTGGTGGTTCTTGAAGAACTTGAGCACGCCCGCAAGCGGGGGGCAAAGATCTATGCCGAACTCTCCGGTTATGCGCTCAACAGCGACGCGTATCATATCACCGCCACCGCGCCGGGCGGGGAGGGGGCCGCGCGTTGCATGCGCCTTGCTCTCGCCAATGGCGGCATCAACCCCGAAGAGGTGGATTACGTCAACGCGCACGGCACCTCCACCATGGCCGACGCCACCGAAACCCAGGCGATTAAAACCGTTTTCGGCGACCACGCCTATAAATTGGCGGTGAGTTCCACCAAATCCATGACCGGTCACCTGCTTGGCGCCGCCGGGGGGGTGGAGGCCATCTACACCCTCATCGCTATGGAACGAGGCGTTTTGCCCCCGACCATCAATTACCATACGCCCGATCCCGAATGCGACCTGGACTACGTTCCCAACGAAGCACGAGATCGCAAGATCCGGGTGGCGCTGTCTAATTCGTTCGGTTTCGGGGGCACCAACGGTGTGGTGATCTTCAAGGAGCTCAACCTCTGACGCCAGGTTCCATGCTGTCGCAAAAACGCAAAGAAGAACTTGCCGAGTTTCAGAAGCTGCTGGGATACCCGTTCCGGGAAATCCAACTCCTCAACAAAGCCCTCACGCATAAATCCTACGTCAACGAGAAAAAGAAGGAAGCCCGGAATAACGAACGCCTGGAGTTTTTAGGCGATTCGGTCCTCGACCTCATCGTCAGCAGCTACCTGGTCAGCCACTACGACGATTTAAAGGAAGGCACGCTTTCCAAGATCCGCGCCTCAGTGGTGAACGAGTCCTGCCTTGCGGGGCTGGCACGCTCGGTGAACCTTGGCCGATACCTGCTTCTGGGCAAGGGCGAGGAAAATTCCGGGGGCCGGGAGAAATCATCCTTGCTGGCCAACG
>QJZQ01000106.1 GCA_003246675.1 Nitrospirota bacterium | reverse complement strand
CGAACTGCTGATCGAGTTCGAAGAAGACGGCGAAACCGAGTTGGATGTGGAACGCCTGCTTTTGAAATACGATTTCTCCAACACGCTCGCCGTCTCGCTGGGGCGGGGGCACACCGGCCTCGGCTACTGGAACCAGGCCTTTCACCACGGCGTGTGGATGCAGACCACCGTGGACCGGCCCTTGATTTACAGGCTCGAGGACGAGGGGGGCATCCTCCCCGTCCACTACGTCGGCATCGAATTTTCCGGCCGCTTCAACTTCAGCATGGGAGATCTGAATTACATCGCCAATGTCGCCAACGGCCGCGGCCGCACCACCGGCGCCATTAATATCGCCGGAGACGACAACAACAGCAAGATGCTCGCCCTCATGACCACCTGGGAACCCTCAGCGTTGCCCGGCCTCGGCCTGGGCGGCAGCGTGGTGTTCGACCATATTCCGAACAACCCCGCGGCCGGACGCCTGGAGGAAACCCAGGAAATCATCGGCGGTCTCAACTTTTATTATATCGACGACACGCTGGAAGCCATCGCCGAATGGTTTCTCATTGATCACCAGTCCATCGAGGGCGACCGCCAGCACAACGGGGGTTACGCGCAACTGGCCTATTCCATCGGCGACTTCAAACCCTATTACCGTTTCGATTTCCTGAATGTAGAAACGGGAGATACTTTTTTTGCGGACACAAGCACCGCGCGGCAGCAGACGGTGGGGATACGCTATGACGTATTTCCTTACGCGGCGGTGAAAACCGAATACCGTTATCAGGATGCAGATTCTGGCCTGTCGCACACCGGCACGCTCCAGGTTTCATTCGCCTTTTAAATCACCGACCCGATAACGCCATGAAAAATTCAATCAAGCCATGCTTCATTCTGCTCTTCGTCCTGGTGGCGAACCTGCTCACCCCGCCCTTGCTGGCGAGAGCGAGGGCGGAGGATGTGGTGGCCCTGGTGAGCCGGGATGTGGACCTGCCCGGCTTGTCCCTGCAGGACCTCAGGGATATTTACCAAGGGAACCGCAAGGTGTGGGACAACGGCAAGGGCATCGAGCTTTTTCTGCCTCCCGAGGGGAGCCCGGCCATGGAGATTCTGGTCAAGGAGGTTTTCAGAAAACATTCCTCCACCGACCTGTCGAAATTCTATTTGCGGGCCATATTCAAGAATAAATTTTCAAAGCCGCCCAAATCCTATCGCAGCGGCCTCGAAGCATTGGCTCTCATCCACCGCACGGCCGGCGGCATCGCCATCGTAAGCGCCCACGAATTCGAAAGCGACCCCCTGGTGCGAGCCGTCCCCATACTGCGGACGAAAGAGCCCTGAAATATGTCCATCCAGAATAAATTCCTCGCCGCGGCCGCCGTTATCCTGGGCTGTATTTCCTCGTTCATTTTCCTTTATTACCCGGCGGAATACCGCAAGGTCGCCCTCGGCATGCTGGAGAACAAGGTCAAAAGCATGGGCCAGATGGTGGCTCTGGGGGTGGGTGCGGGCAGGGAGCTCAACAACTTTGGCGTCATCCAGCAGGCGCTGGATTGGGCGAAGCACGACCGGAATCTGTCTTACGTCGTGGTTCTCGACGAAGCGGGGGAGGAGGTCGCCCGCCACAACCCCGGAGGCCGCTCCATCGACATCGCCCGCCTGACCAGAACGCCCGACTTCGTTGCACGCGATGAAATCGTGAGCCTCACGGTTCCCATACGCTACGAGAATAAAGGTTATGGAAAGCTCGTCATCGGCTATTCGCTGGCCGACCTCAAAGCGAACATTGCAAGAAATACCGAGACCAGCCTACGCGTCAGCCTGGGAATATTCGTTCTGGGCATCGCCCTGTCGGTTTTGCTCAGCCAGAAAATCACCCGGCCCATCCTGCAGCTCAAGCGGTCCGCCAACGAATTTGCCGACAACGGCGAGAACATCCGCATCGAGGTCGATTCCAGCGACGAGGTGGGGGACCTGGCGAAATCCTTTCAGGCGATGGTGGAAAAAATCAACCTCTCGATGGCCGAGATCCGGCAAGTCAATGAAGACCTGGAAATTGCCCGGGACCGGGCGCAGAAGGCAAACCAGGCCAAGTCGGAATTCCTGTCGCGCATGAGCCACGAACTGCGGACGCCGATGAACGCGATCCTGGGCTTCGGCCAGTTGCTGGATTTTGAAAAGAACGATCCCCTGAGCGACCAGCAGCGGGCCCGCGTCGGCGAGATCCTGAAAGCGGGGGCTCATCTCCTCGCCCTCATCAATGAAGTGCTCGACCTCTCGCGCATCGAATCCGGAAAGCTGTCGCTCTCCGTCGAGAACGTGGACATGGGCCTCGTGATCGACGAGGCGTTGAGTTGGGTGCAGCCCATGGCGGATGAAAAACACATTCGCCTCATCAACCTGAGCCAGGGCGCGGAAAACCTCTGGGTGCGGGGAGACAGGACGCGGCTGAAACAGGTTTTGCTCAACCTGCTGTCGAACGGCGTCAAATACAACCGCGTCAAGGGCCGCCTCACCCTCGAATGCGAAAACACCCCGGATGGCCGTATGTCCCTCCGGGTCATCGACACGGGAAAAGGCATCGCTCCGGACAAAATCGACCAGCTGTTCGAACCTTTCAACCGCCTGGATGCGGACCAGGGAAACATCGAAGGCACGGGCATCGGCCTCAGCATCGCCCGGCGCCTCGTCGAACTCATGGAGGGGGCCATCACCGTGGAGAGCGTTCCCGGCAAAGGCAGCACCTTCGCGGTTCACCTTCCCTGCGGGCGGCCTCAAAAACCAATGAACCTGCTCCATCGGGCTGAGCTCATTTCCGGAAAACCCGAGGCCGGCCAGCAAAAAAGTTCCACCCTGCTCTATATCGAGGACAACCCCGCCAACCTGCGCCTGGTTCAAGAAATCGTGGCCACCCGGAAGGGCATCCGCCTCATTTTCTCGCCGCAGGCCCGGCTCGGTATCGATCTCGCCAGGACACACCGGCCCGACGTCATCCTCATGGATATCCACCTGCCGGGACTCGACGGCATCAGCGCCCTCAGGCTGATGAAACAAGACGAGGAGATTCGGCATATCCCCGTGGTCGCGGTGAGCGCGAACGCCGTAAAAGCCGATATCGACAAGGCCCTGCAAGAAGGGTTCGAGGCTTACATCATCAAGCCGATTCGCGTCGATCAATTTTTCAAGGTCATAGATAAATATTTCGGGCCAGACCATGAAACCGCATCACCCAAACCTTCAACCACAGGCGCGACGATATGATATCAACACAGCAGATTCAGGAATCACGCATTCTTCTCATCGACGACACCGTTACCAATATCCAGATGCTGGTGGAAATGCTGGAGCAACTGGGCTACCCAAATGTAAAAGGCCTCACCGACGCAAGGCTGGCCACCGAAACCTTCAGCGAGTACAAGCCCGACCTGGTCGTGCTTGACATCATGATGCCGTATTTAGACGGCTTCGAAGTCATGCGCCAATTCAAGGCTCTCGATCCGGAATCCGCCGTTCCCATCCTGGTCCTCACTGCCAGCTCCGACCAGGTCACACGTCTTCGCGCACTCGAATCCGGCGGCAGCGATTTTCTCGTCAAGCCCTTCGACATCATGGAGGTTTCCCTGCGCATCAGGAACCTGCTGCAGGTGCGGGCGCTCAACAAATCGTTGATGGAACACATTCATTTTCTCGAAAAGGTGGTGCGCGAACGTTCGGTGGACCTGCTCACCGCCAGGGAATTGCTGGTAAAAGAAAAAGCGCAATACTACGGTAATGCCGAATCCGCCGAGCTTCAAGCGCGCTGACACTCAAAAAAGTACAAGCCAACGCCGATCAAAAGCAGCCCGGCCCGGGCCAGGGGGAACTCCATCCCCCCCCGGAAACCGTGGTCGATAACGCGTGGAACTTCCATGCCTCCCCTTCCCCCTGGGGAGGCCAGGCGGGTCTGCCCCCCTCTTTTCATCCGCCGGGATACTCTGCCTCCCGGAGCGGCACCCTCACAGGGGCCACCGGCCCATGCAGTTTTCTGTTCACAATCCAGGCGACATCCTCCATATTGTACACAGGAACACTGGGCGGCGATGCCACCCCTGCGCCGGGAACTCTATACCGGATAAAACAGGCCAGGCTGGCGAGGCTGTTATTGGCGAAACCTTCAGAAAAAGGCGGCGGCCATGAATGTAGACCGGATGGTTTTTGCGATAGCGGGATCTTTTGTTTTAATCAGCCTGGTTCTCGGCCACTGGGTTCACCCTTACTGGCTGTTGCTTGCCGCATTTGTGGGGCTCAACATGCTGCAGGCGGCGTTCAGTGAATTCTGCCCCATGGCGATATTTCTTAAGAAACTGGGATGCAAGCCCGGACCGGCGTTCAAATGAATCGGGGAATATAGATGCTCCGCATATCGGAACACGCAGTCCGCAAGCCCAAATGGTATTTCTGGAGCGCGGGTCTCGCCTGCATTATTCTCCTGACGCTGGTGGCCCTGCCCACCCTGCTTCCGCACACCTTTTCCGGCCTCCACCCACTGAAGATCGATACCGACCCGGAGAACATGCTGGCGGCCGATGAACCGGTGCGCCTGTTTCACAATGCGATGAAGCTGGAATTTTCCCTGCACGACATGGTGGTCGTCGGCGTGATCGATGATGAGCACCCCCAGGGCGTCTTCAATGTGCAGACCCTCACCGATATTTATGAGCTGGTGGAGTTTGCCAAACTCCTCGAGTGGGAGATCGATGGGAAAACCGAAGGAGTCGTTGGCGCCGATTTGATCGCGCCTTCCACCGTGGACAATATCGAACCGGGGGAGCTTGGCACGGTGCGCTTCGAATGGCTGATGCCCCGCCCTCCGGCCAATGAGGCGGAAGCCGCGGCGATTGCGAAAAAGGCCAGCCGCATTCCTTTCCTGAATAATACCCTCGTCTCCTCCGATCAAAAAGCCGTCGCTCTCTACCTGCCGATTTCCTCGAAAAATATCAGTTACCGGGTCGCGTCGAGCCTGCGCGGGAAAATCGCGACCTTCAAGGGCCGGGGGCAATACCACATCACCGGGCTGCCGATCGCCCAGGATCAATTCGGCGTCGAGATGTTCAAGCAGATGGCCCTTTCGGCCCCTGTCGCCATGGCCCTGATCTTTATCCTGATGTGGCTGTTTTTCAGAAACCTGAAGCTGATTCTTTCACCGCTCATCATCGCCCTGTTTTCGGTGGTCATCACCATGGGATTTCTGGTGATCACCGGTCAAACCGTGCACATCATGAGTTCCATGATTCCCATTTTCATCATGCCCATCGCGGTGCTCGACGCGGTCCACATCCTTTCCGACTTCTTCGATCGCTACCCGGCGACCCGGGACCGCCGCGAAACCATTCGGCGGGTGATGGATGAACTCTCAAGCCCCATGCTTTACACCTCGCTCACCACCTGCGCCGGGTTCGGTTCCCTGGCCTTCACGCCGATACCGCCGGTGCAGGTCTTTGGCGTTTTCATCGCGCTCGGTGTAATAGTGGCCTGGTTTTTGACGATCACCCTCATCCCCGCCTACATCATGCTGCTGCCCGAAGCCGCGTTTGAAGGGTTCGGCCATGACGGCGGGCACAGCTCGCCCAAGCCCTCCCCCCTGACCCGCGCGCTCTTGCGGGTGGGTGATGCGACGTATAAGTATGCGGGAGTCATTCTGCTGGCCACGGTCCTTCTTTCAGCCCTGGCCTATTATGGCATCAGCAAAATCCAGATCAACGACAACCCGGTGAAATGGTTCACCGAGGGGCACGAGATTCGCGTGGCCGACCGCGCGCTCAATGAAAAATTCGCCGGAACCTACATGGCCTACCTGACACTGCAAGCCCCGCCCGAGGCCATGGCCCCGGACAAGGCCCTTGAGAAACTGCGCCGCAGTTTCGAGGCGCTTTCGCCGGAGGTCCAAACCCCGTTGCTGGAAACCATGACAGCCCTGGAGGGCGGCCGCGAGCCGCCGTTTGAAAAACTGC
>QJZQ01000138.1 GCA_003246675.1 Nitrospirota bacterium | reverse complement strand
GTGGGGCCGTGCCGGGCAAGCTCTTTGGGCGCGACCACCCGGTCGAGGTACAGCCGCAGCAGCGCGCCGGTGCCCTGTTTGCGGTAGCGGGCGACACCCGCGCCGCAGCCGCTGCAGAAAATCTCCAGCACCTCCGAGTCCACCGGGCCCAGCGCTCCCGGGCGTCCCGGGAGCCCCGCTTTTCCCGCGTCAGGACGTAGTCCCGGTTGGCGGGAAACGGTTGTTCGAACAGCGTGGTTTCCCCGGTCGACCAGCGCACCTCCACCCGGTCGATCTTTTCCTCCCCCCCCAGGCCAAAATGCGCCTCCGGTGCATCGAACGAATGGAACCCGCCGCTCGCCTTGATTTCCCGCGTCTGATGCAGGCGGCCCTCCGGCCCGTAGTGCAGGGTGATGCGGCAGCCGATGCAAAAGCGGTTGCCGTGCAGGTCCCGGAGCTTGAAGGTGACGCTGTGGTTTCGCTGCTCGTTGTTGATGTACACCTGAAAAGGGCCGTACAGCAGGTTGCCGATGATGTCGAGATCGCCGTCGTTGTCGATGTCGATGTAGGTGTAGGACGAGCTGTGATCGTAGTCGTCGAGGCCGAACTCCTCGGCTTTCGAGGCAAAACCCTCGCCGCCCAGGTTATGGAAGAAATTGTTCGAGGCGAATTCCTGGGTGATGAGGACGCCGTTGACGACGTACAGATCCTGCCACTGGTCGTTGTCGAGGTCGGCGAACCGCGCGTTCCAGCTCCACTCGGCGGTGGAGACTCCTGTGGTGGCGGAGGTATCGGCGAACCGTCCGCCGCCTTCTCCGCGCAGCAGGACGTTGGACAGCGTTCTCATCGGAATTTCCTCGTCCCTCGCAAAGTCCAGAGTGCGGTGGCGGAAGTAATTTTCGCACAGGGCGCGGCCCCACCGGTGCCCGGCGTCGATCTTTTCGCACAGGCTCGCATCCTTCCTCTTGATGGCGAAGAGCGCCATGCGGATGACCATGCACTCATCCACCGACTGTTTGTCCGCAAGCTCGGTGCAGCGTTCGGAGATATCCTGCCGCTCGGGGTTGAGCAGGGTGACGAGGCGGACCATGTCGTGGCAGGCGGCCGCGTCGAGCGACGAGCGGCCGGAATCGCAGAACGCCCGGCCGGCCTCGCGCATGGAATCGCCGAAAATATTCGACACCACATCGATGCCGCGGCTGAAGCCGATGTTGGCGAGGTAAAGGTCGGGCTTAAGGTCGTTGTTGAAATCCCCCGTGTCCATGCTCATGGTGTTCTGCGTGGTGACGGGGATCAGCCCATCCTGATGCCGTAGCTTTTGCAGTGCGCCGCCGGGGCCGCCCAGGTAGTAGGTGTCGGCCACGCGGTAATCGTTCCCCACCATCAGCTCGGGCAGGGCGTCGCCGTTGATGTCGGAGAACAACGTGGTCTGGGTTTGTCCGGGCAGGCCGGGAAGCGGGGCGAGCTCGAAGCGCAGGTTCTTGTTCATCACCAGATGGTCCACGGCGGTGTCCACCGGGGTCCGCGTCATGACGCCGAGAAAATAGTTCCCGTTTACGATGTCGAGAAAGCCATCCCGGTCGAGGTCGGCGAAGCCCGGCGCGTTGGTGAGTAGCGCCCCGCCGTTGGGGACGGGAAGAACGCGGCGCTTGCCCCGCAGGTTGAGCGGGTCGATCCACAGAAAGTTGCCCCCACTGAAGGTGGTGACGAAGGCGTCGAGCCCGCCGTCCTGGTCGAGGTCCACCAGGGCGACGGCGATAGCCTGCCGGTCATCGAGGTCGCCCGCGAGGGCAAGCTTTCGAAAGCGGCCACCGTCGACGTTCTGATAAATTTCCAGCCCGTGATCGGTGGCGATGGCGATGTCGGTCCAGCCGTCGCCGTCGATGTCTCCCGAGGCGATGCCGCGGCCGAAAAAGAAGGGATCGAAGAACACTTCCGGCGTCAGAAGGTTCGAGTAGGTGATGCCCAACTCCGGACCGGAGATTTTAGTGAAGGGCTTTTCGCCCAGGTTGCGGCGGGCGGTGTGCGGTGCGGCGTCCACCCGCACCTCGCCTTCGGTGATGAAGGGGCTGTAGGGCCGGGGGGTGGTGGGCGCCCGCGTGGCCTGGCCCGGATTGGCCTGTGGGGAGGCGGAAGCAGGCTCGGAGAACGCGAACGCCTCATAGCTCCTCAACCAGTGGATGAACTTGTACTCTGAATAATAATCGGCGGCGAAGCCGAGACCCACGCCCAGCACCGTCACCAGGGCAAACAGCTGGATGGCAAGCGCCGTTGAGAACGTGCGTGCGACGATCATCGCCGAATAAATGCTGAACGTGCCCAGGGTGAACAGCATCGCCATCACGAAACCGGGAGCCATGCCCGACATCATGAGCGCCTGCGCCAGCATCAGGTCGAAGGCGATGGGGAGGGGCAGGAAGGTCCCCATCACCGCCACGAGAGCCAGACTGGCCAGGTTGAGCTTCACGCCGATGAGCTTGTCGAAGCTCCACAAATGGCTGAGCAGCGCGCCGAGAAACCCGGCCAGGAACATGAGCGGAACGGTTTTCACCACGATGTAGCGAAAGCTTTTCCAGTAATCCGCCGCCGCGCCGCAAAGCGCCGCCAGCCAGGCCTCGGTTGCGGGGGGTATCGCGCAGACCTGTGCTGATTCGTCGCCGGGGCCCGTGGCCGTGCCGGCGGGATGGTTGCGCGAGATCAGCGGGACGATCACCAGAACGAGCAGGAACGTCGCGGCCAGCTTCATCACCCCCATGTACAGGGGGAAGATGGTGAACAGCATGGTGAGCACGACGATATTGAGCGTGGGCGAGCTGAACATGACGGCGAGAGCGGTTTCCGCCCGGCTGCCCGCTTCGTAGATCCCCTTGGCGATGGGCGCGACGCAGTTGACGCACACGCCGAGCGGGGTTCCCACCAGCATGCCCATGAAGCTGTTCTTGAAGCGGCCCGACGAAGAGTTCTTCGGCAGGTAGCCGAGCAGGGTGAGAAAGGCCCCCGCCAGCACCAGGCCAAAGGCCATGCCGCGCCAGTTGGTCTCGTACCAGTTGAGGGAGGTGTAGAGCACGCGCGTGCCCCACCCCGCGTCTTGCGGCGGGTGAAACGCCGCTTCGGGGGAGAGGTTGTCCTCGAACCCTTCGGTGCCGGACATGGCCGCCTTGCTGCCGAGGGCGGGGTAGCGGGAAACGCCCCAGAAGCTGAGGGCGACAACCACCGTAAAAACGATTAAGAGGACGAGACGCCGGTTTTTCAACATTGCTCACCGAGTGGACGAAAAAAAATATTCATTATAGCATCCTCATCCCAGGGCCAGGAAAATGCTCTTTCGGCCGCCCTGTTAAAAGCCCCCGCCATTGGCTATAATGAAAAACAGCGGTCGATGGCGGCCGCAGGACCCCGCCCGGGGCCGCGGGTTTCCGTCACCCTGACCCCCTCCCGCCCTTTCGAGGCAGGACGTACCCATGGATAAAAAATTACTGTTCGTCGTCGACGACGACCGCCACCAGCAGCGCATCCTGAGCCTCCTCCTCGAAGGCAAGGGCTACCGTGTGAAATGTTTCGACCGTGGCGAGGCCTGCCTGGACGCGCTCGATGAAAACCCGGCCACCGTGTTTCTCGACCTGATGATGCCCGGCATCGGCGGCAAGGAAACGCTGAAAACCCTGCGCAAAGAGAGGGAGGACATCCCGGTCATCATGGTGACCAACGTCGACGACGTGGAGACCGTGGTCGAGCTGGTCAAGCTGGGCGCGTTCGACTATCTGCTCAAACCGGTGGAGGAATCCCGCCTCATTCCCTGCCTGAAGAAGGCGACCGAGAGCCAGAGCCTGGTGCGCCGGGTGCGCCACCTGGAGCGGGAGCTTGAGGAAGTGCACGCCCAAAACGGCATCATCGGCAACAGCCGGGCCCTGGCCGGGGTTCTGGAAAAGGTCAACAAGGTGAAGGACAGCCGGGCGAGCGTCCTGCTGCTCGGCGAAAGCGGAACGGGGAAGGAACTTCTGGCGCGCGCCATCCATTATGGCAGCCGGTTCAAAGAGGGCCTGTTCGTCGACATCAACTGCGGCGCCATTCCCGAAACCTTGCAGGACAGCGAGCTGTTCGGCCACCGAAAGGGCGCTTTCACCGGCGCGGTGGAGGCGCGGACGGGGAAACTGGAACTGGCAAACGGCGGCACCCTGTTTCTGGACGAGGTGGCGGAAATGAGCCCGAGCACGCAGACCAAGCTGCTCCGGGTCCTGCAGGAAAAAACCTTCGAGCGCATCGGCGAGAACACGCGCATCCATGTCGACCTTCGCGTCATCTCCGCGACCAACAAGGACCTGAAGCGCGAAGTGGCCGAAGGGCGGTTCCGTGAGGATCTTTATTACCGCCTGGCGGTGTTCCCCATCGAAGTTCCGCCGCTTCGGGAAAGAAAGGAAGATATTCCCCGCCTGTGCGCCCACATTCTGAAAAAATACCGGGAGGAGATCGACCGGGCGGTGACCTCGATCAGCCCGCATGCGATGGAGGCCCTGATGAATTATGGCTGGCCCGGCAATGTCCGCCAGCTGGAAAACGTCGTTTATCAGGCGATGATCAACACCGGCAGCAGCCGCATCGATATCGGCTCCCTGCCGCCGGAGGTGGCCTCGCCCGAAAAGGCCGCCGAGCAGCCCCCCGCTGCCGACGGTGCACCGGCTGTCTCCCCGGAGCCCTCAGGCCCCCAGCCCTGGGACGAGGTGCAGAAACAGACCGCAGCCAAAGCCCTGCGCCTCGCCGGTGGCAACATCCCCCGCGCCGCGCGCCAGTTGGGGATTGCCCGCAGCACCTTCTACCGCATGGTGAAAAAGTTCGGCCTGCGCTGACCTCCCCGGAATTTCGCCTGTCTGTTCCAGCCCCGCTACAAGTCTCATTTTGAGTCCCAAATCAAGACTTAACATCCCGTTTTGGGACGATATCCTCTCCAGGGCGCAGCCCGAGTTTGCTCGACGGGTCGGCAGTAATCACACAACCCATTTAAATATGGCAAGTTATGGAATCCTTTGCGGTGCTCTGGCGCATTTGGCATTCGTTTTGCTCTTAGTATGGGTGGAATGAGTCGATGGCGGGAAGGATGACAGACCCGGTTAAAAAAGGACAGGTGGGGTTCCCTTCAAAAGGCCATCGAAACCTCCCGGCAAAAGTCACCCCCCCATTTTGCCGGGAGGTCCCCCCAAAGTATAGACGGACCCGAACCCGGCAGGGCAAGGCCCGCCGCTTTGAAAGGAGGCCCGGATGTTTTACGAAGTGAGAATCTACAACGCGAAGGGCAAGCTCAAGCGCGTCGTGTCACCGGAAAAAGCCAGCCAGGGGTATTGGCAGAGTTTTTATAACGCGATCACCGAGGAGCGGCTGAGGCCCCAGGTGAAAAGAGGAGGCAAGCAGGCCTCGGGATTTGTTCGGCAAAAAAATATATGAGAAGAAAATCCGCCAAGGCGGATAAACAGGAATCTGTGAATCGTCAACCGAAAGAGGTGAGGACAATGAAAAAATGGACTGCAGCAATGGGTATCGCGATTTTTTCTCTCGGCATCACCAGCACGAGTTTTGCTGACAAGGATTATGAGGGTGGCGCTGCCGGCAAGGGCTCGATTTCGGGCACCATCACGCTCAAGGGCGACGCTCCCGCGCCGATCATGGAAAACCTTGCCAAAGGCAAGAACGTCGAGTTCTGCTCCACGCATCCGGACGCCAAGGACGGCGTTCGCCCGCGCACGAAGGTTGCGGTCAATGGCGGCAAGCTGAAGGACGCGGTGGTATTCATCGAGAACATCTCCAAGGGCAAGGACTGGTCGGCGGACCCCATCGCGGCGTTCGATTTCAAGCAATGCGACATCTTCCCGAAGATGGGCGTGATCCGCAAGACCCCGAAGGGGCAGAAGGAAGGCCTGGCGCTGGTCACCAACCAGGATAAGGACATTCTGCACAACCCCCATGGTTACTCCGTGGCGGGCGCGAACCGCAAGACCCTGTTCAACAAGCCGCTCCCCAGCCAGGGCGACGTGGCGGACGTGACCGG
>QJZQ01000046.1 GCA_003246675.1 Nitrospirota bacterium | reverse complement strand
GTTCGGCCCTGGCCTCCACGTTTTTACTCAACCTGATGGCCGAGGGCCTCAAGGTAGGGCGGGAGGGGGCGATCGACGTGCTCATCGAACCCTTTCAGATGATGTCGAAGTTGCGCTACCGCGTCGTCCGGCGCGAGAACGTCGACTACCAGGGCAAAAGCGTACCCACCTTCGTGGTGACTTATGATATGAGCGGCATGGAATCCACCCTGTGGATCACCGAAGAAGGGGGGATGATGCGCGAGCGGACCAGCCAGGGCTTCGAGTCGGTGAAAGAGCCGGAAAGCATCGCCCGCGATATGGGGCAGGACCCGCTCTCGGTGAGCAGCGTCATCACCCTCAGCCTGGTGAAACCGGCGAGCGACATCCTCCGGCCCGAAACCCGGCGGCGGATGAAGCTGCTTTTGACCAACATCCGCTCCCCCGAAGGCATCCCGGAGGACCACCGGCAGAAGATCCTGCACTCCGAGAAAGCCGCGGACGGTTCCTACAGTTCGACGTTGGAAATCAACGCCGAGCCGTTGCCCCCGCCCGGCGGCGGGGCCCGGCCCCTGGGCGCGGCGGGCGGCGCCGAATGGCTGGGCGAATCGCCCGAGGTGCAGGCGAGGCACCCGAAGATCCGCCGGTTGGCGCAGAAGCTCACCGACGGCTCGCCCGATGCCTGGCAGGCGGCGCGGTCGATCAACCGCTGGGTTTACTCGAACCTGAAGAAGGAGCTGGTCGACGCCACCACCGCTCTGGATGCGCTCAACGACGGGCGCGGCGAATGCCAGTCGCACACCTATCTTTTCACCGCCCTGGCCCGCGCCGCGGGCATTCCCACCAAGATCGTCAACGGGCTGGTCTATTCCTCTCAATATGGAGGTTTCCTGTACCATGCCTGGCCTGAGGTTTACATTGGCCAGTGGCGCGCCCTCGACCCGACCTTCGGGCAGGACCAGGTGGACGCCACCCATATCAAGCTGAGCGAGGGGGCCGAGGAAAACCCCATGAAACTGATGCCTTTCGTCGGGAAAGTGCGGATCGAAGTCCTCGAAAACTAGGTCAATCCGCCCGATAAATCTTAATTTCGCATCGCCGATAGATGCCCTGAGCCCGCAACCGGCGGCGGCCTTTCCCGCATTTTCGTTTTATTTTCGCCTTGAGTGTGGCATAATTCTGCCATTAAAACTCTCTTACATATAGAAGGTCAGGGCACCATGGATGTTGGGGGTGGAAAGCAGGGGGACCGCTACATATTGTGGTATTTTTTATTTGACTACACAATATATGATATATTATAGTTGCTTCCTCGATGCGGCCCCACGGGGCGCCATCCCGAATTTTTGCCGAATTCAAGGGGCATAAAAAGAATTTCCCCCTCTCTCGCCCCTCATATACGAACTATTATTTAAAATACCTGGAGTTTTCCCATGCGCATCAATCGAGCCTTCACCAAAAACCGGAAAGATCCCTACCAGGGAGTGGAGTTCGTGGAACGGATCTCCAGAATTACCAATGCCGATGGCTCGGTGGTTTCCGAGATGAAGGGCGTGGTGGTTCCCTCGACCTGGTCGCAGGTGGCGGTGGACATCATGGCGCAGAAGTATTTCCGCAAGGCCGGCGTGCCCGCGCGGATGAAGCGGGCGCAGGAACCCGGGGTGCCCACCTGGCTTTGCCCCTCCCGGCCCGATATGGAGGCCCTCACCGGCCTCTCCGAAAGCGAACGTTACGGACGCGAGACCGACTCCCGGCAGGTGTTTCACCGCCTGGCGGGTTGCTGGACCTACTGGGGCTGGAAAAACAAATGCTTCAGCAACGAGGAAGCGGCCCGCGCCTATTACGATGAAATGCGTTTCATGCTGGCCAACCAGTTCGCCGCGCCCAACTCGCCGCAGTGGTTCAACACCGGGCTCAACTGGGCTTACGGCATGGAGGGCCCGGCGCAGGGTCATTATTATTTCAACCCCGAGACGAACCAGGTGGAGCAGTCGCTGAACGCCTACGAGCGGCCGCAGCCGCACGCCTGTTTCATTCTTTCCGTCGGCGACGACCTCGTGGGCGATGGCGGCATCATGGACCTGTGGCGGCAGGAGGCGCGGCTGTTCAAGTACGGTTCCGGATGCGGGAGCAACTTTTCCAACCTGCGCGGTTCCGGCGAGCCGTTGTCCGGCGGCGGCAAATCTTCCGGGCTGATGAGTTTCCTGAAAATCGGCGATCGCGCCGCCGGCGCCATCAAGTCCGGCGGTACCACGCGCCGGGCCGCGAAAATGGTCACCCTCGACCTCGACCACCCGGACATCGAAGAATTCATCGACTGGAAAATGAAGGAGGAGCGCAAGGTCGCCGCCCTCACCGCCGGCAGCCGCGTCTGCCGCAACAGCCTCAAGGCCATTCTCGCCGCCTGCACGGATGGCGAGCACGAGGGAGAGGCGCGCTATGATATCAAGGTCAACAAACCCCTGCGCCAGGCGGTGCGTGCCGCCCTCGCGGTGTTCGTTCCGGAAAACTACATCTACCGCGTGATCCAGCTTGCCCGCCAGGGGGTGAAGGGCATGGAGTTCGAGGAATACGACACCAACTGGAACTCAGAGGCCTACCTCACGGTTTCGGGGCAGAACTCCAACAACTCGGTTCGCCTGACCAACGACTTTCTCCGCGCCGTCGAAAAAGATGAAAACTGGAACCTGATCCGCCGCACCGACGGCAAGGCCGCCCGCACGCTGAAGGCCAGGGACCTCTGGGATAAGATCAATCTCGCGTCCTGGGCATCGGCGGACCCGGGTCTGCAGTTCGACACCACCATCAACGAATGGCACACCTGCCCGGAAGGCGGCAAGATCAACGCCTCCAACCCCTGTTCCGAGTACATGTTCCTCGACGATACCGCCTGCAACCTGGCGTCGATCAACCTGATCAAGTTTTTTCAGGAAGAGACCGGCGTGTTCGACGTCGAGGGGTTCCGCCACGCCTGCCGGTTGTGGACGCTGACGCTCGAGATCTCCGTCATGATGGCGCAGTTCCCAAGCGAGATCATGGCGCAGAAAAGTTACGATTACCGCACCCTGGGCCTCGGCTACGCCAACCTCGGTGCGCTGCTCATGGTGCTCGGCATCCCCTACGATTCGGAAAAGGGCCGGGCGATCGCAGGTTCCATCACCGCCCTGCTCACCGGTGCGTCTTACGCCATGTCGGCGGAAATGGCGCGCGACCTCGGTCCGTTCCTGGAGTACAAGAAAAACAAGGGCGCCATGCTCCGGGTGTTGCGCAACCACCAGCGCGCGGTGCAAAATTTTGAATCGAAAGAATACGAAGGGCTGACCATCTTTCCGCAAGGCATCTCCGCCCGGCATTGCCCGGCCTACCTGCACAGCGCGGCGCTCAGGGAATGGGCGGATACGATGGAGCTTGGCAAGCTGTACGGCTTCCGCAACGCGCAGACCACCTGCATCGCCCCCACGGGGACCATCGGCCTGCTCATGGATTGCGACACCACCGGTATCGAACCCGACTACGCCCTGGTCAAATACAAGAAGCTTGCCGGCGGCGGGTACTTCAAGATCATCAACCAGTCGGTGCCGGCGGCGCTCAGGCGGCTCGGCTACGCGGCGAAGGAGATCCGCCAGATCGTCGAATACTGCGTGGGTTCCGGCACGCTCGACGGCGCCCCGGCCATCAACCGCGAGACCCTGGGGAACAAGGGTTTCACCGACGAGGTGCTCGACGCCATCGAGGAAGAATTGCCCAAGGTGTTCGACATCACCTTCGCGTTCAATAAATTCGTGCTCGGCGAGGCCTTCTCGAAAAATATTCTGGGTCTCAGCGACGAGCAGCTCAACTCGTTCGACTTCAACCTGCTCAGCCATCTCGGTTTCAGCGAAGAGGATATCCTGCGTGCCAACGACGCCATTTGCGGCACGATGACCATCGAAGGCGCGCCCCATCTCAAGGAAGAGCATTACCCGGTGTTCGACTGCGCCAATAAATGCGGCAAGTACGGCAAGCGCTACATCCATCCGGACGCGCACATCCGCATGATGGCCGCCGCGCAGCCCTTCCTCTCCGGTGCGATTTCCAAGACCATCAATATGCCCAACCACGCCACCCTGGATGACGTCGAGAAGGCCCATCTCCTGTCCTGGAAACTGATGCTCAAGGGCACCGCGGTTTACCGCGACGGGTCGAAGCTCAGCCAGCCGCTCAACAGCGTCGCCAGCGAGGACTTCAGCCACCTCACCGATGAGGGCCTGGAGGAGGAGAAGGCACCGGTAAAGAAGGTCGCCGAAAAAATTGTGCGCACCATCGCCGCGGGCCGAAGGTCCCTGCCGCATCGGCGCAACGGCTACACCCAGAAAGCCGTCATCGGCGGTCACAAGGTTTATCTGCGCACGGGAGAATACGAGGATGGCCAGCTGGGCGAGATTTTCATCGACATGCACAAGGAAGGCGCGGCCTTCCGCAGCCTGATGAACTGCTTCGCCATTTCGATTTCCCTCGGCCTGCAGCATGGCGTGCCGCTGGAAGAGTTCACCGACGCCTTCGTGTTCACCCGTTTCGAGCCCAACGGCTTCGTCACCGGCAACCGGAAGATCACCATGGCCACCTCGACCATCGATTATATTTTCCGGGAGCTCGCCATCAGCTACCTCGGGCGCAACGATCTTGCCCAGGTGACGCCGGACGACCTCCGGTCCGACGCGATCGGAAAAAGCAAGGGGTTGGAGGCGGGTGAAGAGAAAGAAGCCCCGAGTGCCGAGAACGGCGCGCGCCCGGTGGTGGCGACCATCACCACGGCAAGCCCCGAACGGGTCAGCAACGGCGCGGGCATGGCCGATGCCGGCACGAACGGCAACGGCACGGCGGTGCGCAAGGAGACCGTCGCCTCCGCCCGGCTCACCACCGGAACCCGCATGAGCGCAAGCGCCCAGGTGGCCAAGCTCAAGGGCTACGAGGGTGACCCGTGCAACGAATGCGGCCAACTGACCCTGATTCGCAACGGCACCTGCCTCAAGTGCGTCACCTGCGGCGCCACCTCGGGCTGCTCCTGATTTCACGGCCCGCGGGCGGGGAAGAAGACCCCGGGCGCTTGCGGCGTGGTCTTTAGCGCCGGGCCGCAGGAGGGGGGTATTTTGCGCAGCGAAAACCGAAGGCGGGGTGCTTCATCGCCGGGTCGGCAAAATTCCTGAAAGAGATTTCCGCCGCACGCGCATCGCTCGGGTACCCGCCGCCCTTCGCCACCTGCAGCTGTTTTCCCGATACGGATTTCGCCCTGCCCCCCAGGGGCGAACGCACCCACTCCCAGACATTTCCAGCCATATCCAGGGCACCGAACGGGCTCGCCCCCGCAGGGAAGTCGCCGGCGGGCCGCACCCCCGGGGCGTCGCCGCCCGCGAGGTTGGCCCGTCCAGGCATAAATCGTGTGCCCCAGGGCCAGCGGCCGCTGCCCGGGCCGCGCGCGGCTGCTTCCCACTCTGCTTCCTTCGGCAGGCGCTTGCCAGCCCAGTGGCAGTAGCGGCTGGCCTGGAACCAGTCAATCCCCGTGGCCGGGCAGGTGGGGCAGGGGGACGGGGTATTCCCCTCGTAAGCCGGGTCGAAGCGCCGGTATTGTGCGACCGAGACCTCGTTGCGGTCGATGTAAAAGCCGAAGAGGGCCGTCGGTTTTCCTTGCGCCTCCTCTCCCCGCCCTTGTCCCTGGGGCGGCAGCCCCACCGTGTATTTCCCCGTGGGCACCAGCACCATGACGGATCGATCCCTGCGGTTAAAATGCGTCGGCAGCAAAGACGGGCCTTTGGCGGCGTGTGTTAACCCGGCGCGGTCCGGCATCTTGCGGGCGGGGCTATGGGTTTCTGTAGGGGCGGTTTGATTCGGCGGCGGGGGTTCGACCGCGGGTTTCAAGACCGGCGCACGGGAGGGCCGGGGCTTGTGCCTGGCGGTCTGGCCGGTGGCGCACCCGAAGCCGATGAGGGCGACGAGGGCCAGCGCCGCGGCTCTTTTCAATGAGGTTTCGGGCCGGTTTCAAGGAGGCTCTGCATGCGGGACTTCATTTCCCGCGCACGCTGGTATTTTTCCTCCGCTTCCTTTTTCCGGCCCATCAGTTCGTAAGTGTAACCGAGGCTGTAGATGGCGTCGTAGTCGGTGGGGTCGAGCTCGATGGCGGTGTTGAAGGCCTGGGCGGCCTGGTCGAGCTTGTTCTGGAAGTTGTAAATGCCCCCCAGGCCGTAATGGGCTTTCGAGTTTCTGGGGTTTTTCTCGATGGCTTTTAAGAACGATTGAGCGGCGCCTGAGTAATCCTCCTGACGGGTGCGCTCGATGCCTTCCTGGACGAAATCTTTCTCCTGCCGGTCTTTGCATTGCGCTAGAATTGTGCACAGGAAGATCAACAGGCCGATTTTAAGAAGCTTGCGGGCGGTGGGCGTCAAGGGTTCACCAAATAGTTGAAGGGCATCGGTGTGCCGCGAAGTGGCTCGCGGCGGGCCGCCTTCAATATAGCACCCGCAGGCCGGGTCCGAAACCTTTTTGCGGGGCGTCCCCGGCGGGGAGAACCGCGATGAAAAATACCTGAAACAATGGCAACGATGAATGGGTCCTGGTTTCTGCTTGGCGGGCTGGCCCTGCTGGCCCTGTGGGCTGCGTTGCTCACCATCCGGGGTTTTGGGGTCCTCCGCATCGGCTGGCTCAACTTTTCCCGATTGCGCGATCTGGAGCGAAAACAGGCCCAGGCCGAGGACCCGGCGGCGCGCGCCGCCCTCGAAGCGGTCATTGCCCCCTGCCATGAACTTCGACGCCGGTGGATCCTGAGCGAGAAGGACCTCAACCCCGGCGAAAGAACCCAGAAACTGGTGCGGGATATCGCCAGGCACTACCACCCCGAGTCGCCCGCGCCTCTGGCCGAGGCGCGCTTGGGCGACCTGCTCAGCGCCTTCCTGGAAATCAAAAACCGTCTCCTGGCTCTCGCACGCCTTCCGGGTATACGCCCGGTCACGCAGTTTCGCCTGCGCCATCTGTTTCTTCTTTCCCGCGCCTGGCAGAAAAAGGAAGCCTGGTATCGTTCTCCCGCGGGCCGGGCGGCGGAAAAATACCACCTCCTTTTCATCGTCAAATGGAGCTACGGCTTGCTGCGTGTGCTCGATGTCAGTTTCTGGACGCTGAAGATGCTGGGCTATGTGCTGAAAGATGTGGTGATGAAGGTCCTGCTCATCCGCTGGTATCTCATCGTCGGCGAGTTGGCCATCGAAGTGTACGGCGGCGGCCGGGAGAAGGGCGGGGAGCCTGACGAGGTGACTGAAAAAGACCTTGGCGGCCTGCCGGAGGTCGACCCCCCGCCTGAACTCAGCGGCGAGGCGGGGGTGGCGGCGCAGGCTTCACGCAAGGCCATCCTGCTGCATGCCGCCACGCTCGACGGCCAGGCGCTCAAGCGCCTGTACCGGACATTGGTGGAAGATATCGCCCGCGTCCACCACCCCGAGGCCAAAGAGCCCTTGTATGAAGCGCGGCTTTATTCCCTTCTCGTAGGCGTGGCGAGGTTTTGCGACACCCTGGCCGCGCTCAGGAGCCGCCCCGTGTGGGGCCGGCTGCTCGGCCTCAAGGTGACGCACCTGCTCTGGATGAAAGACGCTGCCGATTATCTGCAGGAAAGCCAGGCCCTCGCATGGGTGCAGAAAACCCGGCTGCACCATGTGGCGAAATATTCCCGCCTGCTCTACAAGGTGGTGAATAAAAAGCACCCCGGCCTGCTGGTCAAGGATCTGGCGTTCACTTTCGTGAAGGAAGGCGCCAAGCGCTGGCTGGCGATTTACCTGCACGACAAAATCGCCCTCGAGGCCGACCGGCTCTATCGGGAAGAGGTGCGCCCATCCTCATTGGCCGGCGCGGCGCCGGCTCCCCCTGTTTCGCAATCCAGCCTGTAGGCCACGCGTACGCCGCTCGCATAGACATCGGCCCAGTGCGAGGCTTTTTTTTGTTCGGGGGTCATCAGGTCGCGGTGGGTGACGGGCCGGGTGATATGCGGCGACCAGTCGAGCTGCCGGTACTTCCAGTCGAGAGATTCGAACCAGATTTCCAGCAGCGCGCGCGTGGGCAGGGTCATGAGGCTGAGCTCGCGGCCGCGCCGGTTGAAAGAGTCGGGGAGGCGGTAATCTTTTTTCTCCGGCTGGGTGAGCGACACGATTTGCAGCGGAAGCGTCAGGGCCTCGTCGCTGAGTTTTTCCTGGATGGCCGGGGCGTCCTTGCCCTGAAGCGCGGCGAACGCGGCGGTGAAGGTGTCGATAAGCAGGGTGTGGCGGGCGGCCCGGGCCATGAGCCGGAGCAGCCGGTAAGGTTCCGCCGTGTAATAGAGCAGGCCGAAGCACAGCACCGTATCGAAGCTGTTTTCCGGTACGCCCTCGAGAAAGTCGAAGACGTTCCCGGCGAGGAAGCGGCCGGAGGCGGCGGGCACCTGGTGAGCCTGGAAAAGCTCGCGGCAGGTGTTCACCGCTTTTGCTTCGGCGTCGACGCCCAGCACCTCGCGGGCGCCGAGGGTGAGGGCGGCGTAGGCGAAGGTGCCGATGTGCGAACCCAGGTCGAGGATGCGCCGGCCGCGAATGGCATCGGCATTATTCGCAAGAAGAACCTCGATGCGCGCATTGAGGCAGTCGAAATGATACGGGATGGCCCAGCGCTCCTTGCGGGTGTCGCGGGCGAGAAACGGTGAATCGGCGGGGATGCAGGCTTTTATCATCCGCGCATTATACCCGAAACCCACTTTCCGCCAAAACGGCGGCGGAAGCCGTCCATTGAATTCAAGCGGGGAACGAAAAAATATTGTAGGGTTCAGCGCGCGTGCCCGACCAAGCAGGCGGTCCGCTTGATTATATGGATATATTGATATATACCAATATATTCTGAGAAAATACCGTTTGAAGTTTGAGAGGTTGAAAGCATGAGGTTTTTCGGATTTATCCTGGTTGTGCTCCTTGGCCAGGCGGCTGGCGCGTGGGCTGCGCCGCCCGCGGCAAAGCGGCTGCTGGTGGTGGGGTCGACGACGGTATTGCCCGTGGTCACCCTGGCCGCCGAGGCGTTCAGTCTGCGTTCCGGTGGCGAGGTGTCGATCACCGTCAACCCGGGGGGCTCGGGGGTGGGGGTCAATTCGGTGGGCACGGGCCGCGCGTCCATTGGCATGGTTTCCCGCGAGATTGCCCCGGAAGAGGGGCGGCGCTTCGCGAAAGCCCGGCTCAAGGTGCATGTCATCGGCCACGACCGCGTGGCCTGCGTCGTGTCCTCCGCGGTTTACAAGGCGGGGGTGAAGGCGCTGTCCCGCGAAGAGATTCAAGCGATTTATCTGGGGACGATCCGCAACTGGAAAGACGTGGGCGGCCCCGACCGGGAGATCCTGGTGGTGGATAAGGAGAGGCACCGCGGCACCCGGCACGAATTCATGAAATACGTGTTTGGCGACGCCACCGCGCGCGCGCCCGCCGCCCGGCTGGTGACGGGTTCGAACAATGAGGAGCAGGCGAAAATCGCCGCCAGCGATGCGGCCATCGGCATGCTGTCCATGGGGTGGATCAACGAAGATGTGGCGGGCGTGGGCCTCAGGGAAGGCGGCGAGGTGTTCTTTCCCGAGTCCGCACACTACCCCATCGTCCGTCGGCTGAGCCTGGTGACGGCGGGAGAACCCGAGGGGCTCGCCCGCGAATTCATCGACTTTCTCCTCGGGCCGGAAGGCCAGCGGATCGTGAAGAAGCTCGGTTACCAGCCCGCCGTGCGGGCGCCCGAGGTTCGCTAGAGGATTTTTCCCGGTGGAAAGACGCCATTTTCCCCGGCTGATTTTTTGGAGCGCCATGTTGTTCAAGCCCCGCAGCATCGCGGTTTTTTTCCGTATTCTGGTGACCGCCCTCGCTCTCACCGCGACGGGACTGATCGTCCTGTTTTTTCTTTTTCTGGTCAAGGAAAGCGTGCCTGTCTTTCAGGCCGAAGGGGCCCGTTTCCTTACAGGGGGAGACTGGTGGGTGGGCGAGTCGTACGGAGCCGGGCCGATGATTTTTGGTTCCGCCGTCGTCACCCTGCTTGCGCTCGCGATGGTGCTGCCGTTTGCCCTTGCCGGGGCGGTGGTGGCGTCGGAGTTTCTTTCACCCCGCCTGCGCTGGGCGATGAAGTCGCTCATGGAATTGTTCGCCGGGGTGCCGGGAATTATATACGGGCTGTTGGGCGTGGGGGTGCTCGCCCCGGCGGTGAAGGATTTCTTCGGGCTCATCGACGGCAACACCCTGCTCACGGCCGCGCTTTTACTGGGCCTCATGGTGTTTCCGACCATTCTCACCCTCGCCGACGATGCCCTGCACGCGGTGCCGGGGAAATACCGCGACCAGGCACAAGGGCTGGGTCTCTCCCGCCTTGAGACGGTGCGGGCCGTGGTCTTGCCGCAGGCGAGGGCGGGTCTCCTGGGGGCCGTGTTCCTGGGGCTTGGCCGCGCCATGGGAGAGACCATCGCCGTGATGCTGGTCATCGGCGGGCGCGACCAGGTGCCCTCTCCCTGGTACAACCTGTTCGCGCCGGGGCAGAGCATTCCCTCCAAGCTCGGGCGGGAAGCGGCGGAGGCGGTGGGGGCGGGGCTGCACTGGAATGCGTTGCTTGGGCTGGGGCTGGTTCTGTTTCTCATGGTCCTTGGTGTTACGGTGGCGGGTCAACTGTTCCTCAACAAGGGGCGGGCGACATGAAGCGGGGCCTGGTGGAAAAAGCCGCGATGGCGGTGCTGGGGATCATGGCCGGCATGGGGGTTCTCGTTCTTGTCCTGATTCTCGCCGAAGTGTTTCTTCGGGGAGGCGGGGCGCTTGACGCCGGGTTTTTCCTTGAAGAGTCGCGCGATTTTGGTGCGGCCGGCGGTGTGCGCTACCAGATCACCGGCACGCTTCTATTGATGGTGGGCGCCGCGGCGCTCGGCCTGCCGCTGGCCCTGGCCGGTGCGTTGTTTCAAACGGAGTACCTGAAGTCGCCCGGTCTCAAGCGCGGGCTCCGCCTGCTCATCTATTCCCTCAACGGCGTGCCGACGATCCTGTTCGGCCTGCTCGGCTACCTGTTTTTCGGGATCTACCTGGGAGCCGGGGTTTCGTGGCTCACCGGAGTGCTGATCCTGGCGATCATGATTCTTCCGACAATACAGGTCAGCGTGCAGGAAGCCATCGAGGCGCTGCCGGAGAACTACCGCGAGGCCGGGGGAGCCTTGGGGTTGTCGCGCTGGCAGGAGATTCGCTCCATCGTGCTGCCGCACAGTTTTTTCGGCATCGTGACGGGGACGCTTCTCGGGCTGGCGCGGGCGGCAGGGGAAACCGCGGCGATCCTGTTCACCGCCACGGCGTTTTCGGGGGCGCGTTTTCCCGCGTCGTTTGGCGATCCGGTGCCCACCCTGCAAACCCACATCCTGGTCCTGGCGCAGGAGGCGGTGAACCCGCGCGCCATAGAAGCGGCCTGGGGCGCGGGGTGCGTGCTCCTGATCCTGGTTTTTTCGCTGATCGCCGCCTCGCTGTTTTTCAGGAGCCGTCTCTCGATGGAGTTCGACCGATGACGCATGCCATCGAAATTGTGAACGCCCGCGTGGCCTACAATGGCAAGCCGGTGCTCGATGCCTTCTCCACCCGCATCCGCGAACATTCGGTGGTGGCGGTGATCGGCCCTTCCGGCACGGGTAAATCGACGCTGCTTCGCACCCTGAGCCGGATGAACGACCGCGTTCCCGGCTTCCGGGTGGCGGGGACGGTGCGGATTGGCGGCGAGGACATTTATGCAAAAGGGGTGGATGTCTGCCGGTTGCGCAGGAAAGTGGGAATGATTTTTCAGACGCCCTGCATGTTCCCCAAGAGCATTTTCGAGAACGTGATTTTTGGCTTGAAGCACCAGGACCCCGGGCGCCGGAAGGAATTTCCCGACCTCGCGGAAAAAGCCCTGCGCAGGGCGTCCCTGTGGAACGAGGTGAAGGACCGGATGCACAAGCCCGCCCCCAACCTTTCGCTCGGGCAGCAGCAGCGGCTGGCCATCGCCCGGACCCTGGCCGTCGAGCCGGACATCCTCCTGCTCGACGAGCCGACGTCTTCTTTGGACCCGCAGTCCGCCCTGGCCATCGAGGCGTTGATCCTTGCGCTGAAAAAGGATCATACCCTGCTCGTCGTCACCCACCAGCTGGCCCAGGCCCGCCGCGTTTCCGATGAAACGATTTTCATGGAGGCCGGCCGCCTTGTCGAGGCGGGACCCACCGAGACGATGTTCAGCCACCCCGTCCACCCCGCCACCCGGGCTTACCTCGAGGGAGCCAGGGACGCCTGAAGCCCCTCTTTTCTTCCGCGTTTGAAAAGCCTATAATCAGGTTCACCCACTTCAACTCCGGGGCGGCTGTTGAAAAAAAACAAGGATCGGCAAAATAAAGGCGCGGCGTTCGCCGCGGAGGAGGGCGGGGCGCTCTCCACCCTTGGCGAGGAACTCAGGAAAAAAAATCCTGAGTTGATGAAGCGCTTCGACGCGATCCGGGAAACGGGGCCGGTGTTTTCCCGGCAGACCGAAGTCATCCACGATCTTCTGCCCTTTCCCTGGGATGATCTCGAATCTTTCGACGAGGGCATCCAGCAGCTCATAAAAGGAGATTACGCCACTGCGGGCGAGGTTTTTGAAGCGTTGCTGCGCGAGACTCCCGAAGCTTACCCGGCGCACCACCTCCTCGGCCATGTTTTCGGCTGCCAGGACAACTTCAAGGAAGAGGTCGAGCAATACCGCCGTGCGCTTAAAATACGGTCCGATTATCCTCAGGTCTATTTCAACCTGGGGGAGGCCTACTGGCTTATGGGGCGGGAGAAGAAAGCCCTGGCCGCGTTCATGCGGGCGGTGCCGCTGGCTCCGGATTTTTCCGTTCCCGATTACTGGTTGAGCTTCACCCACGAGCGCCTCGGGTTCGACCGCCTGTCGGGGCCGGCCGACGGCGCGCGCCACGGGACCCGTTCCCTCGCGTACGCGTTCTACCTCCTGGGCAACGCGTATGTGGAGCACGGCCTTGCCGCGCCCGCCCGGCAGGCGTTCAAGAAAGCGGTGCGCCTGTGGCCGGATTTCGCCGAGGCCTTTTTCGAGCTGGGGGCGATCCACATCAAGAAATTGCGCAACCCCAAGCGGGCGGAGAAATACCTGGAGACGGCGGAGGAGATTTTTCTCCGCAACAACAACTTGCAACAGGCCACCCTGGCGCACCAGCTCGGGCATTCCAGGGAAGATATACAGGACAAGGAAAGCGCCGCTGAAGCCTGGCTCAAGGAGGGGTTGAGAAGGCAGGGGCAGGGGCGCTACCAGGGCGCCATCGACGCCTACAAGGTGGCGGTCTCCCTCCACCCTCTTTACCTCGACGCTTTTTATAACATGGGCATCGCCTACGGCAGCCTGGCCGATGCGGGCATCCCGGTGATCCACAAGGCGATCGGGGCGCTCAAGAAGGCCCTCTCCATCAAGCCCGACTTCAAGCACGCCTACGTGGCGCTTGGGGCTTCCTTCATCAAGCAGGGGGAGATCGAAAACGCCGTCGAGTGGCTGTCCAAAGGTGTCCAGATTTATCCCGATGAGGCGAATATCCAGTACTATTATGGAGTGGCGCTGAAAATGTCGGGGCAGCTCGATGATGCGGTGCAGGCGGTGAAGCGCGCCGCCGGTCTCAAGCCCGGTTCGGTGCAGGTGCAGTTTTTTTTCGGGCTCACCCTCATGGATGCCGGCCGCCCTGCGGAAGCCTGTGAGGCGGTCATGGAAGCGGTGCGCCTCAAGCCCGATTTCGCCGACGGGCATCATGTCCTCGGTGTTCTTTATCAGGGCCCGCTGGCGGAGCCGGAGAAAGCCACCCTGCACCTGCGCAAAGCGGAAAAACTTTACGTTAAAATGGCGGACCACCGGCGCGCCGAGCAGGTACGCCGGTTGCTGGCCGGGCAGGTTGCCTGAAGTGGCGAGTGTGCTAAAGGCCATCGTGCGCGGAGTTTTCCGGCAACTTCGCGGCCCGGTCCAATCGATCAATGGCTACGTCGGCGGAGTTGCAGGCCCTTTGCACCGGCGGGCGGGGCCTCACAAGGCGGTTCGTTTCTTCCATTGCGAATACAGGATTGTATGAATAAGCTCCTTCCCCTCGTTCGCCACCTCGTTCTTATTGTGATTGCCGCTGCCGTGTGGGGGGGCACCGAGGCGCCCGCCGCCGAGGCGCCAAAACTCAGCCCGCTGCCTGAGATAGAGGAGCTTCTTCCCTCCGACGAGCTGGTGCGTCAGGCCCTCACAGACACGCTGTACTACAACTTCGACAAATGGTTTGAAATTTTCGAAAAACAGATCACCCGCCTGGAAGCCGCCCCGCCGAGTCTGAAAAACCGCATGCAGCTCATGAAGTATTATTTTTATTATTCGGGGATTCTCGGCGAATTCTGCCATGTGCTGGCATTCACCAGCAAGTACAAGGTGCAAGCGGTGGCGGAAGAGTTTTCCTTTTACAGCAACCGCGCCAAGGACCTGGCGAACGAAATCCTCGATCATTCCGACCTGACGGAGAAAGAGCGGGCCGAAGGTTACATGTTTCTGGGCGCGGTGGAGGGATACATTGGTATTTTCGAATACGGCGAGGGAAATCTGCTGAGCGCCCTCATCAACGGATTGCAGGCCGACAACCATCTGGAGAAGGCCCTGGAGCTTAACCCCGGCCTGGTCGATGCGTATTTCGGTTTAGGCATTTACCGTTACGGCAATAGCCGCCTGGGAGGGATAGGCAATTTGATCATGCAGGGAGGCAAGGACCTGCGCGAGGAAGGGATCGGCCATATCGAACATTCCCTCGAGGCCGGCGCTCCCTCCACCCCGCTGGCGATGAAGACGCTCATCTGGTTTTACATCTCGGAGCAGATCAACCGGCAAAACGCCGGCCTGCCCGCTGAGAACAGGCTGTCGCCCGCCACCAGCCGCGCCCGAGTCCTCGAATTGATCCAGGAGATGGAAAAGCGCTACTTCGTCAACCCTCCTGTCAGCGGCTTCAAGGGCAACAAGCAGCTCGCCATGATGCAGGCCCTGCAGGGGGTTCTGGACGGCGATTACCAAAGTGCCAAGAAACATTTCATGCAGATTCTCGAAATTACCGGCGAACTGAAGAAGAGCAAAAACTACCAGATCAACCCGCAGCTGATTGAATCGGTGGAAGCGGGCATTGAGTTCTGCGACCTGATGATCAAAGGCCTTGCCGCGGCCAGCAAGCCGGAGGAAGCCCGCGAGGCCTGTCTCAAGGTGAACCAGCAGATCGAATTTCTGAACGGAGGCGGGTCGATGGTGGAGTACGATACGCAGAAGATTCGCGGCGAGCTGCACGACGTGTTTGCCGGCAAGCTCGCCGACCTGCACCAGAAAATGAACTGCGCTTCCGCCCAGGCTTCCCCTGATAAAACCTGAAGACGCCTCGCATCTGTGGCGTCCCATTCCCCCACCCACCGCTTCCTCGTGTAAGGTGGCTCTCTCCCGGCCGACTAAAAAAGCAGCGAGTTTAGTTCCGGCCGCATGTTCAATGCGAGCCGGGTGAACTCTGAGTTGCCATTGAAGGAGAGGGTCATTGTCATCGCCATCGGTGGGGAGGCGAAGGCCTGCGGCTTTTCCGACCTGGGAAAAGCGGCGCGCCCCGTCATGGACACCCGGAATCGCCTTTACGGTCCCTTATGATTCTGAGTCGAGAACGGCGATCATCCGTGATACAAAAGGAAAGGTCTTGCCTGCGGTGGCGGGCTACGGGTTCGCCGTCTTTCATCCGGACCCGGGTCAATAAATAAACAGGATCAGGGAAGAGGCATGGAAACAGAACTTTTTATATTTCTCGGCGCGGCATTTTTAGTGCCCGGCGTCTCGAAGAAAAAACTCGGCCTGGTGGCGCTTTTGGTTGCCGCGATCGCCTTGTTTTATTATTTCGACCTGGGGCGCTTCCTCACCCTCGAAGGCATCAAGGACAACCTGCAACGGCTGCGGGACTTTTATGGCCAGAATACTCTGCTGACGATCCTCGGCTTCATCGGCGCGTACATTCTTGTGGTCGCGCTCTCGTTGCCGGGAGCCACCCTGCTGACCCTCACGGCGGGGGCAATTTTCGGTTCCGTGCATGGAACGCTGATCGTCAACGTGGGGGCCACCGTGGGTGCGGCGCTGGCGTTCCTCGCCGCCCGTTTCGTTCTCCGGGATTGGGTGGAGAGCCGGTTCGGCGAAAAGCTCAAGCCGTTCAACGAGGGGTTTTCCAAAAACGCGCTCAACTACATTCTCTTCCTGCGCCTGGTGCCGGTGTTTCCGTTTTTCCTGGTCAACCTGGTTTCCGGGCTCACGCAGGTGCGCTTCGGCCTTTATTTCTTCGGGACGATGTTTGGCATTTTGCCGGGGTCCTTCGTTTACGCCAATGCAGGCAGCAACCTCGCGGCGATCGATTCCCTCGCCGACGTGGCCTCCGGGCGGGTGCTCGGGGCTCTCGCACTTCTCGGGCTGTTCGCCCTGATTCCCACCGCCTACAATTATTTCAAGAGCAGAAAAATGGCGTCGCAGGAAACCCGGGGGTGATGGCCGCCTGAAGATTCTACGGCCTCAGCATTCCTCGCAGGTGAAGCTGCCGTCCTCGGCCCAGATGAATTTGAGGTGATCGGGCAATTTCGTCGTCGTGTCGATGAAGGTGAGGTTGAACTGTTCGCAGGTGAGGTGGGTGGCTTCGCTCAGGTCCGCGCCGATCAGGTCCGCGCCTTTGAGGAGGGTGTTTTTAAGGTCGGCGCCCCTCAGGCGGGCGAGAATCAGGTAGGCCCTCTCCAGGCTGGCGTCCTTCAGGCGCGCGCCTTCCATGCGGATGCCGCTCAGGTTGGCTCCCTTCAGCACAGCGCCTTCCAGGTGCGCCTGAATCATCACCGCGTCTTTCATGATGGCCCCGGACAGGTTCGCCCCGGCCAGGCGTGCGCCGGTCAGGTGGGCCCCCGTGAGGTCCGCCCCGGCGAGGTTCGCCCCGGTGAGGTCGGCCCCGGTGAGGTCGGCGCGGTACAGGGTGGCTTTTTTAAGGTCCGCCCCGGCGAGGCGCGCGCGTCGCAGATTGGCGCCCGGCAAGCGGGCTTGGGCAAGACGCGCCCTTTCGAGAAACGCGCCTTTCAGGAAAGCGAGCGGCAGGCCCATGTCCGAGAGATTGGCCCCGCGCTTCCTGTTCCTGGAAAGTTCGAGGGACCGTCTTGTGGTTTTCCAGGCAGGAGTCAACGCGCGGGTCTCCATTTGGCCGCCAGGTTATTGAATAATTTGCCCATACCCATAGTATAGCCGATGGCGGACCCCTCGGGAACAGGGGAGGTGGATTTTCCGCGCAAAAATCCACGGGCGGGAGGGAAAGCTATTGGGTGAGGGGGCGCGCCGGAAATAGGGCGGCTCAACGAAAAAACGGGTCGGCCGCCGTGGGCCCGAGGCTTTTAGCCGCAGCAGGAGCTGGACGAGTCCGCGGGCGTTTCGTTCTGCGGGTCGAGCAGGGTGAATTCGCCGCAGAAGGCGCGCGAGTCCAGTATGTCCGCGGTTTTCCGGTCCACCGCGACCGGCTCGCCGATGGCGAAGCGGGTGTCGCCGAAGGTCACCGCATCGAAGGGCCCGTTATAAATGGCCTGGACGTTTGCCGCATCCGCAGCCGCTTTGGCGGGTTCGAGTTTGTAGCCGCGAATGGTGAAGGAGTAAAAGCGGATGCCCTCCACCTCTTTCCACAGATAATCCTTTTCGAAACACAGGCCAATAAAACCGCTCTTTTTCGCCGCTTCGATGAAGTGGCCGAGGGTCATGGCTCCGGAAACGCACTCGCCCCACAGGTCCTTGCGGCTCTGCATGGCCTCGGGCACTTCTTTCTCCGAGATGATGTCGGCGATGACGAAGCGGCCGCCGTTTTTGAGGATGCGGTGGATCTCCCGAAACACGTCTTGCTTGCGCGTGGACAGGTTGATGACGCAGTTCGAAGTGACCACGTCCGTCGAAGCGTCTTCGAGGGGGATGGCCTCCAGAAAACCCTGCTTGAATTCCACGTTGCTGTAGCCCAGGTTCTCGGCCACGGGAACAGCGTTCTTGCGCGCCACGCCGAGCATTTCGTCGGTCATGTCGATGCCGTAAACTCGTCCGCTCGCGCCGACGCTTTTCGAGGCGATGAAGCAATCGATGCCGCCGCCGGAGCCCAGGTCCGCCAGTGTTTCGCCGGGGCGGAGGTTGGCGCGGCTCACCGGGCTGCCGCAGCCGTAGGAAATGCTGCGCACCTCTTCGGGGATATGCGAGAGATCGTCGCCGCTGTAGTCGGCGGGGCAGCACAGGTTCTCCTGAGTGGCGGCCGCAGCGTTGGAGTAGAATTTCTGGACATCGTCGCGAGAAACCTCTGACGATTCTTCATCGCAGCAAGAATGGATATCATTCATGGAAAACCCTTTCGGATGGATGTGTTGTATGGACAATGATTATATTCCGTTGTCGAGGCGCTTCTGGATTTTATCCCGGGCCTGGGGGGAGAGGCGGGCCTCTGTTGTACCTTCCTCGCGGCCGAGGTGTTGTGCCAGTTTGCGCAGGACCTTCAACTGATTCTCATAATACCTGCACACTTCGCACATTGCCAGATGGATTCCCACCCGCAGCCGCTTCATGAGCGGCAGGGAATGGTCCATGCGCTCCGAGATGAGCGGCGATGTGTCCGCGCAGGACATTTTGAGTTTACGCATAATGCTTGTAACGGGTTTCATGACTTTCGAGTTTGCAGCGTCATTTTTTCAGCCACTGGCCCTCCAGGCACTGCCTGAGCTGGTTGCGGGCGCGGTGGAGCATCACCCATAAGTTGGTCGGCTTAATATTGAACTCATTACAAATTTCAGCGGAATCCAGGCCTTCGATCTCCTTGAGGACGAACAGGCGACGGAACCGGTCCGGCAGGCCGTCGAGGCAATGCGCGAGGGCGGCGGAAAGCTGCTTGTTTTCCGCGGCTTTTTCCGGGTCGATCTTCCAGTCCCGCGGGTGGTTCTTCCAGTGCCCCGCGGCGTCGTAATCCCCGGGGTCGGGCGCGTCGTCGGGTAAGGGATCGAAGTCTCCGGCTTTTTTGGCCTCGCGGAAATGGTCCATGATCTTGTGTTTCAGTATGCCGAACAGCCAGCTCTTTTCGCTGGACCGGCCGGCGAAGGACTCCTGAGCTTTAAGACCGGCGATGAGAGCCGTTTGGACGATGTCCTCGGCGATGCTGCCGTCGCGGACGCGAACCAGGGTGTAGTGGTACATCGAGTCGCCGTAGCGCTCCACCCACCGGCTGCTGTCTGTTTTTTCCTGTGCCATGGTTCTTTCTTCGGGGGGCGGGGTTAAATGGGCTTGAACGGCACCGGTCGAACTTCTATACTGTGACGCATGATACCCGCTGCCGATTCAGGTGAGTGCGCTAAAATCCTCAAAGCTCTGGGCGATGAGTCCCGCCTCCGGATCGTCCGCCTTCTGCTTCAGGGCGAAAAATGCGTGGGTGAAATCGTCGATTCGCTGGGCATGATTCAGCCGCAGGCTTCGCACCATCTGTCGATCTTGAGATCCTCCGGCCTGGTTGGCACCCGCCGGGAGGGCAACAAGATTATCAATTTTATTACGCCGGGAAAGTTTTTCCCCAAAAAAAAGAAAGCCGGTATCGACCTCGGCTGCTGCTCCATCGATTTCGACCCTTCCGACCGGCGCGCGACTTAATATCGTCTCCCGCCAAACTTCCTGTTACCGCATCCAAACATTCCCCTGATAGCAGCGATCAATCCCGGTGAGCCCATTTTTCCCTGACGCCGACTTCGAAGAGGTGGCGCAGGAACGACCGGGCCACGCGTAGCGGATTGAACGAAATCTCCATCGGCGTTGTGCTCAAGTGGAAATCATCCACCCTGAGGGCGTCGAGGTGGGTTTCGCCGAAAAGTTCGATATTTTCCAAGGAATAATTGCCGTAGTTTTTCTGCCGCGCCGCCTCCAAAGCGTAGACCTTTTCAAGAGGCGCGCCGACGATTTCAGTGAGCACCCGGTCGAGAGCGGTTAGGTCTTGCCCGGCGGCGAGGAGGCCCAGCGGGTAGGGGGTGCCGCCGGCCGGCCCGTTGCCTTCCATGGCCACGATGCCGTCGATCAGGGTCAGGCTGGGGGAGACGCGCCGGGCGATGTCCACCAGCATACGGCCAAAGCGGACCTTGTCGTTATCCACCAGGCAGTGAAGCACCGGCTTTCTCTTGCCGATCACCAGGCCGAACAGGTTCTTGATGCCCAGCGTCAGCGTCATCTGCACATGCGACTTGACCTTGGGCAGGTTGATGATGCGGTCGTAATTGTCGATGTCCGCCGATATTTTAAGGTGCGGTACCCGTTCCTCCGAAACCAGCGGCACCGGGTTCGACAGGGGGGCGAAGCGGGCCCCGTATCGTTTGAGAAGAGGTCCGTAGCCCGCTTTACGGGCGACGGCTTCCAGGCTGCCGAAGGCCGGACTGTCGCTGATGACGATTTCGCGGACGGAACAATCGGCCAGCGCGCGGCACACCGCTTCGAGCACGGCGGGGTGGGTGGTCACCGCCCGTTCGGGAGCGAAGGCGCGCAGCAGGTTGGGCTTGAGCAGCACCCGCTGACCGGGGCCGAAACCTTGCCCGCCCTCGGCGGCCAGGGCGAAGCTCTTCTCGACGAAGCCGAGGATGGCTTCGGGCCGGTAATCGGGAACTTTATGGATGAGGATCGCTGATTTCATGGCTTTCCGAACGAAAACGCCATTATATCCGCATCCGTGGCCCGGTCCAACCGCTTATTGACCTGGCGGGGAGAGAGTGGGCGGGTAAAGAATTTTGTAGATGCCGTAATTCCCCATGACCCGCTTCACATAGTTGCGGGTTTCGGGGTAGGGGATGGATTCAATGAACATGTCGGGATCGTCGATGCTTTCGAAACGCTTCAGCCATTTCTTGAGCACGTGCGGCCCCGCGTTGTAGGAAATGAGCAGGTGAGCTTTTTCGCCGCCGAACTCTTCGGTCAACTGGCGCAAATACAGGATCCCAAGGTCGATGTTGACTTCCGGGTCGTAGAGAATCTCACTGTCGTAGGGGGTGTCGGCGGAAACTTTCCCGTGCAGCTTGCGGCCGGTCTCCGGCATGATCTGCATCAGGCCGCGCGCCCCGGCGGGGGAAAGCGCCCGGGGGTCGAACAGACTTTCCTGGCGGATGAGGCTGTTGACGAAGAACGGGTCGATGCCGCGATCCTTTGCGTGCCGGCCGATGATCTCGCCGTAGGCTGCGGGGTAATAGTTTTTCCAGAACGCCTCCGGCAAGGCTCGCAATCTGGCTGGTGAGAGGGAATTCTTGTAGATTTGCAGGACGCGCAGGGCATCGGGGTGCGACTGCGCTTCGTTATAAAGGGCGGACAGGCGCATGACACCGGACAAACTCCTGAACAAGGGTCTCTCGATCCGGGCGATTTCCGACCGTGCCAGGGGGTAAAACCCGAGGGCGATGAGCTCTTGTGCCCGGGACAGGTGAAAAGTTTCCCCGGCGGCCAGGGGGCGTTCCAATGGGGACGCCTGAGCGAGGCCGCCATCGAAGGCGATGGGGACGATGTTGGGAGTTTCTCCGCCGCTTTCCTCGGGAAGTTCGAGGCGGGCCAGATTTTCCCGTGCCCGTAAGGCAAAAAACGAGAAGGGGTGAAGTTTCCCCAGGCGCTGGTATATTTTGCCGGCGGTTGTCGCCGCGCCCATTTTTTCCGCCGCTTTGCCCGCCCAGTACATGTTGGATGCCGCCAGGTCGC